>NZ_JAURUY010000009.1:0-121365 GCF_030803485.1 Curtobacterium sp. 260 | reverse complement strand
GGGCGAAGCTCTGAATTTAAGCCCCAGTAAACGGCGGTGGTAACTATAACCATCCTAAGGTAGCGAAATTCCTTGTCGGGTAAGTTCCGACCTGCACGAATGGCGTAACGACTTCCCAGCTGTCTCAACCGCGAACTCGGCGAAATTGCACTACGAGTAAAGATGCTCGTTACGCGCAGCAGGACGGAAAGACCCCGTGACCTTTACTACAGTTTGGTATTGGTGTTCGGAGTGGCTTGTGTAGGATAGGTGGGAGACTGTGAAGCGGGCACGCTAGTGTTCGTGGAGTCATTGTTGAAATACCACTCTGGTCACTTTGGATGTCTAACGTAGGACCCTGATCGGGTTCATGGACAGTGCCTGATGGGTAGTTTAACTGGGGCGGTTGCCTCCCAAAGAGTAACGGAGGCGCCCAAAGGTTCCCTCAACCTGGTTGGCAATCAGGTGGCGAGTGTAAGTGCACAAGGGAGCTTGACTGTGAGACTGACAGGTCGAGCAGGGACGAAAGTCGGGACTAGTGATCCGGCAGTGGCTTGTGGAAGCGCTGTCGCTCAACGGATAAAAGGTACCTCGGGGATAACAGGCTGATCTTGCCCAAGAGTCCATATCGACGGCATGGTTTGGCACCTCGATGTCGGCTCGTCGCATCCTGGGGCTGGAGTAGGTCCCAAGGGTTGGGCTGTTCGCCCATTAAAGCGGTACGCGAGCTGGGTTTAGAACGTCGTGAGACAGTTCGGTCCCTATCCGCTGCGCGCGTTGGAAATTTGAGAAGATCTATCCCTAGTACGAGAGGACCGGGATGGACGAACCTCTGGTGTGTCAGTTGTTCTGCCAAGGGCACCGCTGATTAGCTACGTTCGGACCGGATAACCGCTGAAAGCATCTAAGCGGGAAGCCGTCTTCGAGATGAGATTTCCATGCACCTTGAGTGTGAGAGGCTCCCAGCAGACTACTGGGTTGATAGGCCGGATGTGGAAGCGGGGACTAACGACCCGTGGAGCTGACCGGTACTAATAAGCCGAAGACTTGACAACACAACTTTTACCGTCACCCCTCGTGGGTGGCGGGCTCGCGTCCACTTTGTGGTTCCCGACAGACGATCGGGAATCAAACTGAATACTTCAGCAATGCTCTGAAGGAACAATGGTTTGATCCAGGATCTGGGTCGACAGTGTTCCGGTGGTCATAGCGAGAGGGAAACGCCCGGTCACATTCCGAACCCGGAAGCTAAGCCTCTCAGCGCCGATGGTACTGCAAGGGGGACCTTGTGGGAGAGTAGGACGCCGCCGGACTCAACTTCAGCAACACCAGGAAACCCCTGACCGTGATCGGTCAGGGGTTTCCTGCGTTTCCGGGCCGACCCGCACACCGCCACCGCAGGTCGGGCAGCGTGGCGCGCCGGTAGGATCGTGTGGTCATGACTGCACCGTTCACCACTGCCACCGGCTCCGACGTCCGAGTCCGTTTCTGCCCGAGCCCGACCGGGACCCCGCACGTGGGGCTCATCCGGACGGCCCTGTTCAACTGGGCTTACGCGCGCCACACCGGCGGCAAGCTCGTGTTCCGCATCGAGGACACCGACGCCGCGCGCGACAGCGAGGAGTCCTACGAGCAGATCCTCGACGCGCTCCGGTGGCTCCGGCTCGACTGGGACGAGGGCGTCGAGGTGGGCGGTCCGCACGGTCCGTACCGCCAGTCGGAGCGCGCGGACGTGTACGAGGACGTCATCGCGAAGCTGCGAGCGTCCGGCCACGTCTACGAGTCGTACGTGACTCCGGAGGAGATGGAGGCCCGGAACACGGCCGCCGGTCGCGACCCGAAGCAGGGGTACGACAACCACGAGCGCGACCTGACCGAGGCCGAGCGCCAGGCGTTCCGCGACGAGGGACGGCAGCCGGCGCTGCGGTTGCGCGTGCCCGACCGCGACCTCAGCTTCGACGACCTGGTGCGCGGCGAGATCACCTTCAAGCAGGGCACCTTCCCGGACTTCGTGGTGGTCCGCCCCAACGGCAAGCCGCTGTACACGTTCACGAACCCGGTCGACGACGCCCTGATGGGGATCACCCACGTGCTGCGCGGCGAGGACCTGCTGTCGTCGACCCCGCGGCAGATCGCGCTGTACGAGGCGCTCGTCGAGGTCGGCATCACCGACGTCGTCCCGCGCTTCGGTCACCTGCCGTACGTCACGGGGGAGGGCAACAAGAAGCTCTCGAAGCGCGACCCCGAGTCGAACCTGTTCCACCACCGTGCCGCCGGCATGGTGCCGGAGGGGCTCCTCAACTACCTCGCGCTGCTCGGCTGGTCGATCGGCCCGGACCGCGACGTCTTCTCGTCGGACGAGATGGTCGCCGCGTTCGACGTCGTCGACGTGAACCCGAACCCCGCCCGCTTCGACCACAAGAAGGCCGAGGCGATCAACGGTGACCACATCCGTCTGCTCGACGCCGACGACTTCCGCGGACGCCTGCTGCCGTACCTGACGGACTTCGTGTCGGTGCCGCCGACCGCCGAGCAGGAGCGGGTGCTCGCGGCGGCGGCCCCGCTGGTCCAGGAGCGCATGCAGCTCCTCGGCGAGGCTCCGGCGATGCTCGGCTTCCTGTTCACGACCGACGACGAGCTCGTGGTCGAGGACGACGCCCGCGCCACGCTGAAGGATGACGCCGGGGACGTGCTCCACGCCGGGGTCACCGCGCTCGAGGGCGTCGAGGACTGGACGACCGGGTCGATCGAGGCAGCCCTGCGCTCCTCCCTCATCGACGGCATGGGCCTCAAGCCGCGCGTGGCGTTCGGACCGCTCCGCGTCGCCGTGTCCGGGCGCCGGATCAGCCCGCCGCTGTTCGAGTCCATGGAGATCCTCGGCAAGGGGTCCACACTCACCCGTCTCCGCCGACTCGCGGACCGCTGACACCGTCGTGGTGACGACTCCGGGTGCGCGGGACGGCGACGTCCTGTCCGTCGACGTCGCGGTGATCGGTGCCGGTCCGGCCGGGCTGAGCGCTGCGCTCAACCTGGTCCGCGCTCGGCGCACGGTGCTGCTCGTCGACGCGAACCGACCGCGCAACGCTGCCACACTCCGTTCGCACGGCTTCGTCACGCGCGACGGGATCTCGCCGCTCGAGCTCCGGAAGCTCGGCCGGGTCGAGGTCGAGTCCTACCCGGAGGCGACCGTCGTGCAGTCGGTCGTCGATCACGTGGCCCGCGACGGTGACGGCTGGTCGGTGCACGGTTCCTCCCGCGGGACCGAGCTGCGGGCCCGCGCGCGGGCCGTCGTGGTCGCGACGGGGCTCCGGGAGGAGTTCCCGGCGCTGCCGTCCCTGCGAGCCCTCTACGGCACGTCGGTGCACAGCTGCGTCGAGTGCGACGGGTACGAGCACGCAGGGCAGCCCCTCGCGTTCCTGTGCGAGACGCCAGACGTGGTGGACCGCGCGTTGCTCGTCGGTTCGTGGACCGACGACCTGGTGGTCTACACGAACGGTGCCGCGGTGCTCGACGATGCGGGCCGTGCGCGACTGTCGGCGGCGGGCGTGACGGTCGACGAACGGCCCGTGGCCGACCTCGAGGGCGGGCGGGACGGCCTCACCGGTGTCCGCCTGGCGGACGGCGACGTGCGGCCGCACACCGGAGCGTTCGTGCGACCCCTGTGGCACGCCGACCTCGACTGGCTCGACGCGCCGGCGGACCGGGACGCCGACGGGCTCCTCCGCGTGGACCGCGTCGGTCGGACCCGGGTACCCGGGCTGTACGCCGTCGGGGACGTCACCCCGCCGGGTCCCGAGCAGCTCGTCGTGGCGGCCGGTCACGGGGCGTCGACGGCAGCCGCGGTGCACCGGGACCTGGTGGGTGGTCTCGAGGACCTCCGGGATGCTGTACAGTAGTTGATCGTGCCCCGGACAACGGGGAACGGAAGGCCAACAGGCCTTTTGGGGTATGGTGTAATTGGCAACACAGCGGTTTCTGGTACCGTCGTTCTTGGTTCGAGTCCAGGTACCCCAGCTCGAAGGAAAAGCCCCCGGGAGATCCCGGGGGCTTTTCCCGTTCCCGGGCGCCTCGTACGAGGAGACACGCCCGGATCGACACGGAACGCCCGAATCAACACCGGGCGCGCGAACGGACACGGAACGCCCGAATCAATACCGGGCGCGCGAACGGACACGGAACGCCCGGAACGGACACGGAACGCCCGGAACGCCCGGATCGACACCGGGGGCCCGATCCGGGAGGTCGTCGGCGTCCGGGCAGGAGCCCGCTCGGCGTCAGTCGGCCGCGCGGTACGCCACGACCCAGTCGACGAGCACGTGCCCTTCGGAGCCCGCCGGCACACGGGCGTCGCCGATCGCGGTCTCGGCCTGCAGGGTGACGCGCATCGGCACCCTCGGCACGGCGCCCGCCGTCGAGGCGACGAGTGCACCGTCCCACCAGAAGCGCACGACGTCGGCGGTCCACTCGACGGTGGCGACGTGCCAGTCCTCCTGGCCGCCCGGCACCGTCGGAGCGTCCTCCGGCAGGAACCGCATGGTGCGGTCCGCGGCGTCGAAGCTGCCCGGCACCGCCGACACCGGGCGGACGTCGCCGCCCAGGTCGCCCTCCGGCCAGTCGATCTCGCCCTCGTTCCAGTCGCCCGACAGCGGCCATAGGAGCATCACGAACTTGTAGCCGGGGGCGTCACCCGCCCGGTAGCGGATCGAGACGCGCTGGTGCGTGTACGACCGGTAGCCCGCGGGCAGCACGGCCGCGACGAGTGGCTGACCGTCCTCGGTCCGCAGGTGGAAGTCGAGCGTCGAGTCGTGGACCGAGACGACCTCGTCCGGGTGGTAGATCCCCTTGCCCGAGGTGTCGCGGAACCCGCGGTACTCGGCCATCGCCGGGTAGACCGCGAGCAGGTCGCCGTGGGCGGCGTCGCGGTCGAAGTCCTCGGCGAGGTACGGGACCCAGCGGACCCCGCCCGACTCGACCGTCCCCGTGGGCATCTCCGCGGCCACGGCACGGTCGGCCCGGCGCATCGCCGTCGGCAGGACGACGGCCACGGTGCCGGTCAGCGCCGCGGCGCCGACGAGTCCCGCGACGACCGCAGCGCGGCGCAGCACGTCGCGCCGTGTGGGGCCAGGGCCGGGGGTCGCGGGCTCACGCCGCACGGGCGACCTCGTAGATCCGGACACCGTCGCGGTCGTAGCGCAGCGTCCCGCGATCCGCTGCCGAACGTTCGAGGGCGTCGACCGCCGCGCCCGTCGCGGTGCCGCGGGCGACCACGTCCGCGCGTTCGGCGTCGGAGAACACCAGCCACGCGTCCCCACCGTGCGCCCGGTCCGCGAGCGACTCGTCGAGGTCGGCCGGCGTGATGCCGTCCGGGTACCACTGCGTGAGGTCGCCCAGCGACTGCACCTGGCCCCAGCGCTGCAGGTACGCGGGGTACCCGGCGCCGATGACGGCAGGGAAGCCGCCGACGGTCGTCAGGGTGTCGTCCGCCGTGAAGCGGCCGTCCAGCCACCGCGCCGCCAGGACCTCGCCGGCCGGCGTCCGGTTCGCCTGCTCGGCCTGGAACGTCGTCGCGACGAAGAGCAGCGTCGTGACGCCGACCAGTGCGCCGGTGAGCAGGAGACGGAGCCGACGCCCGTGCAGCGCGTGGACGGCGGCGATCGCCAGGAAGGGCGCCGAGAAGAGCACGACGCGGAACCTGCCCTCACCACCGTAGCTCTGCCCGAGGACGAGCACGACCGGGCACGCGGCGAGCCAGAGCACGAGCAGCGCCCGGTGGCCGTGACCGGCACGCACCGTCCGCACGATGCCGACCAGGGCGACGACCGCGACCAGGGCGGTGAGGGCGAGCACCCCGCGGCTCTGCAGGGTGGTCGCGAGCGACGGGATCGCGATCGACGTCGAGGCGGCCGTGGCGTTGCTCACCGGGTCGAACCCGGTGGTCAGGCCGAACTTCTCCTGCACGTAGTCGAGGTTCGGCAGGAGGTAGAGCAGCGGTGCGGCGACGACGGGCAGCGCGGTCCACCACGGTCGGACGACACCGATCACGACGAGCGGGACGAACGCGGCGACGAGCACGTACGGCGTGAGCTGGTGCGACGCCGTGATCACCGCCTGGAGGAGCACGACCAGGACCACCGCGGTGACGGTCGCGGTGCGGGTGGCCGCGGTACCGGGGTCGACGGCCGCGGCGGTCCCACCGGTCGGCACGAACGGTGCCCGGCGGGCCCGGAGCAGCCGGGTGACGACACCGACGATCCCGCGCCCGAGCGCGTTCGGGGTGCTGCGCAGCCTGGTGAGCACGACGAGCACGACGGCGAGGAAGAGCGCGAACGCGAACGCCTGCGGTGAGTAGTAGTCCTGACCGACCCAGTTCGCGGCGCTGAAGACCACGGCGGCCGTGACCGCCCAGCGGCCCCGGAGCCCGAGCGCCCGGGCGATGCCGAGGACGAGGGCACCGTCGAGCAGGGCGAACGCGACCTCCACGAAGCGGACCGGCGCGGCGGCGTCCGTGGTCCCCGTGACGGAGCCGAGGAAGGCGCTCACCGCGAAGAAGCCCGGCCAGCGGTTGTAGATGTCGATCGCCGGGTCGACCGAGCCGTGCTGCTGGATGTACGCGGTCACCGCGATGTGCTTGAAGACCCAGGGCGGTCGGGGCTCGGCAGCCGCGAGGTTCGCCGTGCCGTACACGACCACGACGAGCACGGCGGCGGTGGCGGTGCGGAGCGCGGCCGGGAACCGACGATCGACCAGCGCGACGACGGCCACCGCGAGGACCGCACCGGCACCGACCCACCACACCGGGGGGACGGCGGTGAGCAGGCCCCACTCGCCGAGCGCCCCCGTGGTGGTCTGCGCCGTGCCGACGACCCAGAGCGCGACCCCCGTGACGAGCACGCCGCCGCCGACCGCGAGCCGGACGAGCGTACCGTCGCGGCGTGCTGTCCAGGCGGAGCGGACGGCGTGCTGCACCGACGCCCGGTCGGACGACCGGGCCGTGACGACCCCGTGCGCCATCGCCGCCCAGCCGCTGACGACGAGGACGAGGCCCGCCGCCGGGACGGGGGCCCAGCGCTGGGTCCAGACCATGGCGAGGGCGACGACGGTGTCGACCGCGGCGCCGGCGACGAGGACGAGCGCCGCCCGGCTCACCGGCTCGGTCAGACGGAGGGGCCGGACGACGGCGGTCCCGGGCACGACGAGGAGCGCCGTCAGGACCACGGCGGTCTGCACCGGACCGGTCGTCCCGGTGAGCAGCACCGCCGTCGCCGCGAACGCCAGCACCGCGGCAGCGACCGCCGGCACCGGGGACCGGTGCACCCGGTGCGCCCGGCGGAGCTCCACCCGCGTCGGCGCAGTCGCGGTCACGGGGTGACCACCGCGGTGGTGAGGGGCATCGGGCGTTTCCTTCGGGTCGGGTGCCGGCTGTCGAGGCAAGTCGACCATCGTCGACCGCCACCGACGAGGGTGCCGACGGGGTTGTGCGGGTGCCCTGCGGCATTGCGGCATCACGCACGGTCGCGTCCGCTCCTGCGGGGGAACCGCAGGCTCCGCGCGACCGCGTTGACGCCACCGCCGGGCCCGACGACGGTGGTCCCATGACCTCCACGCCGCCGCGACCGTCGTCGTCCCGCCTCGTGCTCGAGCGCACGATGGCGAGCCCCGAGCCGCCCACCTGGCCGGGTGCGGTCTGGGTCGGCGCCGTCGACGCGCACGAGGTCCCCGACGGCGACGACGCGATCCCGCTGGCGGACGCTGCCGGTCACCGGACGGCGCGGCTCCTCGTCCGTGCGGGCACGTCGCCCCGGGGCTTCGTCGACCTGCCCGTCACCGACGGGGCGGTCGACGCCACCGAGCTCCGCGTGGCCGTCGACGCGCTGCCCCCGGCCGAGCACCCGCCCGTGCCGGTGCGGCTCCCGAGCACGACCGTCGTGCTCTGCACCCGCGACCGCGCCGACCAGCTCGCCGACGCCCTGCGGTCGGTCCTCGCGCTCGACCACCCCGACCTCGAGGTCGTCGTGGTCGACAACGCGCCGTCCGACGACGCCACCCGTCGACTCGTCACCGCGCCCGGCACCGACCCGCGCATCCGGTACGTGCTCGAGCCGACGCCCGGACTGTCCAGCGCGCGGAACGCCGGTGTCCGCGCCGCCCGTGGCGAGGTCGTCGCGTTCACCGACGACGACGTCGTGGTCGACCGCGGGTGGCTCCGTGCCCTCGCGTCCGGCTTCGCCCGCGGGGAGGACGTCGTGTGCGTCAGCGGGCTCGTGGCGAGCGGCGAGCTCCGCACGCCGGCCCAGCGCTGGTTCGACGAACGGGTGACCTGGTCGCGGAACCTCACGCCGCGGGTGTTCCGACTCACCGCCCCGCCGGCGGACCGGCCGCTCTTCCCGTTCTCGGTGGGCGACTACGGCACCGGGGCGAACTTCGCGATGCGCCGTGACGCGGTGCTCGCGCTCGGGGGCTTCGACGAGGCGCTCGGCGTCGGCACCGCCACGGGCGGCGGCGAGGACATCGACGTCTTCGCCCGCGTGGTGCTCTCCGGCGCGGCCCTCGCGGTCGAGCCCTCCGCCCTGGTCTGGCACCGGCACCGCGCCGACGTCGCCGCACTCCGCACCCAGGCGGTCGGGTACGGCACCGGGCTCGGGGCGTGGCTGACGAAGACCGCCCTCCGGCCACGGACGCTCGGGATGGCGCTGGTCCGCGCGCCCGGCGCGGTCCGGCACCTGCTCGCCGGGCCGGCGGTCCCCGCAGCGGACGTCGCCAGTGGGCCGGCGCGCTCCGACACCGTCCCCGCAGCGGGTGACAGCGCCTTCGACCGCGAGGTCGCCGCGGTGCGCGGCGTCGAGCTCCGCGCCGTGCTGCGGGGTGTCGGTCGCTACGCGCGGTCCCGTCGCACGGTGCGCGCCCGCTCGGCTGCCGCCCGCCGGACCTCCTGATCCGGCACGCGGTCCGACCGCGTGCCGACCGGGAGGCGCGCCGTGCGCCCGCACCGCGGGCTGCGGCCCGGCCCGGTACCGGACCGCAGCGACCGTCGCGCGGCCGCACCACGCGCCGCGACCCGACCACGTGCGGGACGTCGGACGAACGGTCCACCCGTCCGACCCCTCCCGGTCGCCACGTGGCGCGTCGGGCGGTGCGTCGGAGCGTCAGCACGTGCCTCCCGGCCGCCGTGCCCGCACGAGCCGTACCCGCACGATCCGCACCCGCTTGCGGGATACCGTACGCGCGGTCGCGGCTGCCGCAACGCACCCCGCGCCGCGTTGACCGGTGACCACGGCGCGGACGAAGGTGGGACGGCCGCGGGAACGGCGTACCCCCGTCCCCGCGGCGAGAGCACCCCACCCGCCCCACGGACCATCCCCACACGTCCCACCGGCGCCCACCCAGCGCCGGACCGACGGGACACGACCCACGCAGCCTGAACCCGACAGGAGCACCATGAGCACCACCGTCCGACCCCGAGACCCCCGTGTCTCGGTCGTCATCCCCGCACGCAACGAGGCGCGCAACCTCGAGATCATCCTGCCGATGCTGCCGCCCGTGCACGAGGTGATCCTCGTCGACGGGAACTCGGTCGACGACACCGTCGCGACCGCGCGGCGCCTGATGCCGTCGATCACGGTCGTGCAGCAGACCCGGAAGGGCAAGGGCAACGCACTGGCCTGCGGATTCGAGGCGGTCACCGGCGACGTCGTCGTCATGTTCGACGCGGACTGCTCCGCGGACGCCGCCGAGATCCCGCGCTTCGTCGACGCCCTCGTCGCCGGTGCCGACGTCGCCAAGGGGTCCCGGTACGCGCCCGGCGGCGGCAGCGACGACATCACGGTGATCCGGGGCCTCGGCAACAAGGGGCTCAACATCATCTCGAACCTGCTGCTCGGTGCGCGGTACACGGATCTCTGCTACGGCTACAACGCGTTCTGGGCGGACACGCTGCCGACGGTCGGTCTGCTGTCCTCGACGCTCCCGCAGCCCGCCGACGGGTCGATGCGGTGGGGTGACGGCTTCGAGATCGAGACGATCCTGACGTGCCGGTGGTCCGCTGCCGGCTTCGCGATCACCGAGGTCCCGAGCCACGAGAAGCTCCGCGTGCACGGCACGAGCAACCTCAACGCCGTGAGCGACGGGATCCGCGTCCTCACCTCGATCATGCACGAGCGTCGTCGCGCCGGCGAGGTCGCCGGCCGCGCTCGTCTCGCGCCGGCGCCGGTGCGCGCCCGCGCCGTTGCGGAGCCGGTGGCCGTCCTCGACGAGGAAGCCGCGTGAGCCTGCCCACGGTCACGGTCGTCATCTGCGCCTACACCCAGCAGCGCTGGGGCGACCTGCAGGCAGCCGTGGAGTCGGCGAAGCGGCAGCCCGAGGCCACCGAGGTCGTCGTCGTGATCGACCACGAGCCCGAGCTGCTGCTCCGCGCCGCGGCCAGGTGGCCCGAACTGCGGGTCGTCCCGAACGCCGAGGAGCGCGGCCTGTCCGGCGCCCGGAACACGGGCGTGGCACTCGCCGCGTCCGACGTCGTGGCCTTCCTCGACGACGACGCCGCGGCCGACCCGGACTGGCTGATGCACCTCGTCGAGTCCCTCGAGCTGCCCGACGTCGTCGGGGTCGGCGGCCGCGCGACCCCGTCGTGGCCGGACACCACCGGTGCCGGACCGTTCCCGGACGAGCTGCTCTGGATCGTCGGCTGCAGCTACACCGGGCTGCCGACCGAGGCCGGCGACGTCCGGAACGTGATCGGGTCGAGCATGGCGTTCCGACGGGACGTCCTGCTCGCCGCGGGCGGGTTCCGGTCCGGCATCGGTCGGGTCGGCAACCAGCCGCTGGGCTGCGAGGAGACCGAGCTCTGCATCCGGATCGCCCAGATGCGCCCGGCGGCCCGGATCCGCTACGAGCCGCGGTCGAACGTCTCGCACCGCGTGTCGGCCGACCGGGTGTCGATGCGGTACGTCCGTCGTCGCAGCTACTACGAGGGGATCTCGAAGGCCGTCCTGAGCCGACGGGTCGGTGCGCGGGACTCGCTCTCGAGCGAGGGCACCTACCTGACCCGGGTGCTGCCGGGGGCGCTCCTGCGCGAGCTCGGGGCGGTCGGCCGTGGTGGTGGTGTCCGTGCGCTCGCGATCGTGACGAGCGTCGTCGCCACGGTGACCGGGTACGCGGTCGGGCGGACGTTCGGCGCCGTCGTGGTGCGGGCGGCGGCGCCGGCTCCGGAGCCCGTCGCGGTCTGACCCCGGCAGACGCAGGCCCCCGGTACCCCGAGCGGGTACCGGGGGCCGCGCGCGTGCTGCCCGGGCGGGCGTCGGTGCGCGCGGGTGCAGGTCAGCGCGAGCCGCCGCGGGCCGCCCGGAGCCGCTGCAGGAACCAGGGCAGGCAGGCGACGACGCCGACGATGCGCACGACGTCCCAGACGGCGTCCTGCGAGGCGAGCAGGGAGGCCGCAGCCAGGAGCACGGCCGGCACCACGACGAGGGGGACCCGGCGGGCGGGTCCACGCCACAGCCTCCGGTCCCGCAGCGCGGCCTGCTGCAGCACGGCGAGCAGCGCGTACGACAGCACCGTGGACAGCGCGGCGCCGGCGATGCCGAGCGGTGGGACGAGCAGCAGGTTCGCGCCGACGTTCACGGCGGCGGCGGTGGCGGCGATCACCCCGACGGCGACACCGCGGCGCTCCACGACGAGCAGTCGTCCGGTGGCGCCGCTCGCGACGACCGGGAAGGCCGTCAGGGCGACGACGAACACCACGACCGACAGCTCCTCGACCCGGTACGAGGGCGGTGCCAGCACCGGGAGCGCGACCGGCGACACGAGGGTCACGGCGAGGAGCACCGGCGCGAGGAGCAGGTACAGCTCGTCACGCGCGTGCATCGCGAGGCGCCGTCGTGCGGCGGCGTCGCGGAGCGCGGCGAAGTGCGGCGCCCACGCGCTGTTCGTGAAGGTCAGGAGCAGGACGACCGCCGAACCGACGACGTAGGCGATCTGGTAGCGGGCCACCTCGTCGGGTCCGAGGAGGCGCTGCACGACGATGCGGTCCCCGGCGTTCAGGACGAAGTAGGACAGGTTGCCCAGCGCGATCGGCACGCCGAGCCGGAAGGCGCGTGCCGTCGTCGCGTGGTCGACCAGCCCCCGCAGGCGCGGGCGGACGGCGACGACGCCGATCACCATCGCCACGCCCTGCGCGACCACGCCGCCCCAGGCGTAGGTGGTCGCGTCGGCGTGCACGAGCACGAGGAGGCCGAGGCCGATGACCGAGCCGCCCACCGACGACAGCAGACTGGTGACCGCGAAGACGCGGATCCGGTCCTGCGCCACGAGGAGCGCCAGCGACGTCTGCACGACCGCCGCGGGCAGCGTCCAGAGCACCGCGACCAGGAGGAGCGGGTGCTCGCCGACGAAGCCGGCCGCGTCACCCCACGCCGGCAGCGACCCCAGCGCCGCGAGCGTGACGAGGGTCGCGAGGACGGCACCGACCGGCACGAGCCCGCGGGCCCGACGGTCGTCGCCGTCCTCGGCGCGTTGCAGCACCGCCGCCTGGTCGAGTCCGGCCACGGCGAGGACGCCGAGCGCCTGGAAGAGCGCGATGGCGGACGCGAGCACGCCGAACTCCGACGGCGGCAGCAGGTGCGCGAGGACGGGGGAGACGAGCGAGCTGACGACCAGCTGCATGGACCAGACGACCACGTAGAGCATGCCCCGGCCGAAGAGCGCCGAGGCACCCGTGCGGACGGCGGTGCTGCCGGTGTCCGGACCGCCGGAGTCCGTGCCGGCGGTGCTCCTGGTGTCGCGGGTACGGGCGACGTGCCGCCCGGCGCGCCGCACCGTCGTCGTCCGCGTCGCACTCCCGGTGTCGGACGGGACGCTCACGGCGCGGTGGCCCCGGCGGGACGGTGCGCCCGCAGGCCGACGGCCGCGTCGACGAGGTCGAGCAGGTCGGCGCTGCGGCTCGTGGAGAACTTCCGCGCGAACAGGTACGGCGGCTGGTCGTCCGGACCGGTCCAGTGCTCCAGCAGGCGTCCGGCGTCCGGCGTCCCGAGCCACGGCGGGCTCTTCATCCGGGTACCGTCCCACCCGATGTACCAGAGCGGGTGCTCGAGGTGCTCGTCGGCGAACCCCGGGACGAGTGCGGGGGAGTTCAGGATCGAGGCCACGAGCGACTCGTCGGCGATCCACACGCGGCGCCAGAAGCGCACGAGGTCCGGGCGGGCGTCCACGACGTCGACCACGGCCTGCGCGTGCTCGCGACTGATCAGCTTCACCTGGGACCCACCGGTCAGGACGACCCCACGCGGCAGCCGACGCGGCACCGGCAGCCGCAGCATGTGCTTGCGCCACGCCCAGTGGCGGTAGCGGAACCGCGACCAGCCCCCGCCGCGCCAGTCCGGGTGCGGGAGCGGGTGGGTGACGAGGAACGAACGACCGGGGTGGCGCCCGAGCACCGCGCGCACCTCGTCGGCGGTGGCGAGCGGGTAGTCGCTCCCCGTCAGGACGGCGATGTGGCTCGCATCCGTCCCGGCGAGCGCGGCGCGGTACCCGGCGAGCTCCGCTGCTGCGTTCTCCCACCGCGCCCATCCGGTGCGCCGGCGGTCGAGCAGGTGGACGCGCGGCGGGAGCCCGTCGGTCATCGCGTCGTGCGCGGCGTCCGGAGTGCGGACGTCGCAGTGCAGGAAGACGGGGAAGGGGTCCAGCGCCTCGAGGAGTCGGCGGACCTGGGTCGGGTCCTCGTGTGCGAGGACGACGCAGGCGAGCTCCGCGGTGGGGGTGGGCATGCGAGCGACGCTAACTCCGGCCCCGGAGCCCGACAAGGAACCGCCGGGGCGGCTGCGGGGATGCAGCGGTTTCCCGCACGCGGTACCGCTCGAGCGCGGCGGTCAGCCCCGGCGACGGAAGCGCGGGCAGTCGCAGAGCGCGCAGTCCGAGCCGCGTCGGTAGTGCTCGTGCGCCTCCCGCTGGTGGCCGCACGCGCACGTGGCGGCGTCCGTCGCGCTCGGCGCGACGAGGTGCAGCACCGGCGCTGGACCCGTGGCGTCGTCCGCCGGGACGTCACGGCGCTCGGTGTCGGTACCCAGCAGCATGCGCCCTCCTCGCGCCCGACGCAGTCGTCGGGACGTGACCGATCCTACGGTCACGCGTGGCGCCGCGCCCCGGGGTCACCCGGCGAGGGGACGTCCCGCCCTGACGGCGCGCCAGCGTCGACGACTGCGGAGCCATGCGGACGGTCCTGCGGGGAACCCCCGGAGCTCGTGGTACGCCAGCGACCGCGGCACCGGTGTGCTCGCCGGAGCCGGGAGGGTCGGGTCCGCGGCCCGTCGGTGGTCGGCGCCACGGCCGCGGAACAGGGCCGCGGCCGCGACCCGGGCCTTCGCCGTCGCCGCGAGGGGGACGAGCCGAGCGAGGACGGCGACGTGTCGTCGGTCCCGGGCCACGAGTGCGCAGAGCAGGGCGGCGAACCCGACGCCGTTGCCGTGCAGCTGCGCGTGCAGCTCCGCGACGGTCCGGCGGTGCCGGTGGTGCACGACGGCGCGGGGTTCGAAGCCGATGCGTCCGCCGCGCCAGAGGGTCTCGACGAACATCGCCAGGTCCTCGCCGCCGCGTGCGGGGGACCCGGCGCCGAGGGTCGGGTCGAACCCACCGACCGACTCGAGCAGTGTCCGGCGGAACGCCATGTTCGCGCCGGCGCCGTACGCACCGACGCCGTACACCGGGAACCGTCGCCGGACCGAGCCGTCCGGTCGCACCGCGGCCACGCGGGCGAAGCGCATCGCGCCGGGCACGTCCTCGGGGACGATGGTCACCGGCTCGAAGGAGCGCTCGCCGCTGAAGCCGCCGTAGTACGCCTCGTACCAGACCTGCGCGGGCGTCGCGAGCTCGGTCGGCAGGACCACGCCGACGACGGCGTCGAGCTCCGGCTCACGGACGAAGCGCTCGCCGAGGGCACGGAGCCAGCGCGGGTCGACCTGCACGTCGTCGTCGGTGAACGCCACGACCTCGCCACGTGCCGCAGCGACCCCCGCGTTCCGCCCGGCGGACAGCCCGGGGCGCCGTTCCTCGACGAGTCGGACACGGCGTCCCGCGAGCAGGGCCGGCAGCGGGTCGTCCTCCGGGACCCGGACACGGTTGTCGACCACGATGACCTCGTGCTCCGGGTGGTCGTGGCGCTCGAGGGCGTCGAGCAACCGACCGAGGCCCTCGACGCGGTCGACCACGGTGGACACGACGACGGAGACCGACGGAAGGTCGTCGTCGTGCACGGGGGCCGGCGCGGTCGGGGTGGTCCCGGACGACGATGCGGCGAGCGCCCGCAGCACCCGCGCGGCGTCGGACGGGTCGGCCGTCAGCGTCAGCCCGGCCGTGCAGACGGGGTACCCGTCGCGGCGTCCGACGACGAGGGCCTCCGTACCGGTCCCGTCGGCGACGAGCTCCGGCAGCGCGGCGTCGAGGTCGACGTGCACGACGCGCCGGGGTCCGGGCAGGGCGACGGCGGTGGTGGTGGCCATGTCCCGGACGCTACGGGCACGCATCGACCTCCGACAACGGCGTGCCAGGACCGTGGCGGGACCGGTGCGGAACCCCGCAGCCACGCGCGTAGGGTCGCCCGCATGGAGGTCACCAAGCTCGAGCATGCGTGCCAGGTCGTCACGAAGGACGGGGCACGGCTCGTCCTGGACCCCGGCGGGTTCACCCGCCCGGTCGACGTGACCGGGGTCGTGGCCGTCGTCGTGACGCACGAGCACCCGGACCACGGCACCCCCGAGCAGCTGCACGGGATCCTCGACCGGAACCCGGACGCGGTGGTCCTCGGGCCGTCGGGCGTGGCCGCGGCGCTCGCCGACGCGGGCATCACGGTCGAGGTGGTCGGCGACGGTGACCACCGCGAGGTCGGCCCCTTCACGCTCGACCTGCACGGCGCGCGGCACCAGCGCATCCACTCCTCGGTGCCCCTCGTCGACAACACCGGGGTGCTGGTGGACGGTCGTCTCTTCCACCCCGGGGACGCGTACACGGTGCCCGGCGTCCCCGTCGAGGTCCTCGCTGCTCCGGTCGGCGCACCGTGGCTCAAGGTCGAGGAGATGATGGACTGGATCGCCGCGGTCGGTCCGCGGCGCGCCTACCCGGTGCACGAGGCGACGCTGTCCGAGATCGGCTTCGCCATGCACACCGACCGGCAGCGCGAGGCGCTCGGGGACGGGGAACTCGTCGTGCTCCGGCCCGGCGAGTCGCTCACGATCTGAGACGCTGCGGGTCCGCCCGGAGGCGCGGCACACCCGGGCGACACGCCCCGTTTTGGCAGCGTGCGCGCGTTGTGCCATACTTATCGGGTTGTCGGAACGGCCCCATCGTATAGCGGCCTAGTACGTCGCCCTCTCACGGCGGTAACGCGGGTTCGAATCCCGCTGGGGTCACCACAGGTGGCTAGCCTCCGAGTCCGACAACGAGTGTGTCCCGCTCTCGAGCGGGGCGTGCGGCCCCATCGTATAGCGGCCTAGTACGTCGCCCTCTCACGGCGGTAACGCGGGTTCGAATCCCGCTGGGGTCACCACACCCGAGAACCCCTCCGAGCTCCGGCCCGGAGGGGTTCTCGTCGTTCGCGGCGATGCAGTGCTCTCGGGGATGCGGAGCCCGTCGCTCCCGGCGAGGCGCCGCCCGTCGATCAGTGGGCGGTCGCGGTGGTCGAGCCACCGTTCCGACGCGCCGCGAGGCGCGTGTTCGCCGCGGTCGCCGCCGTCGTCATCCGCGCGAGGAACCGCAGTGCGGCCCGGAGCTCGGCGGGGTCGCTCTCCCGGAGGGCGCCGGCGATCTCGCGCCCGGCGAGCGCGAGGAACGCCTCGTTCGCAGCCCGCGCCGCGGCGGTCGCGCGCAGGGTCACCCGCCGGCGGTCCGTGCTCTCGCGGTGGCGGGTCACGTGCCCTGCCGTCTCGAGCCGGTCGACGAGCACCGAGGTCGCACCGGAGGTCATGCCGATCTGCCGGGCGAGCTGCGCGGGGGAGAGCGGCTCGCCTGCCTGCTCGGCCCACAGCACCTGACCGAGGGCGTTCGCATCCGTCGTCGACATCCCCATCCACACGCCGAGGTGCCGGTCGAGCTCCTCGAACGCCACGGCCCAGTCCCGGAGGTGGTGCATGACGGCGACCTCGTCGTCCTGCCAGTCCGTCGTGAGCGGGTCGATGTCGGGCATCCAGGTTCCTCCACAGTCAAGTCGCTTCACTGTAAAGCACGAGCGGTCGGTCCCAGCCGACCGCGCAGCACACGAGGAGCAGGACATGTCCGCACCACACGCAGTGATCTCGGGAGCGAGCATCGCAGGTCTGTCCGCCGCCTGGTGGCTCCGGCACACCGGTTGGGACGTCACCGTCGTCGAACGGGCTCGGGCCTTCCGTGACGGTGGGCAGAACGTCGACGTCCGCGGCGTCGCGAAGCAGGTGCTCGAGCGGATGGGGCTGACGGATGCGGTCCGTGCCGCGAACACCACCGAGACCGGGACCGTCCTGGTCGACACCGAGGGACGGGTGACCGCGACCCTGCCCGAGGGGCCGGACGGCGCGACCGCCGAGCTCGAGGTGCTCCGGGGCGACCTGGCCCGCACGGTCCGCGACGCGCTGCCCGACGAGGTGCCCTTCGTCTTCGGTGAGCGGATCACTGACGTCGACGACACCGCGCTCGGACACGTCGCCGTCACGACGACCTCCGGTCGGACGCTCCGAGCGGACCTGCTCGTGGTCGCCGAGGGTGTCCGGTCGACCACCCGGGCGCTGGTGTTCGACCACCCGGGCGACGTCGCCGAGCGGGACCTGGGCGTCACGATGGCGTTCGGGACGATCCCTCGGACGGACTCCGACGACCGACGGTGGCGCTGGTACAACGCCGTCGGTGGACGCCAGGTGCACCTGCGCCCCGACCCGTACGACACGACCCGCGCGATCCTGGCCTGGGCCGGCGACGACGACGGGGTGACCGGCGCCGAGCGCACGGGGGTGCAGGCGGGGCTCGAGGAACGGTTCGCCGACGCCGGGTGGCAGTCGCGCCGTGTGCTCGACGGCTTCGCGACGTCGGACGACGTCTACGTCGACCGGCTCACCCAGGTGCGGATGCCCGTCTGGCGACGGGGCCGCGTGGCCCTCGTCGGCGACGCGGCGTGGTGCGTCACGCCCATGGGTGGAGGAGGCGCGTCGCTCGCCCTCACGAGCGGGTACGTGCTCGCCGCATCGGTCACGGGTCGCTCCTCGGACCGTGCGGACCTCGACCGTGCGCTCGCGGCGTTCGACGACTGGATGCGACCGCTCGTGGACGACGTGCAGGGCATCCCGCGCGGGATCGTCCGGTTCGCCTACCCCCGGACCCGGCTCGGGCTCGCGCTCCGCCACGTCGCCGACAGGGTGCTGCTCGAGGGGCCGCTGCGGGGCCTCGCGGCGAAGGCCACCCGCGTCGCCGAGACCGACCGCGAGCTCCCGCCGGTCCCGGTGGCCTGAGGCTGTTCGGCGGCACCGCTCGGCGAGACGCTGATCGGGTCCGGGGTCCGGCGGTCAGCGCTCGACGTCGGCCCTCGGCGGTCGACCGTCCCCACGGGCGCCCTCGTGGGTGTCGAGCCAGCGGTCCAGGTCGCGGGCGGCGGCCCGACCCGCGCGGTTCGCCCCGACGGTCGACTGCGACGGGCCGTACCCGACGAGGTGCACGCGCGGCTCGTCGGTCACCTGCGTACCGGCGACCGGGACACCGCCGAGCGGGCCGCGCAGGTGCATCGGTGCCAGGTGGTCGAGGTCCGCGCGGTACCCGGTCGCCCAGAGCAGGACGTCCACCGAGGTGTCGGTGCCGTCGGCCTCCACGACGCCGTGCGGTCGGACCCGCGTGAACATCGGCCGCCGCTCGAGCACACCGCGCCGAGCGGCGTCACGCAGCACGCCGGTCCAGATCAGTCCGGTGTACGACACGATGCTCGCCGGCGGTCGACCGGCCCGGACGTCGGCGGCCACGCGTCGTTCCACGTCGACGCCGTCGACCTCGTGGACGAAGCCGCCCGGCAGGAACACCGGTTCGCGCCGGGTGTACCAGACGGTCGAGGTGACGAGGCTGATCTCCCCGAGCAGCTGCACCGCGGAGATCCCGCCGCCGACGACGGCCACGCGCCTGCCGCGGAAGTGCTCGGCGTCGACGAAGTCGCGACTGTGCAGCTGCTCGCCGAGGAAGGACGCGGCACCCGGCACGTCCGGGACCACCGGGGTGTCCCACGTGCCGGTGGCGTTCACCACGGCGCGCACCAGCCACGAGCCGTGGTCCGTGTCGAGACGGAGTGCCCCGTCGGGGCGGTCGTCGACCGGGGTCACCGACCGCACGCGGACGGGCCGCAGCACCGGGAGGGCCTCGCGCGCCTCGTGGTCGGCGAAGTAGCGGGGGACCGCGGTGCGGGCCTCCTCCGCGGGGTCGACGGGTGGGAGCGGTGTGCCGGGCAGATCGTGGATGCCGTTCACCGTGGCCATGCGCAGCGACGCCCACCGGTGCTGCCACGCGCCTCCCGGCCGCGGGTTCGCGTCGAGCACGACGACGGTCCTGCCGGCCGGCCCGCCGCGGTCCCCGGCGCCGGACACGGCGCGGAACCCGCGTCGGCGCAGGTGGTGCGCGACCGACAGCCCGGCCTGCCCCGCGCCGATGACGGCGACGGTCGCGACGGCGTCGACCGCCGCGACTGCATCGGCGGTCGCGTCCGCGTCGGCGTCGGCGGCGGACGGAGGGCAGGTCACCCGGCGAGCGTACCGGGGCAGGCCGGGTCAGGCCGAGCACGACAGAACGACCGGTCTTCCCCCGGGTGCGACTTCCGTTCCACGGCTGAGTGAGGTTAGCCTTACCTAACGTGAACAGCTCCACGCCATTGCTCGAACTCCTCACGTCCGACCGCTCCGACCGGTACCGCAGCGTCGTCCGGGGCGCGGTCGACCGGACCGCCGACCGACTCGCGACCGTCACCGCGCCGACCACCGACACGCCCGCCGCCGTCCTCCGGCAGCGGATCGCGGCGGTCGACCTCGACCGGCCGCTCGGGTCGACCGAGGCCGCCGTCGCCGAGGTCGACGACCTCTTCACCGCGGAGGCCGTCTGGTTCCACGACCCCGGCTACCTCGCGCACCTCAACTGTCCGGTGGCGGTGCCGGCGGTCGCTGCCGAGGCGGTCCTCGCGGCGGTCAACCCGTCGGTCGACACCTGGGACCAGTCGCGGATCGGCACCGAGATCGAACGTCGGACGGTCCGGTGGGTCACGGACGCGATCGGCTTCCCGACGGGGGACGGGGTCTTCACCTCGGGTGGGACGCAGTCGAACCTGCACGCCCTGCTCCTGGCGCGCCAGGCCGCGACCGCACCGCTCCGCGCGGGAGACCGTGCGCACCGCTCGCCGACACTCGACGACCTCGTCGTGTTCGCCACCGCGTCGAGCCACTTCAGCGTCCGGAAGTCCGCGATGCTGCTCGGCCTGCCGGAACGTGCCGTCGTCGACGTCGCCGCCGACGCAGCCGGCCGGATGCGACCGGACGCCCTCGCCCACGCGATCGCCGACGCCCGGCGCGAGAGCCGGACGCCCGCGGCCGTCGTCGCGACCGCGGGCACGACCGACCGCGGCTGCATCGACCCGCTCGAGGCGATCGCCGACGTCTGCGACCTCGAGGACGTCTGGTTGCACGTCGACGCCGCGTACGGCTGTGGCCTGCTCGTGTCCCCGACCCGCCGACACCTGCTCGCCGGCATCGGACGAGCGCGGAGCGTCACCGCGGACTTCCACAAGTCGTTCTTCCAGCCGGTGTCGTCGAGCGCGCTGCTCGTGCGGGACCCGGAGGACCTCCGCCGGGCCTCGTGGCACGCGGACTACCTCAACCCCGAGGACGCCGACGAGCCGAACCAGGTCGACAAGTCCCTGCAGACCACCCGGCGGTTCGACGCGCTCAAGCTCTGGGCGACCCTCCGGGCGAGCGGCGCCGAGGCGATCGGACGGGCCTTCGACGCGGTGCTCGACGTCACGGAGCGGGTGCACGAGCACGTCGCGGCACACCCGGACCTGGTGCTCGTCGCGCCGACGCAGCTGAGCACGGTGCTCTTCCGCTGGCAGCCGGACGGGGTGTCGGACGCCGAGGCCGACGCACTCGTCGCGCCGCTGCGCGCGGCCCTGCTCGCCGAGGGTCGGGTGCTCGTCGCGAAGACCGTGATCGACGGCCGTCCGTGCAGCAAGCTCACCCTGCTCAACCCCACCACGAGCACGACGCAGGTCGTCGCGGCGCTCGACCACGTGGTCGACACCGCGGCACGCCTGCACGCCAGCGGCGTCCCCAGCACGGCCGGCACGACGACGGGAGCAACCCGGTGACCACCAGCACCAGCACCACCAGCACCAGGACCAGCGACACCGGCACCAGGACCAGCGACACCGGCGACGGTGTCGGCCGCGTCCTCGACCTGGTCGGGATCGGGATCGGCCCGTTCAACCTCGGGCTCGCCTGCCTGACCGACCCGATCGACGACCTCGACGCCGTGTTCCTCGACCAGGCCGACGGCTTCGCCTGGCACCACGGCATGATGCTCGACGACGCCACCATCCAGGTCCCGTTCCTGGCCGACCTCGTGACCATGGCGGACCCGACGTCGCCGTTCTCGTTCCTCGCCTGGCTCAAGGAGACCGGGCGGCTCTACCCCTTCTTCATCCGCGAGGACTTCCACCCCCTGCGCGTGGAGTACGACGCCTACTGCCGCTGGGCCGCCGAACGGCTCGACACGCTGCGTTGGGGCCGTCGGGTCGTCGCCGTCGAGCACGACGAGGACACCGACCTGTTCACCGTGCACGCCGAGACCCCGAGCGGGTCCGAGCGGTACGTCGCCCGGCACGTCGTGCTCGGGATCGGTACGGAACCCGCGGTGCCCGAGGCGCTCCGCGACCTCGACGGACCGGTCGTGCACTCCGCGGGGTACCTGCCGGCGCGTGACGCGCTCCGGAGCGCCGACTCGATCGCCGTGGTCGGGAGCGGGCAGTCCGCGGCCGAGGTCTACCGCGACCTGCTCGAGGGCATCCGCGACGGCGGCTACCGCCTCGACTGGATCACCCGATCGCCCCGGTTCTTCCCGATGGAGGACACCAAGCTCACGCTCGAGATGACGAGCCCGGAGTACACCGACCACTTCCACGCCCTGCCCGGCGAGGTGCGAGACCGGCTCGGTCGCGAGCAGCGGGGGCTGTACAAGGGCATCAGCGCCGACCTGGTGGACGAGGTCTACGACACGCTCTACCGGATCAGCGCCCGCGGGCCGGTCCCGACGACGCTCCGGACCGACACCAGCGTCGTCGCGGCTGCGTGGCTGCCCGAGCGGGACCGCTTCCGACTGACCCTCCGACACGCGCAGCTCGGCACCGCGGCGGTGCACGAGGTCGCCCGGCTCGTCCTCGCGACCGGGTACCGACCGCGGGACCCGGACTTCCTCGCCCCGGTCGAGCACCTCGTCCGCCGCGACGACCGCGGTCGGTTCGCCGTCGCACGCGACCTGCACGTCGACACCCTCGGCGGCCGGATCTGGGTGCAGAACGCCGAGGAGCACACGCACGGTCTGACCGCCCCCGACCTCGGGATGGGGGCGTGGCGGAACGCCTCGATCATCCGCTCCGTCACGGGGCGGTCCGTGTACGGCCTGGAGGAGCGGATCGCCTTCCAGGAGTTCGGCCTGCCCGGTGGACGGCCGGTTCCGGACGCTGCTGCCGACACCGGAGCGGCCGCTGCGGCCGGCACCGTGCCGGACGCTGCGGCCGGTCCCGTCGCCGACGCCCCGGCGAGCGCCGTAGCCGCGGCAGCCCGCCGGACCGCGACCGCCGGGGCCGCGTCGTGAGCGCCCCGGCGACCGTCGCCGCACGGGCGGACGCGACCACGGGCCTCCCGTCCGTCCACCCGGTGGTCCCGGACCGCGACGCCGCCGTCGTGCAGGCGTGGCTCGCCGCCCCGGCGTCCTCGTGGTGGGCGATGTCCGACCACGACACCGACGCGGTCCGCACGTACCTCCGTTCGGTGCAGGAGGACCCGGCGCAGGCGGGGTGGGTGCTCCGGTGGGAGGGTGAGCCCGTCGCGTACGCGGAGACCTACGACCCGGCGGTCGTGCTGCTCACCGACGTGTGGGACGCGGAACCGGGCGACGTCGGCATGCACCTGCTCGTCGCTCCGCCGCCCGACGAGGGACGTGTCCACGGGCTGACACGTGCCGTGATGCGAGCGGTGGTCGAGCACTGCCGCGACGCCCTCGGCGCGCAGCGGGTCGTCGTCGAGCCGGACGTGCGCAACACGGCGGTGCAGCGGAAGAACGCCGAGGTCGGGTTCCGTGTCCTGCGCGAGGTCGACGTCGACGGCAAGCGCGCGCTGCTGTCGGTCCTGGACACCGGCCGGATCGGCACGCCCGACGACGACGGACCCGCCGCGCACCTGCGGCCGGAGCACCTCGAGCCGGCCGAGCGGCACCTCGTCGCCAAGGCGATCGCGGAGTTCACGCACGAACGGTTGGTCGCCCCACGGCCCGACGGTGCGGGCTGGGTGCTCGACGCCGGGGACTCGACCTACCGCTTCCGCGCGCGGGTGCACACGCTCGAGCACTGGGTCGTCGAGGAGGCCTCGCTCACCCGCAGCCGCGCGGGCGTCCCGGCGCCGCTCGATGCACAGGACCTCGTGCTCGCGCTGCACGAGCAGCTCGGGATCCCCGACGCCCTCCTCGGGACGTACCTGGAGGAGATCGCCTCGACGCTCGCCAGCGCCGCGGCGAAGCACCGGCGCGGCGGCCCCTCCGCCGCGCAGCTCGCCCGCGGCCGGTCGGACGGCGACGTGGTCGCGGGGTTCCAGGACGCCGAGGCCGCGATGACCGAGGGACACCCAGCGTTCGTCGCCGCGAACGGGCGGATCGGGTTCGGGCTCGACGAGTACCGCGCGTTCGCCCCCGAGTCCGGCGGGCGCTTCCGGTACCGGTGGCTCGCAGCCCGTCGTGAGCACACGCACCTGGCGCTCGCCGCGGACCGGTCCGAGCACCAGCACTGGGACGCCGAGCTCGACGCGTCGACGGTCGCGCGCTTCCACGAGGTGCTCGACCGACGCGGGCTCGACCCCGCGGAGTACACGTGGTTCCCGGTGCACCCCTGGCAGTGGCAGCACCGGATCGCGGTGACGTTCGCCCCGGACCTCGGGCGGCAGGACCTCGTCGACCTCGGCGAGGGGCCGGACGACCACCAGCCGCAGCAGTCGATCCGCACCGCGTTCAACCGTTCCCGGCCGGAGCGGTCGTACGTGAAGACGGCGCTCGCCGTGCAGAACATGGGGTTCCTGCGGGGGATGTCACCGGCGTACATGCGGACCGCGCCCGCGGTGAACGACTGGGTGGCCGACCTCGTGGGGGCCGATCCGGTCCTGGCCGACGCCGGCTTCGGGGTGCTCCGCGAGCACGCGGCGATCGGGTACACGGGGGACGTCTGGCACCGGATCGGGGCCGTGCCCGCACAGCAGGGCGCGCCGCAGCGGAAGATGCTCGCGGCGCTCTGGCGGGAGAGCCCGGTGCCGCGCCTGCTGCCGGGGGAGCGGCCGATCACCATGGCGGCGCTGCTCCACCGGGACGCGAGGGGGCGGTCGGTGGCTGCTGCGCTCGTCGCGGAGTCGGGGCTCGACGCCGCGTCGTGGGTCGAGCGGTACCTTCACGCGTACCTCCGCCCCGTCGTGCACTGCCTGACCGAGCACCAGCTGCTGTTCATGCCGCACGGCGAGAACCTCGTGCTCGTGCTGCGCGACGGTGCGGTGTCCCGCGTGTTCATGAAGGACATCGGGGAGGAGGTCGTGGTCGTCGGGGACGTCCCGGTGCCCGCCGGGATCGAGCGGATCGTGCACCCGGTCGACGACGACGAGGCGGCGCTCGGGGTCTTCACCGACGTGTTCGACGGGGTGCTCCGGTACCTCGCGGCGATCCTCGACGACGACGGAGTCCTGCCGAGCAGGGTCTTCTGGCGGCTCGTCGGCTCCTGCGTGGACGACGCCGCGGCGGGACGGGCGCGGCCGATCGACCTCCGCGTGCCGGACTTCGAGCACTCGTGCCTCAACCGGCTGCAGCTGCGGAACACCCTGCAGATGGTCGACCTGTCGGCGCAGACCGACTCGCTCATCCGCGCCGGCCGCACGGCGAACCCCGTCGCACGCTGAGGGTCCGCTCACACGGGCGGCTCCGGGCCGGTCCCGCGGGCGGCGGGCACGCTCCCGCGGGTCCGGTCGTGGCAGGCTGGCAGGGTGACCAGCGCCGTGCAGCTCATCCGCTCCGACCGACTCAGCTCCGTGGCGGAGTACGCGTACGCCGCCACCGCGCCTGCCGGTGCCCGACTGGTGTTCCTCGCCGGGGCCTGCCCGCTCGACGAGCAGGGTCGCACCGTCGCCGTGGGGGACCACCGTGCCCAGGCCGCTCGGTGCATGGCCAACCTCGAGACGGCGCTCGCCGCGGCCGGCGCCGGACTCGGCGACCTCCTGCACACCCGCGTGCTCGTGGCGTCGTCCGACCGGGCCGACCTCGTCGCCGCGTGGGAGGTCGTCCGGGCCGCGATGGGGGACCACGACGTGCCCAGCACGCTGACGGGCGTGACCGTCCTCGGCTACGACGACCAGCTCGTCGAGGTCGAGGGCGTGGCCGCCCTGGTGGACTGACGTCCGTGGACTCCCGCACGACCGACCGGCCCCCGCACCTGCGCTGGCGGTACCTCGGACTCGTCGCGCTCGGCGGTGCGATCGGCACCGGGGTGCGGGCTGCGCTCGCCGCAGCGTTCCCCGCGGTGGACGGCATCAGCTGGACGATCCTCGGCATCAACGTCGTCGGAGCGTTCTGCCTCGGGGTGCTCCTGGAGGCACTCGCGCACGCGGGTCCGGACCTCGGCCGACGTCGGGCGCTCCGCCTGTTCGTCGGCACGGGCGTCCTCGGTGGTTTCACGACCTACTCGACCCTCGCCGACGACACCGCCCGGCTGCTCGACGTCGGGCACTGGGGCGCCGGCGCCGGGTACGCGCTGCTGTCGGTGGTGCTCGGGCTGGCCGCCGCGGCAGCGGGAGCGTGGGTCGCCGGCGCTCGGCGCTCCCGCGGCGCTCGGAGCGGGGGTGCCCGGTGACCCTGCTCGGACTCCTGCTGGTCTCCCTCGGCGGCGGGGTCGGCGCGGCGCTGCGCTGCTGGCTCGACGGCACCGTCAAGGCCCGGGTGGACGGCACCGCGCTCGGACGCTTCCCGCTCGGCACGCTCGTCATCAACGTCACGGGATCGCTCGTGCTCGGGCTCGTCACCGGGCTCGGGGAGACCGGCGCCCTCGGCCCCTCGGTGGTCGCCGTGCTCGGGACGGGCATGATGGGCGGGTACACGACGTTCTCGACGGCGAGCGTCGAGACCGTGCAGCTCCTCCGATCCGGCAAGACCAGGACCGCCGTCCTGAACGGCCTCGGGATGCTCGTCGTCTCGGTCGGCGCAGCTGCGCTCGGCCTGCTCATCGGAAGGAACACATGACCTCGGAACGCCCCGGCGAACTCGTCCTCGTCCGCCACGGAGAGACGGAGTGGTCGAGGAGCGGTCAGCACACCGGCCGCACCGACATCCCGCTCACCGACGAGGGCATCGAGCAGGCGAAGCGCGCCGGCCGGTACCTCGCCGACCGCACCTTCGCGCTCGCGCTCTCGAGCCCACTGCAGCGCGCGCGGGACACCGCTGCGCTCGTCGGCGTCGACCCCGAGCTCGACGAGGACCTGTACGAGTGGGACTACGGCGCGTACGAGGGCCTGACCACCCCGCAGATCAAGGTCAAGCGGCACGGCCCGTGGGACCTCTGGACCGACGGGGTCCCTGCCGGCGACACCCCGGGTGAGAACGCCGCCGAGGTCCGGGTCCGCGTCGAGCGGGTGCTGAACCGCGTCCGTCCGGTCCTCGCCGAGGGCGACGACGCGATCGTGGTCGCGCACGGACACGTGCTCCGCGCGCTCGGTGCCGCCTGGATCCGCCTCGCGCCGCAGGACGGAGCCGTCCTCAAGCTCGGCACCGCCACCGTGAGCTCGCTCGGCTACGAGCACGGCCGCCCCGTCATCGACTCCTGGAACGTCGCCCCGCGCGACTGAGGCGCGCCCGCTGGCGCGTCCTGCTCCCGCACGGCCCGGGGCACGTTGCGCCACGTGTTCCCGCGGCGCGACGTGCTGGCGGCTGTGCGCGTGACAGGCGACCCGGTTGCGGTCGGGAGGCGCGGTGCGGGCTGACCACGCGCCTCCCGTCCGGCGCGCGCTCGCTGGTGCGTCCTGCTCCCGCACGACCCGGGGCACGTCGCGCCACGTGTTCCCGCGGCGCGACGTGCTCGCGGCTGTGCGCGCGACAGGGCGCGGCACCGGCGCGGCGCGGCGCGGCACCGGCGCGCCGCGTCGGCGCCGCGCCGCGTCCGCGCCGCGCCGCGTCCGCGCCGCGCCGCGTCCGCGCCGCGCCGCGTCGGCGCCGCGCCGCGCCCCGTCAGACGGTGCGGATCGCGCTCGTCGCGCCGAGCGGCCGACCTCGTCGACGCTCGACGAACCGCCCGACCACCAGGAGCGCGACGCTCACGAGCGCACCGAGCAGCGTCTGCGCGATGCGGTCGAGCGCGAGGAGCTCCGGCGCCTCGGGCAGGCTCAGCCACGACACGGCGAGCGCGAGCGGCGTGAGGAACAGCAGGGTCACGGCGTAGTGCCGCGCGACGAAGATCTCCGCGAAGAACTGCCCGACGACGGCGATCACGACGATCCACCAGACGCTCGGCTCGAGCAGCAGGATCCCCACGGCCACGACCGTGCCCCCGACGGTGCCGACCACCCGCTGCCAGGCGCGACGCAGCGTGTGCCGCTGCCGGAGCGCGGGCAGCGTCGACACCACAGCGATCACCGCCCAGTACGGGTGTCCGAGCCCGGGGATCGTGACGGCGACCGCTCCGGCCACGACGGACCCGACGACGTTGAGGGCGACGGTCTCCCGCAGCGCCGGCGTGCGCAGGACGTCGAGCGTGCGGTGCTTGCGTGCCGCCAGCGGCCGGAAGCGGTGCGGTGCCCGCGGGTGCAGGAGTCGACGGAGCACCGCGCCCGACATCGCCACGAGCCACGCCCACGCGACCGAGCCGACGATGATCAGCAGGACCGTCGGCAGGTCGGCGGGCCGCAGCGGGACGAGCGAGGAGACGACGAACGCGAAGACCGGGAAGATCGGCTGCGCGGGGATCGTCTGCAGCGCCGTGAGCGTGCACACGGCGACGACGAGCACCACCACGAGCCCGACCGCCTGCAGCCACAGCGGGTGCCCGAGCAACGCGACGCCGATGCCCGCGAGCATGCACGCCGCCTGGAGCGCGCCGGCGACGCCGGTCGTGACGGCACGCTGGCGGTACGGCTCGGTCGCGCCGAAGATCGCCGTGAACCCGGCGAACATCGCGAACGCCGCGTAGCCCGGCATCCCCAGGGCGATGAGCAGCGCGAGCGGTGCGCCGCCCGCGATCGCGGCGCGGGCTGCGCCCTCGAGGTTGGTGGTCC
Organism: Curtobacterium sp. 260; assembly: GCF_030803485.1. Taxonomy (NCBI): domain Bacteria; kingdom Bacillati; phylum Actinomycetota; class Actinomycetes; order Micrococcales; family Microbacteriaceae; genus Curtobacterium; species Curtobacterium sp. 260. The sequence goes on along the minus strand of NZ_JAURUY010000009.1, from coordinate 92,863 downwards.
GGGTCGAGTGCGCAGGCGTCGTCATGTCGTCACCATCTTCCCACCGCGACGGGTGTCGCCGACGCGGGTCGCCTCGTCCGGACCACACCACGGCCGGACGGGAGGCGCGTGGCGGTGCCGCGCCGCGCCTCCCGTCCGTCCCGGCCCGCATTGGTATACCAAGCTGCTAGACTCGCCGGACCGAGCCGCGAGAGCGGTGCCGCAACGTCGATGAGGAAGGGCCGGGCCGATGGGAAAGACGCTCGCCGAGAAGGTGTGGGACGACCACGTCGTGGTCAAGGGCGAGGACGGGAGCCCGGACCTCCTCTACATCGACCTCCACCTCGTGCACGAGGTCACGAGCCCGCAGGCCTTCGACGGCCTCCGCCAGGCCGGCCGCCCGGTGCGTCGCCTCGACCTGACCATCGCGACCGAGGACCACAACACCCCGACCCTCGCGATCGACCGGCCCATCGCCGACCCGACGAGCCGCACGCAGATCGAGACCCTGCGTCGCAACTGCGAGGAGTTCGGCGTCCGTCTGCACTCCCTCGGTGACAAGGAGCAGGGCATCGTCCACGTGGTCGGCCCGCAGCTCGGCCTGACGATGCCCGGCATCACCGTCGTGTGCGGGGATTCGCACACGTCGACCCACGGTGCGTTCGGCGCGATGGCGTTCGGCATCGGCACGAGCGAGGTCGAGCACGTCCTCGCCACCCAGACCCTGCCGCTGAAGCCGTTCAGGACGATGGCGATCACGGTCGAGGGCACCCTGCGCCCCGGCGTCACGGCGAAGGACATCATCCTCGCCGTGATCGCGAAGATCGGCACCGGCGGCGGGCAGGGCTACGTGCTGGAGTACCGCGGCTCGGCGATCCGCTCGCTCTCGATGGAGGGGCGCATGACGATCTGCAACATGTCGATCGAGGCCGGTGCCCGCGCCGGCATGGTCGCCCCCGACCAGACCACCTACGACTACGTGCAGGGCCGCGACCACGCGCCGACCGGTCAGGACTGGGACGACGCCGTCGCGTACTGGGACACGCTGGCGACCGACGACGACGCCGTCTTCGACGCCGAGGTCTTCATCGACGCGGACGAGCTCGAGCCCTTCGTCACGTGGGGCACGAACCCCGGCCAGGGCGTGTCACTGTCCGAGACGGTCCCGGACCCCGCGGGCTACAGCGACCCGAACGACCAGGCCGCCGCGCAGCGTGCGCTCGAGTACATGGACCTCGAGGCCGGCACACCGATGAAGGACATCGCGGTCGACGCGGTCTTCATGGGGTCCTGCACGAACTCGCGCATCGAGGACCTCCGGGCCTTCGCGTCGGTCATCCGGGGACGGAAGAAGGCGGACGGCGTGCGGGTCATGGTCGTGCCGGGGTCCGCCCGGGTCCGGCTCGAGGCCGAGGCCGAGGGGCTGGACAGGGTCTTCACCGACTTCGGCGCGGAGTGGCGGTTCGCCGGCTGCTCGATGTGCCTCGGCATGAACCCCGACCAGCTCGCACCGGGGGAGCGGTGCGCGAGCACCTCGAACCGCAACTTCGAGGGGCGGCAGGGCAAGGGCGGCCGCACGCACCTGGTGTCGCCGCTCGTCGCCGCCGCCACCGCGGTCCGGGGCACGCTGTCGAGCCCGTGGGACCTGGAGACCGACGACGCGATCGCGACGGTCACCGACGACACCGCCGCGACGGCAGCGACCGCTGAAGGAGCCAACTGATGGACAAGATCACCGCCGTCACCGGAATCGCCGCGCCGCTGCAGCGCTCGAACGTCGACACCGACCAGATCATCCCCGCGGTCTACCTCAAGCGCGTCACGAAGACCGGCTTCGAGGACGCCCTGTTCGCCGGGTGGCGCCAGGACCCCGACTTCGTGCTCAACCAGCCCGTGTACCAGGGGGCGCAGGTGCTCGTCGCCGGCCCGGACTTCGGGACCGGGTCGAGCCGCGAGCACGCGGTCTGGGCGCTCCGCGACTTCGGCTTCCGCGTGGTGGTGTCGAGTCGTTTCGCGGACATCTTCAAGGGCAACGCGGGCAAGCAGGGTCTGGTCACCGCGATCGTGACCGAACCGGAAGTCGAGGCACTCTGGGCCGAGATCGCGGCGAACCCGGGCATCGAGGCGACCGTCGACCTGGTCGCGCAGCGCGTGTCGCTCGGCGCGGTGGACGTGCCCTTCGAGATCGACGCCTACACTCGTTGGCGGTTGATGGAAGGGCTCGACGACATCGGGCTCACCCTCCGTGACGAGTCCTCGATCACGGAGTTCGAATCCCGCCGCTCCCGATGGCGGCCGAAGACATTGCCGGTGAAGTAGTGAACTCCCTCGTACAGGACGCAGCAGCAGCAGGGGCCCGCGTCGGCCTCAAGTCGGACGAGATCGTCATCCGGGGCGGCAAGCCGCTCGTGGGGCGCATCGAGGTCCGCGGCGCGAAGAACCTCGCGACCAAGGCGATGGTCGCCTCGCTGCTCGGCGACACCCCGTCGATCCTCAAGGACGTGCCGGACATCTCCGACGTGAAGGTCGTCCGCGGCCTGCTCGAGGTGCACGGTGTGCGGATCACGGACCCTGCACGAGGCGAGCTCATCCTCGACCCGGCGAACGTCGAGTCGGCCCACTTCGCCGAGATCGACGCCCACGCCGGCTCGAGCCGCATCCCGATCCTGTTCTGCGGTCCGCTGCTGCACAAGCTCGGCGAGGCCTTCATCCCCGACCTCGGCGGCTGCCGCATCGGCGACCGTCCGATCGACTTCCACCTCGACGCCCTGCGCGCGATGGGTGCCGTGGTCGACAAGCAGCTCAACGGCATCCACCTCACGGCCCCGGACGGTCTCAAGGGTGCGAAGATCGAACTGCCGTACCCGAGCGTCGGGGCGACCGAGCAGGTCCTGCTCTCGTCGGTCCTGGCCGAGGGCGTCACCGAGCTCCGCAACGCGGCGATCGAGCCCGAGATCATGGACCTCATCGCGATCCTGCAGAAGATGGGCGCGATCGTCACGGTCGAGCCGAGCCGCACGATCTTCATCGAGGGCGTCGAGTCGCTCCGCGGGTACACGCACCGCGCGATCAACGACCGCAACGAGGCCGCGAGCTGGGCCTCCGCCGCGCTCGCCACCAACGGCGACATCTTCGTCGAGGGTGCCGACCAGCAGGACCTCATGACGTTCCTCAACGTCTTCCGCAAGGTGGGTGGCGGGTTCGACATCCAGGAGGACGGCATCCGCTTCTACCGCGAGCGCGAGACCCTGCGCCCGGTCGTCGTCGAGACAGACGTCCACCCCGGCTTCATGACGGACTGGCAGCAGCCGCTCGTCGTCGCGCTGACCCAGGCCGAGGGCACGAGCATCGTGCACGAGACCGTGTACGAGAACCGCTTCGGCTTCACCGACGCCCTGAACGAGATGGGTGCCGACATCGTCGTGCACAAGGAGGGGCTGCCCGGGCACGACCGCCGTGTCGCCCGCCGCCCGTTCGAGCAGGCCGCGGTCATCACCGGCCCGACGACGCTGCACGCCGCGAACGTCCGCGTCCCCGACCTCCGCGGCGGCTTCAGCCACCTCATCGCCGCTCTGACGGCCGAGGGCGAGTCGCACATCACGAACGTCGGCATCATCAGCCGCGGGTACGAGCACTTCATCCCGAAGCTGCGCAAGCTCGGCGCCGACTTCGACTTCGCGGGTTAGGCGCGTGGAGGGCACGACGGGCGGCGACGGCACGGCGAGCGGCGGGGGCGACGGCCTGGAGGCACGGCGTGCGTCCGCCTCGGACGTCACCACGGGTCTCCCGAACCCGGGGCGCCGGTGGCGGCGCGGCGAGCTGAACACCGCCTTCCGCATCACGGCGTCCGTGGTGATCCCGGTCTTCCGGTTCACCGCCCGCTACCACTGGCACGGACCGAAGCGCCTGCCGGAGGGCGGCGCCTTCGTGCTCGCCCCGAACCACTTCACGAACATCGACCCGCTCGTGGTCGGCACCGCCGTCTGGCTGTCCCGCCGTGCGCCGCGGTTCCTCGCGAAGGCGTCGATCTTCCGGGTCCCGGTCGTCGGCAAGCTCATGGCCGGCATGGGGCAGATCCCGGTCGAGCGTTCCGGCCGCACGCGCCTGAACGACCCGCTCGGCGGCGGCAGGTCCGTCATCGAGCAGGGTGGAGCGATCATCGTCTACCCCGAGGGCACGCTCACCCGTGACCCCGACCTGTGGCCCATGCGCGGCAAGACCGGCGCGGTGCGGATCGCGCTCGAGAACGACGTCCCGCTCATCCCGATGGCCCACTGGGGCACGCAGCGGATCATGGGCCGGTACGCGAAGAAGCTCCGGCTGTTCCCGCCGTCGCGCGTCGACGTGATCGTCGGCGACCCGGTCGACCTGTCGGCGTACCGCGGGAAGCCGCTCGACCAGAAGACCCTGCTCGCGGCGACCGACCTGCTCATGCGGCGGATCACCGAGCTGCTCGAGGAGCTCCGTGGCGAGCAGGCACCGGCGACCCGGTGGGACCCGGCCGCCAACGACCAGAAGGAGACCGGGAAGTTTGAGTAGCGACCGCTCGGGCCTGCGCCCGCACGACGACCACCCGGACCCCGCCGTGGCAGCCCCAGGCGCCGTCGACACCGCGGCCATCCGCGTGGTCATGCAGTCCACCGACAAGCCGCGCGTCGCCGTCATCGGTGCGGGCAGCTGGGGGACCACCTTCGCGAAGGTGCTGGCCGAGGGCGGTGCCGACACCGTCGTCTGGGCACGTCGGCCCGAGGTCGCGCGGGAGATCACCGAGACGAAGCGGAACTCCGACTACCTGCCGGGCATCAACCTGCCGCGCACGCTGACCGCGTCGACGTCGCTGTCCGCGGTGCTCGACGGCGCCGAGCAGGTGTACGTGTCGGTGCCGTCGCAGACGCTCCGGTCGAACCTGTCCGCGATCGCGCCGCTGCTGCCCGAGGGCGTCCCCGTCGTCAGCCTGATGAAGGGCGTCGAGAAGGCCACGGGCCTGCGGATGAGCGAGGTCCTGCACGAGGGCCTCGGCATCGACCGCGACCGGATCGCGGTCGCGAGCGGACCGAACCTGGCGCTCGAGATCGCCCGTCGGCAGCCGACCGCCGCGGTCGTGTCGTCGACGTCGCTCGAGACCGCCACCGCGGTGGCCGCGGTCGCCACGAACCCGTACTTCCGCTCGTTCACGAACACCGACGTCATCGGCACGGAGTTCGGCGGCGTGCTGAAGAACCTCATCGCGGTCGCGATCGGCATCGTCGACGGCGTCGGCTACGGCGAGAACACCAAGGCGTCGATCATCACCCGCGGGCTCGCCGAGATGACCGACTTCGCGGTGTCGCTCGGTGCGCAGCCGTCGACGCTGTCCGGGCTCGCCGGCCTCGGCGACCTGATCGCGACCTGCCAGTCCCCGCTCTCGCGGAACAACACGGCCGGCCGCCTGCTCGGTCAGGGGTACCGCTTCGACGAGGTCGTGCGCCAGATGAACCAGACCGCGGAGGGCCTGGCATCGGTCGCCCCGATCCTCGAACTGGCGGCGGCGAACGGCGTCGACATGCCCATCGTCGGCCAGGTGGCCGAGGTCCTCGCCGGTAGGCTCGACCCGCGCAACATCGCGCCGCACCTCACCGAGACCGACGAGCCGCAGGGCGAGTGACCGGTCCGGTCCCGACCACCAAGGGGACTGCCATGCCCACGATCGCTCCCGCTCCCACGACCGTCGCCGTGCTGTTCGGCGGCCGGTCCAGCGAGCACGAGATCAGCTGCGTGACCGCCGGCGGGATCATGGACGTCGTCGATCGCTCGGTCTACGCGGTCGTGCCGATCGGCATCACGAAGGAGGGCGCCTTCACCCTGCAGTCCGACGACCCGGCACAGTGGGCGCTCCGGGACGGTGCGCTCCCCGTCGTGCCGGACAACGGCACCCGTGTGGCGTTCCCCACGTCGCCGGCCACGAACGAGCTGGTCGTGTCGCACCCGGACGGCTCGGTCACGACGATCGCGGTCGACGTGGCGTTCCCGATCCTGCACGGTCCGTTCGGTGAGGACGGCACGGTCCAGGGGCTCCTCGAGGTCGCCGGGCTGCCGTACGTCGGCGACGGCGTCCTCGCGAGCGCCCTGGCGATGGACAAGCACACCGCGAAGGCCGTGCTCGAGCACGCCGGGCTGCGGGTCGCGCCCTGGACGACCGTGCTCCGCCGGCAGTGGTCGGCCGACCCCGACGGCGTCGCCGAGGCCGTCGCGGTGCACGGGTGGCCGCTCTTCGTGAAGCCGGCCCGCGCCGGGTCGAGCATGGGCGTGTCCCGGGTCGACGAGCCGTCGCAGCTCGCGGCCGCGATGGACCTGGCGTTCGAGCACGACGCGAAGGTGATCGTCGAACCGCGCGTCGTCGGGCGCGAGGTCGAGGTCGCGGTGCTCGAGGGCCGCGACGGTGTCCCGCGCACGAGCCTGCCGGGCGAGATCGTCGTGGCGGAGGACGGTTTCTACGACTTCGCGTCGAAGTACCTGGGCGGCGACGAGGCGCTCCTCTGCCCCGCGCCCCTGACCGCCGACGAGACCGACGCGATCCGGTCGATCGGTGCACGGGCGTTCGAGGCGATCGGCGGTGCGGGTCTCGCGCGCGTGGACTGCTTCCTGACCGACGACGGCTTCGTCGTGAACGAGGTCAACACCATGCCGGGGTTCACGCCGCTGTCGATGTACCCGCGCTGCTGGGCGGCGTCCGGGATGTCCTACGGCGAACTCGTCGCCGAGCTCATCGAGCTGGGACGGGTCGCCGTCCGCTGACGGCCGGCGTCGCGTGCGGCTGGCCGTGCGCACCGCACGCGGTCGTCAGCCCTGGACGTCCGAGGGGTCGAGGCAGCGGTGCCCGTCCTCCGGCAGCGTCGACACGACGTCGGACAGGTCCTGCACGACCTGGTCGGTGGTCTTCGTCGAGTCGATGACGACCTGCACTGCCGGGGACCGGCCGAACGTCGTGTAGACGACCTGCGCCCCGCGGTCGTCGCGGATCCAGTCGACCCCGCCCTTGCTGAAGCACGGCAGGTCGGACACCGTCGGCACCGCGACGCCGCAGTGGTAGAGCGCTGCGGCCGGGTCGCCCCACGCGGCCGTCGACTGCGCGTTCGTGTTCCGCAACGTCAGGTCGTTCCCGACGGTCGTGGGGAGGCGGACCTGCACGGCTGCGCACGCGGTGGTGTCGGCGGACGGAGCGGGTGCCATCGACACGGCGTTCGTGCACCCTGTCAGCCCGGCGGCGAGTGCCACGGCGACACCCACGATCGCGGTCCAGCGGAGGGGTCGGCGCACGGTGTCCATCGACGTGCAGGATACCGTTGCGGACGTGGACGAGATGGACGACGCCTGGACCGGACCGACCGTGGGACAGCTGGGGGAGCTCGCCGTGCTGGACCGGATCGTCCGTCGACTGCCGGCGGGTGCTCCGGACGTCGGTCCCGGCGACGACTGCGCCGTCGTCGCGGCCCCGGACGGCCGGTTCGTCGTCACGACGGACATGATGGTGCACGGACCCGACTTCCGGTGGGCGTGGTCGTCGCCGGCGGACGTCGGGTGGAAGGCGGCAGCGACGAACCTGTCCGACGTCGCAGCGATGGGCGCGACGCCGAGCGGACTCGTGATCGCCCTCGCCGCGCCGCAGGAGACCCCCGTCGCGGTGCTCGAGTCCTTCGCGGACGGGGTGCGGGCGGCCGTGGACGCGCTCTCCCCGGGCTGCGGCGTGGTCGGCGGGGACCTGTCGACCTCGGCCGTCTTCACGGTCTCGGTGACGGCGTTCGGCGACCTCGGTGGGCGAGCGCCGGTGCTCCGCTCGGGTGCACGTCCCGGCGACGTCCTCGCGGTCTCGGGGGAGCTCGGCCGCGCCGCTCGTGGCCTCGCACGGCTGTTCCGCGACGGCGTCGACGCGCACGGGGAGCCCTCGCGGTCGGCGACCGTCGCGAGCGGCGCGGACACCGACCCCGACGTGGACCGGCAGCGACGCCCGGTCCCGCCGATCGCCGACGGTCTGCTCGCGGCCACGGCCGGGGCGACCGCGATGCTCGACCTGTCCGACGGGCTGGCGATCGACGCCGGGCGGCTCGCCCGGGCCAGCCGGGTGACGCTCGACCTCGATGCCGACGGTGTCGCGGGCGCCGACGACCTCGCACTGCACGGCGGCGAGGACCACGGCCTGCTCGCCACCTTCCCGCCCGGCGTGGCGCTGCCGGGCGGCTTCCGGCGCATCGGCGCGGTCGTCGCCCGCGGCGGCGCGGACCTCGTGCGCGCCGGCGAGCCGGTCCCGACGACCGGGTGGGACCCGTACGCCGACTGGGACGGCGCCGCGGGCTGACCGTCGGGGCCGCGCCGGGCCTCCCGACCGCCCGCGTCCGACCGCCCGCGTCCGCACGCCCCGCGTCAGGCCGGGGTGACGGCCTCCCACGCCACGGTCTCGCCGTAGCTGCGCTTGCTGAAGGGCTCCAACCCGGCCGGCCACGTCGGCTCCGGCGACCGCTTGCTCCGCTCGACGACGACCACCGCGCCCGCCGTCAGGCGCGGCACGAGTGCCTCGAGCACGTCCGCGATCTCCTGCTCGGCGACCTCGTACGGCGGGTCGACGAAGACGAGGTCGAAGGTCCGCACCGTGCTCCGCAGGTAGCCGAGCGCCGGCTGCGGCTGCACGTCGATGCGCACCCCCGGCACCCGCTGCTGCACGGCCTTCGCGTTCGCCCGGCACGCCTGCGCGGCGGCGGACGCGCGGTCGACGAGCACGACCTCCGCCGCCCCACGGGACGCCGCCTCGAGCCCCAGGGCGCCCGTCCCCGCGTAGAGGTCCGCGACCGAGGTGCCCTCCACGAGCCCGCGCGCGCCGAGCGACGAGAACAGGGCCTCGCGCACGCGGTCGCTCGTCGGCCGGGTGCCGGACTTCGGCACCCGGAGCGTCGTGGAACCGGCGGCGCCGGCGATGATGCGGGTCATGCAGCCACCGTAGCGGCGTGCACGCTCTCCACAGGCCGGACGGGAGGCGCGCGGTGCGTCGGACCGGCCCGGTACCGTGGTCGCGTGGTCACCTCCGACACCCCCGACACCGAGGCGCCGCCGGTGCGGCCCGACCTCGGCCCCGCGCCCCTCGACGCCCGGCTGGGCGGGGTCCTCGGCGGACGGACGGCGAAGGCGATCGAGAAGGCCTTCGGGTACCGCACCGTCGGTGAGTTCCTCGAGCACGCCCCCCGGCGGTACGCGGAGCGCGGCGCCCTGACGGCGCTCGACTCGCTCGCGATCGGCGAGTCGGTCACGATCGTGGCCGAGGTCATCGACGTGCGCGAACGGACCATGCGCGCTCGACGCGGGTCGATCCTCGAAGCGAAGATCGGTGACGGCAAGGGCCTGCTCACGCTCACCTTCTTCAACCAGGGGTGGCGCACGAAGGACCTCGTGCCCGGTGCCCGTGGGATCTTCGCCGGCAAGGTCGGCGACTACCGGGGTGCGCGGCAGCTGGCCCACCCGGACTACGAGCTGTTCGACCGCGACGACCCCCGCGCGACGGCGGACCCCGAGGACGAAGAGGCGATCCGCTGGTCACGGCAGCCCATCCCGATCTACCCGGCGACGGCGTCGCTGACCTCGTGGCAGATCGCGAAGGCGATCGCCGTGGTCCTCGACACCCTGCCCGACGTGCCCGACCCGATCCCGGCACCCGCGCGCACGCGACTCGGCCTGGTGCCGTTCCGCCGCGCACTCGAGCTCCTGCACCGTCCGGAGAAGGTCACCGACTTCAAGCGCGCGCAGGACGCGCTGCGCTACCGCGAGGCGTTCGTGCTGCAGACCGCTCTGGTGCAGCGGCGCATCGCTGCCCGGGCGACCGCCGCCACCCCGCGTCGGGCGGCGCCCGGCGGGACCCTCGAGCGCTTCGACGCCTCGCTGCCGTTCACCCTGACCGACGACCAGCAGGCGGTGGGTGCCGAGATCGCGCACGACCTGGCGGGGGACTGGCCGATGCACCGGCTGGTGCAGGGCGAGGTGGGCTCCGGCAAGACCCTGGTCGCGATCCGGGCGATGCTGACGGTCGCCGAGTCCGGTGGGCAGTCGGCCCTCATCGCCCCGACCGAGGTGCTCGCGGCGCAGCACCTCCGGTCGATCGTGAAGTTCCTCGGGCCCGACCTGGCGGCCGAGCTCCGGCCGGTGATCCTGACGGGCTCGCAGTCGACCGACGAACGACGGCGCGCCCTGCTCGCGGCGGCGTCCGGCAGCTCACGGCTCGTCGTCGGCACGCACGCACTCCTGGGCGACCGCGTCGACTTCGCGGAGCTCGGTCTGGTCGTGGTCGACGAGCAGCACCGGTTCGGTGTCGAGCAGCGCGAGGCCCTGCGGACCAAGGGCGCGACCCCACCCCACGTGCTCGTCCTCACCGCGACGCCGATCCCGCGCACGGTCGCGATGACGGTGTTCGGCGACCTCGACGTGTCCACCATCACCGGGCTGCCGTCGGGCCGTGCCGGGGTCGAGACCTTCGCCGTCGGGCTGGCCGAGCACCCCGGGTGGGAAGGGCGCATCTGGACCCGGATGGCCGAGGAGCTCGCCGACGGGCGCCAGGCGTTCGTGGTCTGCCCGGCGATCGACGACGCCCACGCCGAGGACGACGGCGGCCCGGAGCCCGCCGAGGGTGACGCACCGAAGCACGCCCCGGCGACGGTGCTCGCGACGGCCGAGCGGATGCGCGCCATGCCGGTCCTGCAGGACCGGCGGATCGAGGTCCTGCACGGGCGGATGACCGCGGACGAGAAGGACCGCGTCATGACGTCCTTCGCGGCCGGCGACGTCGACGTGCTCGTCGCGACGACCGTGATCGAGGTCGGCGTGGACGTGCCGAACGCGTCGATGATGGCGGTGCTCGACGCCGACCGCTTCGGGGTCTCCCAGCTCCACCAGCTGCGCGGTCGCATCGGTCGTGGGCAGTACGCCGGGGTGTGCCTGCTCGTGACGACGGCCGAGACCGAGACGACCGCACGCGAGCGCGTCGACGCGGTGGCGGCGTCCGACGACGGCTTCGAGCTCGCCCGCGTCGACCTGGAGCTCCGGCGCGAGGGCGACGTGCTCGGCGAGCGGCAGTCCGGCGGCCGGTCGTCGCTGAACCTGCTCCGCGTCGTCGAGCACGCCGACCTCATCGTCGACGCACGCGGCGAGGCCGAACGCGTGCTCGAGCCCGACCCCGAGCTGCGGGACCACCCCGCCCTGCGCGAAGCCCTGGCACGGCGGCTCGACGAGTCGGACGCCGCGTTCCTCGGGAAGAACTGACGCCGGCGGCCGGTAGCGTGACGGACATGGCCCAGATCGCCGTCGTCCCCGGATCCTTCGACCCCGTGACCCTCGGGCACCTCGACGTCATCGGGCGTGCTGCTCGGCTGTTCGACGAGGTGCACGTGCTCGTCGTCCACAACCCGGACAAGCAGCCCGCGATGTTCGCCGCCGCCGACCGGGTGCGGTTGATCGAGCAGTCCCTCGTCGAGACCGGGGCACCGGACAGCGTCCGGGTCGGGGAGTGGACCTCCGGCCTGCTCGTCGACTACTGCCGACAGGTGGGTGCAGGTGTGCTCGTGAAGGGTGTGCGCTCGGGCGAGGACGTCGCGTACGAGACACCGATGGCCATCATGAACCGGCACCTGGCCGACGTCGAGACGGTCTTCCTGCTGCCCGAGGCCTCGCGTGCGCACGTGTCGAGCTCCCTCATCCGCCAGGTCGCGACGCTCGGGGGCGACGTGACGCCCTACGTGCCCGTCGTCGTCGCGGACGCGCTGGCCGAGCACCTCGGGCGCTGACACGCCGCGTCCCGGGCGTCCTCGACGTCCGCAGGAGATCGCGGTAGACTCGTCGATCGTGTCTTCCCCCGTGAACAGCCCCTTCGCCCTGCGCGTGCGCGACCTCGCGCACCGGCCGGGCGAGATGCGCGAGCACTCGCTCGACGTCGAGGTGCCGGACGCGATGGGCGCCGGCGTCATCGCCGTGCGCGAGGGCGCCACGCTGCAGCTCGACGTGAAGCTCGAGGGTCTGCACGAGGGTGTCCTGGTCTCCGGACACGCCTCGGCCGAGGCCACGGGGGAGTGCTCGCGCTGCCTCATCGACATCAGCGAACCGGTCGAAGTCGACTTCGCCGAGCTGTTCGCGTACGATGTCTCGGAGGATTTCGACTTCTTCGTTCACGATGACCACGTGGATTGTGAACCGGTCGTTCGAGATGCGGTAGTGCTGGCGCTGCCGTTCCAGCCGGTCTGCCGGCCGGACTGCCCCGGCCTCGACCCCGTCACGGGTGAGCGGCTGGCCGACCTCGGCGAGGTCACCCCGCGCAAGGTCGTCGACCCGCGTTGGGCCGCGCTGAGCGGCTTCCGGGGCGCCGACGCGGACAGCACCGACGCCGACGACAGCACCCCCACCCAGAGCCCCGAGGGCGACGGCCGCACGGCCTGACGCACCTCGACCCTGACCACCGACCAACCGAAAGAGAACCACCATGGCCGTTCCCAAGCGCAAGCAGTCCCGTGCCAACACGCACGCCCGTCGTTCGCAGTGGAAGGCCGCGCCGGTCCAGCTCGTGAAGACGATCGAGAACGGCAAGGTCACCTACAGCCTCCCGCACCGCGCGAAGGTCGTCGAGGACTCGGCCGGCACCGCCCTGTACATGGAGTACAAGGGCCGCAAGGTCGCCGACGTCTGATCGGACCGGACCACATGACAGCGACGTCCGGCGCCACGGGGTCCCGCCCCGTGGGGCCGGACGTCGTTCGTCTGCAGGGCATCCTCGACGTCCAGATCGACGCCGAGCTGCTCCAGCTCGCCCTCACGCACCGCTCGTACGCGTACGAGCACGGGGGCATCAAGCACAACGAGCGCCTCGAGTTCCTCGGGGACTCCATCCTCGGCCAGGCCGTGACCGTGAAGCTCTTCCGGTCCTTCCCCGACCTCGACGAAGGTGAGCTCGCCAAGCGGCGCGCCAGCCTCGTCTCGACGGTCGCCCTGGCCGAGATCGCCCGGATGATCGGGCTCGGCTCCTACCTGCGCCTCGGCAAGGGCGAGGAGCAGACCGGCGGCCGGGGCAAGGCGTCGATCCTGGCCGACACGGTCGAGGCCGTCATCGGTGCGACGTTCCTGTCCGCCGGTCCCGACGCCGCCACGGACCTGGTGCTGCGACTGGTCGAGCCGCTGCTCGTCGACCCGGACCGCTTCGGCGCCGCCATGGACCCGAAGACGAGCCTGCAGGAGCTCGCCGCGAGCCTGTCCCTCGGCAACCCGGCCTACCGGGTGACCGAGGAGGGCCCCGACCACGACAAGACCTTCCACGCGACGGTCGTGCTGCAGGGCGAGGACGTGTCGACGGGGTCCGGTACCAGCAAGAAGACCGCCGAGATGGCCGCCGCGCTCGAGGCGTGGACGCGGCTCTCCGGCCGGGCGGCCTGACCGCGTGCCCGAACTCCCCGAGGTCGAGGTCGTCCGCGCCGGCCTCGAACCCGCCGTCAGCGGTGCCCGCGTGCTGCACGTCGACGTGGTCGACGACCGCGCACTCACCCGGCACGACGGCCCGGCCGAGGACTTCGCCGAACGCCTGACCGACCGCACGATCGCCGCGGCCGTGCGCCGTGGCAAGTTCATGTGGTTCCCCCTCGTCCCCGAGCGCGACGGCGACCGACCCGAGGCACTCGTCACCCACCTGGGGATGTCCGGTCAGGTCCTGCTCGGCCGCGACCGACCGGCCGCGAGGCACCGCCGCATCCTGATCGACGTGCAGCCGACGGGGACCGACCGCGACGGCCGTCCCGAGCAGCCGGTCGCGCTGGAGTTCGTCGATCAGCGGACCTTCGGCTCGATGGCGATCGATGCCATGATGCCGACCGTCGACGGCGCCCCAGCCGGGTCCGCCGGTGCGGTCGACGCCCACGACCCCGACGCGCCGTGGCGGAGGAGCATCCCGACCCAGGTGTCGCACATCGCGCGGGACCCGCTCGACCCGGCGTTCGACGACGACCGCTTCGTCGCGATGGCGCGGAAGCGCTCGAGCGGCATCAAGCGTGTCCTGCTCGACCAGGGCGTGGTGAGCGGCATCGGCAACATCTACGCCGACGAGTCGCTCTGGGCCGCGCAGCTGCACTTCGACCGTCCGGCCGACCGTCTGCCGCGGGCCGACCTGCACCGGCTCCTGGCCGAGGTCCGCAGCGTGCTCGCCCGTGCCCTCGAGGACGGCGGCACGAGCTTCGACGCGCAGTACGTGAACGTCAACGGGCAGTCCGGGTACTTCTCGCAGCGTCTCGCGGTGTACGGGCAGCAGGGGAAGCCGTGCCCGCGCTGCGGCACGACCATCGTGCGCGAGGCCTTCATGAACCGGTCGAGCCACCGGTGCCCCGTGTGCCAACCGGCTCCGCGCCGACGCAGGCGTTAGCCTGACGCGCAACCGAGCACCCGGAGACCCGCATGTACTTGAAGAGCCTGACCATCAAGGGGTTCAAGTCCTTCGCGCAGCCGACGACGTTCGCGTTCGAGCCCGGTGTCACCTGCATCGTCGGCCCGAACGGCTCGGGCAAGTCGAACGTGGTGGACGCCCTCGCCTGGGTGATGGGGGAGCAGGGCGCGAAGACGCTCCGCGGCGGCAAGATGGAGGACGTCATCTTCGCGGGCACCTCGACGCGCGGTCCGCTCGGTCGCGCGCAGGTGCTCCTGACCATCGACAACACCGACGGCCTGCTGCCGATCGAGTACTCCGAGGTGACGATCTCCCGCACGCTCTTCCGGAACGGCGGCAGCGAGTACGCCATCAACGGCGAGAACTGTCGGCTGCTCGACGTGCAGGAACTCCTGAGCGACACCGGGCTCGGTCGCGAGATGCACGTGATCGTCGGGCAGGGCCAGCTCGACAAGGTGCTGCACGCCACCCCGGAGGACCGCCGCGGCTTCATCGAGGAGGCCGCCGGGATCCTCAAGCACCGGCGTCGCAAGGAGAAGACGCTCCGCAAGCTCGACGCCATGCAGACGAACCTGACGCGGTTGTCCGACCTCGCGGGTGAGATCCGTCGACAGCTGAAGCCGCTCGGTCGGCAGGCCGAGGTCGCGCGCAAGGCGCAGTCCGTCGCCGCGGTGGCCCGCGACGCCAAGGCCCGCCTCCTGGCCGACGAGGTCGTCCGGCTGCGCCGTGAGCTCCACGAGCACCAGGAGGTCGAGACGGGCCGCAAGTCCGAGCGCATCGTCCTGCAGGAGCGCCTCGACCAGACCCGTGCCCGGCAGCAGCAGGTCGAGCAGAGCATGGTCGGTGACGCCGTCGACCGCGCCCGGACCGTCGTGCACCGGCTGGAGAGCGTGCAGGAGCGGCTCCGCGGGCTGTCGAGCCTGGCGAACCAGCGCCTGATGTTCCTCGCCCAGCAGGCCGACGCGCCGCAGCAGGGCCCCACGATCACGCCGGAGCGAGTGCAGGGCGTCCGTGCCGAGGCGGACCGGCTCGAGGCCCGTGCCGCCGAGATGGCAGCCGGGTCCGGGGCAGCGGCGGCGGCCGTCGAGCAGGCGCGGGCCGGCCTGGACGCCCTCGACGAGCAGATCGCCGCGCAGGCCGCGCTCGTCTCGCAGCACGACCTCGAGGCGCAGCGCCTCCGCAACGCCGTTGACGTGCAGCGGTCGCGCCGCGCCTCCGTCGTCGCGGACCGCGAACGGCGGGCCCGGGCACTGGCCGAGGCCGAGGACCGAGCGGCGCGTGCCGCCGCGGCCCTGCACGACATCGGGGACGACCCCTCCGCCGGGGTGGACGTGGACGCACTCGCCGCCGCGCACGACACGGCGCGGCAGCGGCTCGAGGCAGCGCAGACGGCGCGCGAGACCCTGCGTGACCGGCTCCACGCCCTGGAACGCGAGCGCGACGCACTCGATGCCCGGGTCGCGGCCCTCGGCATGTCGATCGACGTCCGGGACGGGTCGCAGGCGGTGATCGACGCCCGGCGCGACGGCGTGCTCGGTCGCCTCGCCGACGCGCTGACGGTCGAGCCCGGGTTCGAGGCCTCGATCGCCACAGCGCTGGACGGGCTCGCCGATGCAGTCCTCGCCACCGACCGCGGCACCGCCCTTGCCACGATCGCCCACGCGCGCGGCGCCGACCTCGGCCGCGTCGACGTCGTCGTCGCGGACGCGGAGCTCGACGGACCAGGGCTCCCCGCGTCGCTGCCGCCGGGCGTGCGTCCCGCCCTCGACGTGGTGCAGGGGCCGACCGCGATCACCGCGGTGCTCCGCGGGACGTTGGTCGCCGTGGCGGACGACGTCGACCTGGAGGCCGTGCTCGCCGCCGCCCCGCACGCGACGGTCGTCACGCGGTCGGGTGACCTCGTCCGCACCGTCCGGGTGACCGGCGGTGGCGCGCGCACGGTGTCCCGCATCGAGCTCGTGGCGGAACGCGACGACGCGCAGGCCCGCCGTGACGCGGTCGCGGCGGACGTGGCGGACGCGGCCACGGGCCTCCAGGCCGCTCGCCAGGAGGTCGAGGACGTGCGCCGCCGTGCCGACGAGGCCGATCGCGCGCTGCGCGCGCACACCGCGGCGGTCGCCGACTACGACCGCTCCAGTGCCGCGGCCCGCGCCGGGGCGGAGAACGCCGCGGCCGAGGTGGAACGTCTGCGCGCCGCCCTGGGCGAGACGGACGGTGCGGTCGAGGCGGTCGACGCCGCGCTGGCCGAGGCCGAGGACGCGCTGCGGGGGTTCGAGGAGCGACCGCGACCCGTCGTCGACGCGTCCGGGCGCCCGGCGCTGCAGGACACCGTCGAGTCCGCGCGGGCCGCGGAGATCGAGCAGCGCATCCAGGTGGAGACCGTGCGGGAGCGGGCCAGGTCGGAGCGGAACCGTGCGGCCGGTCTGCAGCGGCAGCTCGAGGCGGAACGTGCGGCTGCGGAGGAGGCAGCGCGGCTCGCGGTGATCCGGCGCGGACAGATCGGCGTCGCCGAGGGGGTGCTCGCCGACCTGCCGGGCGTGCTCGGCGCGGTCGACCGGTCGCTCGCCGAGGCCCGGGTGCAGCTCGCGACCGAGGAAGCCGAGCGCACGAAGCGGAACACCGAGCTGCAGGTCGTCCGCAACGAGGAGCGCGAGCTCCGCGAGCGGCTGCAGACCATCACCGACGGCGTGCACTCGCTCGAGATGGAGATCTACGAGAAGAAGCTGCACGTGTCCGGCGTGCTCGACCGCGCGCAGAGCGACCTCGGGCTGAACGAGGCCGTGCTCGTCGCGGAGTACGGGCCGGACGTGCCGGTGCCGGTGGACGTCCTGGTCGACCCACGGGTACTCGCGCGTCGGCACCGCGAGGCCGACCGGGCACGGGCGGCGGCGGAGGCCGCAGCGGCGCCCGACGCGGACGCTCCCGAGGGCGACGCCGCCACGACCGCCGTCGCCGATGTCGACGCCGATGTCGATGTCGACGCCGACCTGCCCGGGCTCGTCGACGCCGAGTCGACACTGCCCGGCGGTCCGGCGCTGCCCGAGCTCGACACCACCGACGAGGTCGACCCCGCCGACGTCGCAACGGTGCCGTACGTCCGCGCGGAGCAGGAGCAGCGGCTCGCGGCGGCGGAGCGTGACCTCGGCCGGCTCGGCAAGGTGAACCCCCTCGCGCTCGAGGAGTTCCAGGCGCTCGAGCAGCGGCACGCCTTCCTCGCGGAGCAGCTCGACGACCTGCAGAAGACCCGGACCGACCTCCTCACCATCATCGAGGAGCTCGACACGAAGATGCAGACGATCTTCGAGGCGGCGTACAACGACACGAAGGCCGCGTTCGACGTGATCTTCCCGATCCTGTTCCCGGGCGGCACGGGATCGATCACGCTGACGGACCCCGACGACATGCTCGCGACGGGGCTCGACGTCCAGGTGAAGCCCGCGGGCAAGAAGATCGACCGGTTGACGCTCCTGTCGGGCGGTGAACGCTCGCTCGCGGCGGTGGCCCTGCTCGTGGCGATCTTCACCGCCAGGCCGTCGCCGTTCTACATCATGGACGAGGTCGAGGCGGCGCTCGACGACGCCAACCTCGGGCGGCTGCTCACCGTGTTCGAGCGACTGCGGGAGTCGTCGCAGCTCATCGTGATCACGCACCAGAAGCGCACGATGGAGATCGCCGACGCGCTGTACGGCGTCTCGATGCGGCAGGACGGCGTGTCCGCCGTGGTCGGCCAGCGCGTGCAGCGGCGCGAGCCTGCGGACGCGGCCGTCGCGTAGCGCGCGGCGCGGTCAGCCCGAGTCTCGGGCTCAGCGACGGTTCTCGCGCGCCTGAGCCCGAGAACCGTCGCTCAGTACGAGACTCGAGCACCCGACTCCGCCGCGGACGGACGGGAGGCGCGGTGCCAGTCGGCACCGCGCCTCCCGTCCGCCACGTGGTCGCGACTACTTCGCGTCGGCCTCCACGGCCTCCTTCGGCTCGCCCGTCGGGGTCAGGCCGCGCTCCTGGCGCTTCTTCGAGACGATGAGCGAGGCGGCCGTGGCCACCGCGATCGTCAGCGCGATGAAGCTCAACGAGAACCAGATCGGGATCTCCGGGGCCCACTCGATGTGCTCGCCGCCGTTGATGAAGGGCAGCTCGTTGACGTGCATGGCGTGGAAGACGAGCTTGACGCCGATGAAGGCGAGGATGACCGCCAGGCCCTGACCGAGGTAGATGAGGCGCTCGAGCAGCCCCGCGATGAGGAAGTACAGCTGACGCAGCCCCAGCAGGGAGAACGCGTTCGCGGTGAACACGATGAACGCGTCCTGCGTCAGACCGAAGATCGCGGGGATCGAGTCCAGGGCGAACAGCACGTCGGTGAGGCCGATCGCGACCATGACGAGCAGCATCGGGGTGAACAGGCGCTTGCCGTCGACACGGGCCGTGAGCTTGTCACCGTGGTAGTCGTCCGTGGTCGGGATGATGCGACGCAGGACGCGGATGAGCTTCGAGTCGCCCTCGGTCTCGTCGTGCCCGCCGCCCTTCGCCTGCGACCAGGCGAGCCAGAACAGCAGCGCGCCGAACAGGTAGAAGACCCACGAGAAGTTCTCGATGATCGTGACGCCGAGGGCGATGAAGACGCCTCGGGCGACGAGGGCGATCGCGACGCCGACCAGCAGGACCTTCTGCTGGAACTCCTTCGGCACCGCGAAGCTCGACATGATGATGAGGAAGACGAACAGGTTGTCGACCGACAGGGCCTTCTCGGTCAACCAACCGGCGAAGTACTCGCCACCGGCCTGACCGCCGCCGAAGACCAGGATCCCGACACCGAACAGGATCGCGAGCCCGACGTAGAACGCCGACCAGAACGCGGACTCCTTGATGTGCGGGACGTGCGGGGTCCGCACGTGCGAGTAGAAGTCGAACACCAGCAGCGCGAGGATGCCCGCGATGGTGAGGAGCCAGACGAAGAGGGGAACGTCCAATGGATGTCCTTCAGGTTCGGGGCGTCCCGCGGAGCGGGTACGCCGATGCCTGAAGGTCTCCTCCGCCGTGTCGACCGACTGGTCGGACACGACCGGCGTCCCGGGTCTGGATCGTCCCAGACCGTACTGACGGGTGCGCCGCGCGGGAGTACTCCCCTTCAGGAACCGAGGATACCGGGCGCAGCGCCCACTGGTCGCGCCCTAAGCTGGGAGCATGGCGAGTTCCTGGTCACTGTCCACCCGTCTGCGCGGCCTGTTCCAGCGGAAGACCATCGACGAGACCACGTGGGACGATCTCGAGACCGCGTTGATCGGTGCGGATTTCGGCCCCGACATCGCGGACGAGGTCATCGAGGACCTGCACGCCCGCGTCGACCGGTACGGCACGACGGACCCCGCCGACCTGCAGCGCATGCTCCGCGAGGTGCTCGAGGAGCGCCTGTCGAAGCTCGACACGACCCTCAAGCTCAGCAACCGCCCGGCGGTCGTGCTCGTCGTCGGCGTCAACGGCGTCGGCAAGACCACGACGATCGGCAAGTTCGCGAAGTTCCTCAAGACGTACGACCGCACCGTCGTGGTCGGCGCGGCGGACACGTTCCGCGCGGCGGCGGTCGAGCAGGTCGCGACGTGGGCGCAGCGCGCCGGGGTCGAGGTCGTCCGACCGGCGCAGCCCGGCCAGGACCCGGCCTCGGTGGCGTACCAGACGGTCGAGAAGGCCATGCGCGACGGCACCGAGATCGTGGTGATCGACACGGCCGGCCGACTGCACACCAAGGCCGGCCTGATGGACGAGCTCGGCAAGATCAAGCGCGTCGTCGAGAAGCAGACCGAGATCGCCGAGGTGCTGCTCGTCCTGGACGCCACCACCGGGCAGAACGGTCTCGCCCAGGCGCAGGCCTTCATCGAGGGTGCCGGCGTCACCGGACTCGTCATCACCAAGCTCGACGGGTCGGCCAAGGCCGGGTTCGTGCTCAGCGTGCAGGAGAAGACCGGCATCCCGATCAAGCTCATCGGGCAGGGCGAGGGCATCAACGACCTCACCGGTTTCACCCCGCACGTCTTCGTCCAGAACCTGGTCGGCTGAGCGCCGCGGTGTCGTCCGCGTCCGGGACGTCCGCGTCCAGCAGACGAGGAGGACGACGCCCGGGTACCGTCCCGGTGCTCGAGGTCGTCGTGATGTGCGTGGTCGCGGTCGGGCTGACGATCGGCAGCCTGCTGCACAAGCTGCAGTGCGCCGCCCCCGGTGTCGACTTCGTGACCGCCACCCGCAAGGCCTGCTTCGCGGACACCGTGAGCCTGTTCTCCAGTCGAGCGCTCGCGTCGCACGACTTCCCGTACGTGCAGCCGCTCGGCGAGGACGGGCTGCCGCCGGGCAGCCTCGAGTACCCGACGCTCAGCGGGATCTGGGCATGGCTGAGCGCACTGCCGGTGAGCTCGCTGCACGGCTTCCTCGTGGTCACCGCGCTGACCTTCGTGCCCGTGGTCGTCCTCACCGTCGTGACCCTGGCCCGCGTCGCCGGGCGCCGGGCGTGGTTCTTCGCGGCCACCCCGCCGCTCTTCCTCTACGCGCTCTACAACTGGGACCTGCTCCCGGTGACCTGCACCGTCGTCGCGATCGCGGTGGCGGTCTGGTGGCCCGCCGGGCGGTCGCACGTGTGGCGGGCCGTCGTCGTCGGTGCGCTGTTCGGTCTCGGCGGTGCCTTCAAGCTGTACCCGCTCGTCTTCGTCGCGCCGTTCGTCCTCGCCCTGCTCGTCGACACGACCGCGTCGTGGGGCGATCGAGCGCGCCGTGCCCTCGGCGCGGTGGCCGGCTCGGTGGGCGTCGTCGTCGTGGCGAACCTGCCGTTCGTGCTCGTCAACGCCGAGTCGTGGTTCTCCGTGATCCGCTACCAGGGCGTCCGGGACATCGACGGGGCGACGCTCTCGGTCTGGTACTACGCCTTCCAACCGTGGTCGGCCGAGGACTCGCCCGCGTTCCAGCACACGCTGAACCTGCTGGCGACCGGGACGACGGCGGTGGCACTGCTCGCGGTGCTCGTCACCGGGTTCGTCCTCGGTGTCCGTCGTGGTCGCATGCCCTGGATCGAGACCAGCGCGGCGCTCCTCTGCGCCTACCTGGTCGCGAACAAGGTGGACTCGCTGCAGTACGCGCTCTGGCTCGCGCCGTTCTTCGTGCTCGTCCGGATCCGCCTCGGTTGGGTGATCGCCTTCCTGGCCGCGAACACGCTGCTGTTCGCCGGGTGGTTCCGCCACATCTACCTGCAGGCGATCGGCACCACCGTGCGGACCTACGCGGACGAGGCGATGTCGATCGGCCTCTGGGCGCAGATCGTCCTGCTGCCGATCCTCGCGGTCGTGTTCCTGCGCAGTCGAGCAGTCGACCGTGACGACGAGGTGTCAGCAGTGCGCGGAGCGTCGGAGCCGCGACGGGCGCCCGCGGCCAGCGCATGAGCGTCCCCCGGGCCGTCGGCCGCAGCAGCGTCCGACCGGCAGGCGGCGTCGCCCCCGTCGAGCTCGTCGTGATGTGCCTGGTCGCCGTCGGCCTGACCGTCGGGAGCCTGTTCCAGAAGCTGCAGTGTGCGGGCGAGGGCCTGGACCTGGCGTACGTGACGCGGCACGCCTGCCTCGGTGACACCCTGAGCCTGTGGGGGAACCGCGACCTCGCGTCGCACGTCTTCCCCTACGTCGGGCCGCTGACCGACCGCGGTCTGCCGCCCGGCACGCTCGAGTACCCGACCCTCACCGGCCTGTGGGCCTGGCTCAGCGCCCTGCCGGTCGGGTCCAGCCGCGGGTTCCTCGTGGTGACGGCGCTCACGTTCGTGCCGGTGGTGGTGGTCGTGACCGTCCTCCTGGCCCGGATGGCCGGCCGGCGCGCGTGGATCTTCGCCGCGACACCGCCGCTGTTCCTCTACGCGCTCTACAACTGGGACCTGCTCACCGTGATGTGCACGACCGCGGGCGTCTTCGCCGCGGTGCGGTGGCCGGCCGGACGTGCGCCGGTCTGGCGTGCCGTCGTGGTGGGCGCGCTGTTCGGACTCGGCGGAGCGTTCAAGCTGTACCCGCTCGCGTTCGTGGCACCGTTCGTCCTCGCACTCCTCGTGGACGCCGGGCCGTCCTGGCCGGACCGGGTCCGTCGTGCCGCCGGGGCGGTGGGCGGCGCGCTCGGTGTGGTCCTCGCCGCGAACCTGCCGTTCGTGCTCGTCAACGCCACGTCGTGGTTCTCCGTGATCCGGTTCCAGGGCACCCGGGACATCGACCCGAGCACCATGTCGGTCTGGTACTGGGCGCTGCAGCCGTGGTCCGCGCAGAGCAGCCCGGAGGTCCAGCTCCGACTCAACCTGCTCTCGACGGCGGCGACCGCCGTGGCCGTGCTGGCCGTGCTCGCCGTCGGTCTGGTCATCGGGCTCCGGCGCGGCCGCATGCCCTGGATCGAGACGAGCGCGGCGCTCCTGTGTGCGTACCTCGTCGCGAACAAGGTCGACTCGCTGCAGTACGTGCTCTGGTTGACGCCGTTCTTCGCCGTCGTGCGGATCCGCCTCGGGTGGGTGGTGGCCTACGTGACCGCGAACCTGCTGCTCTTCGTCGGGTGGTTCC
Organism: Curtobacterium sp. 260; assembly: GCF_030803485.1. Taxonomy (NCBI): domain Bacteria; kingdom Bacillati; phylum Actinomycetota; class Actinomycetes; order Micrococcales; family Microbacteriaceae; genus Curtobacterium; species Curtobacterium sp. 260. Next base: position 69,901 of record NZ_JAURUY010000009.1, on the reverse strand, counting down.
ACTCGTTCGCGCTGAAGGCCGTGGGCGTCTCCGCCCGGACCTGGGCGGACGAGGCGCAGACCATCGGGATCTGGGGGCAGATCGTCCTGCTGCCGATCCTGGCGGTGGTGTTCCTGCGGAGCCGTGCGGTGGATCGCGACGCGGACCTCCCGGGGCCGGATCCCCGACCGGGGGCAGCTGCCGGGCCCCGTGCTCGGGGAACGGCGTCGCCGGCTCGCGAGTAGTGTCCGCTTCGGCCCGGGCGTCCGCTCGGTCTCGTTCCAGGGATTGGAGACCCTCATGCCCGCACTGCTGATCATCGCGATCATCGTCGGCCTCGTCCTGCTCTTCAGCGGCATCTTCGTCGGTGCGCTGAAGTTCCTGCTCTGGGTGGGCATCGTGCTCATCCTGCTGGCGGTCATCGGCTGGCTCCTCCGGAGCATCCGCGGTCGCGCGTAGCGACGGCCGGTCACGTCGGACGTGACCACGCGAGGACGGCAGGCCCGGTACCAGCTGGTACCGGGCCTGCCGTCCGTCCGTCGGTCGCCGGATCGGCGCTACACGGCCTGGCGACCCGGCGTCGCCTCGAGCAGGTGGGCCAGGTGCGGCGGCACCGTGCCGCCACGCGTGACGGTCGCGCGTGCCCACAACCGTCCCGCTCGGTAGGACGAGCGCACGAGCGGACCGGCGAGCACACCGGCGAAGCCGATGTCCTCGGCGATCTCGCGCAGGTCGACGAACTCCTCCGGCGTCACCCACCGCGCGACGGGCAGGTGCCGCGGCGACGGGCGGAGGTACTGCGTCAGCGTGATGATGTCGGTACCCGCCTCGTGCAGCTGCTCGAGTGCGTCGACGACCTCGTGCCGTTCCTCGCCCATGCCCAGGATGAGGTTCGACTTCGTCACCAGGCCCGCGTCGCGGCCCTGCGTGAGGACGTCGAGCGAGCGCTCGAAGCGGAACGCGGGGCGGATGCGCTTGAAGATGCGCGGCACGGTCTCGACGTTGTGCGCGAAGACCTCCGGGCGGGCGTCGAACACCTGCCCGAGCTGGTCGGGGCGGCCGTTGAAGTCCGGCACGAGGATCTCGACGCCGGTGCCGGGGGAGTGCTCGTGGACCTGTCGGATGGTCTCCGCGTAGAGCCAGGCGCCGCCGTCGTCGAGGTCGTCGCGGGCGACCCCGGTCACGGTCGCGTACTTGAGGCCCATCGACACGACGGAGTCCGCCACACGCCGGGGTTCGCCCCGGTCGAGCGGGCTCGGCTTGCCGGTGTCGATCTGGCAGAAGTCGCAGCGCCGGGTGCACTGCGAGCCGCCGATCAGGAAGGTGGCCTCCCGGTCCTCCCAGCACTCGAAGATGTTCGGGCAGCCGGCCTCCTGGCAGACGGTGTGCAGCTGCTTGTCCCGGACCAGTGCGGAGAGGTCCCGGAACTCCGGGCCCTGCGTCGCGCGGGTCTTGATCCAGGCGGGCTTCGTCTCGATGGGTGTCGCGGCGTTGCGCGCCTCGACCCGGAGCATGCGGCGGCCGTCGGGGGCGAGGGTCATGCGGCGACCTCCTGTCGCGTGGTGCTGCTGATGCGGTGACCGGCGTGCATGCCGTCGACCGCCTGCTGGATCCGTGGCCCGACGAGGGCGGCGACCTCGTCGACCGTGACGTGGCGGCCGGTCGCGCGGCTGAGGGTGGTGACGCCCGCGTCGGCGATGCCGCACGGGACGATCGCGCCGTAGGGGGCGAGGTCGTTGTCGCAGTTGACCGCGATGCCGTGGCTCGAGACGTGCTCGGCGACGTGCAGGCCGATCGCGCCGACCTTGTCGTGCGGGCCGCCGCCCGGTCGGGGCACCCAGACACCGCTGCGCCCGTCGACCCGTTCGGCGGTGACCCCGACCGAGGCCGCCGCGTCGAGGACGACCTGCTCGAGGTCGCGGACCCACGCGACGACGTCGAGCGGATCGGCGAGCCGGACGATCGGGTAGGCCACGAGCTGCCCCGGCCCGTGCCACGTGATCCGTCCGCCCCGGTCGACGTCGACGACCGGGGACCCGTCGGTCGGTAGGTCAGCGGGTTCGGTGCGGCGCCCGGCCGTGTAGACGCTCGGGTGCTCGCAGAGCACGACGACGCCGGGGGAGCGGCCGGCGACGACGTCGGCGTGGAACGACCGCTGTACGGCGAGGCCCTCCTCGTAGTCGAGGAGCCCGGGCCAGCGGATGATCTCGAGCTGGGGCACGTCGAGCACGCTACCCCGGTTCCTGGACGCAGTCCAACAACCGGTGGGCGGGCGGTCCGGGGTGGTCGGAGGTGGCCCTGTAGAATCGTCGGACCATGGCACAATTCGGCTCACTCTCCGATCGGCTGACCGAGACCTTCCGCAACCTGCGGAGCAAGGGTCGTCTGTCCCCGTCCGACGTCGACGGCACCGTCCGCGAGATCCGCCGGGCCCTGCTCGACGCGGACGTCGCGCTCGAGGTCGTCAAGGCCTTCACCGCCTCGGTGCGGGAACGTGCGCTCTCGGACGAGGTCAACAAGGCACTCAACCCCGCGCAGCAGGTCGTGCAGATCGTCAACGAGGAACTCGTCGGCATCCTCGGCGGCCAGCAGCGCCGACTCGAGTTCGCGAAGCGACCGCCGACCGTGATCATGCTCGCGGGCCTCCAGGGTGCCGGCAAGACGACGCTCGCGGGCAAGCTCGGCAGGTGGCTCAAGAAGGACGGCCACACGCCGATGCTCGTCGCGGCGGACCTCCAGCGTCCCAACGCCGTGCAGCAGCTCCAGGTCGTGGGCGAGCAGGCCGGCGTGCACGTGTTCGCTCCCGAGCCCGGCAACGGCGTCGGCGACCCGGTCAAGGTCGCGAAGAACGCGATCAAGGCCGCGGTCGACCAGCAGTACGACACCGTCATCGTGGACACCGCCGGTCGACTCGGTGTCGACGCCGAGCTCATGAAGCAGGCGGCGAACATCCGCAAGGCCGTCGACCCGGACGAGGTCCTGTTCGTCATCGACGCGATGATCGGTCAGGACGCCGTCGCGACCGCTCGCGCCTTCCAGGAGGGCGTCGACTTCACCGGTGTCGTCCTGTCCAAGCTCGACGGCGACGCCCGCGGTGGTGCGGCCCTGTCGGTCGCCAGCGTCACGGGCCGCCCGATCATGTTCGCGTCCACGGGCGAGGGGCTCGACGACTTCGAGCCGTTCCACCCGGACCGCATGGCGAGCCGCATCCTCGACCTCGGCGACATCCTGTCGCTCATCGAGCAGGCGCAGTCCGCGTTCGACGAGGACGAGGCGCGCAAGGTCGCCGAGAAGATCGCGACCGACTCGTTCACGCTGAACGACTTCCTCGCGCAGATGCAGCAGCTCCGCAAGGCTGGCTCGATCAAGGGCATGCTCGGCATGCTCCCGGGCGCGAAGGGCATGCGCGAGGCGCTCGACAACTTCGACGAGAGCGAGATCGTCCGGACCGAGGCGATCATCCAGTCGATGACGAAGCAGGAGCGCGAGCTCCCGAAGCTCCTCAACGGCTCGCGACGTCTCCGCATCGCCAAGGGCTCCGGCACCACCGTGACCGAGGTCAACGCGCTCGTCAACCGCTTCGAGCAGGCAGCGAAGATGATGCGCACCGTCGCCCGTGGTGGCGTGCCGCAGATGCCGGGCATGGGGCCGATCCCGGGCATGCACGGCGGCAAGAAGAAGCAGCAGCAGGGCGGCGCCAAGAAGAAGAAGGTCGGCAACCCCGCCAAGCGCGCGGCGCTCGCGTCGGGTGCGGCGGCGCAGCCGCAGCAGCAGGCACCCACCGGGTCCGGTCTCGGACTCGGCGGTCCGAAGGGCGGCAAGGCGCCCACCGAGGAAGAGCTGGCCAGCCTGCAGAAGTTCCTCGGCCGCTAGTCGCGACCCCATGACCGACGGGAGGCCCGGTACCAGCTGGTACCGGGCCTCCCGTCCGTTCCGTGGTGTCGTCTAGAGCGACTCCCGCAGCTCCGTCACCAGGTGGCGGACCACCGCTCGGAGGTCCCCGCCGTTCTCCTGCGCCACCCGCAGCTGCCGCTGGTACGACGCGCCGTCGGCGATCATCGTGTCCAGGTGGTGCAGCTCCTGCTGGCAGCCCAGACGGTCGGCGATCGGGTCGAGCCGCTGGACCAGGTCGTGGACCTCGTCGGTGACCAGGCGCTCGTGGCCGGCGGCGTCGGTGATGATCTCGGCCTCCATGCCGTAGCGGGCCGCGCGCCACTTGTTCTCGCGGATGAACCACGGCTGCATCGACGGCAGCGTCTCGCCGCGGTCGAGGCGGTCCGAGAGCGCGGTGACGAGGCACTGGACGAACGCGGTCACGGCACCGACCTCGTGGAGGGTCGAGATGCCGTCGGACACGCGGTTCTCGAGCGTCCCCCACCCCGGCGACGGGCGGATGTCCCAGCGCAGGTCCTTGAACCCGTCGATCACACCGGTCTTCGTCAGGTCGTCGACGACGGTCTCGAAGCCGGTCCAGTCGTCGATGCCCGGCGGCAGGCCGCCGGTGGGGAGCTGCTGGAACATGAGGGCACGGTTCGAGGCGTACCCGGTGTCGGTCCCGCCCCAGAACGGGCTCGACGCGGTGAACGCCTGCAGGTGCGGGACGTACGCGAGCATCGCGTTCATGATCGGGACCGCCTTGTCGCGGTCGTCGATCCCCACGTGCACGTGCACGCCCCAGATGAGCATCTGCCGACCCCACCAGCGCGTGCGGTCGATCAGCGTGGTGTAGTGCTCGCTGTCCGCCGTGATCTCCTGCTGGTCCCACTGCGCGAACGGGTGGGTGCCGGAGCACATCACCTGCGCGTCGAGCGGTTCGGCGGCGTCGATCACCTCGCCGATGATGCCCGCGAGCTCGCTCGTCGCCCCACCGACGGTGTCGTGCACCCCCGTGACCACCTCGACGGTGTTCGTGAGGAGTTCCTCGGTCACCCGGTCGGGATCGCCGAGGCGCTCCTGTACGGCGGAGAGCACGGCGGGGGCACGGGGCGCGAGGTCGCCGGTGCCGCGGTCGACCAGCGGGAGCTCCCACTCGACGCCGAGGGTCGACGGGCGGGACTCGGTGAAGCGGATGTCCATGGGGCCATCCTGCCCGTCGGCTTGGAGGGTCGGCACAAGGAGTTCGGTCCCGGGCACGTCGTCCGGCAGAGTGGTCGCCATGAGCAGCGTTGCCGTGCCCGACCTCGCAGTCCTCTCCTCGTCCTGGAACCTCGGACCGCTCCACCTGCGGAACCGGGTGGTGATGGGGTCGATGCACACCGGGCTCGAGGTCCTCGACGACGGCGGTGCCGCGATGGCCGCGTTCTACCGCGAGCGCGCGGCGGGCGGCGTCGGCTGCATCGTCACCGGCGGGATCGCGATCAGCGACGAGGCCCGTGGTGGTCCGGACTTCGCGGTGTTCGGCACCGGGGGCGCGGACGAACGGTTCCGGGTCGCCGTCGCGGCCGTGCACGACGAGGGCGGAGCCGTGCTCGCCCAGCTCTTCCACGCCGGCCGGTACGCCCTCGCGAACGGCCTGGTCGACCGGCACGGCCGACCCCAGCGCGTGGTGGCTCCGTCGGCGCTGCCGTGGGCGGCGGCGCGCGGGGTCCAGCCGGTCGCGCTCACCGACGCCGAGGTCCGCCGGACGATCGACGACTTCGCCGCCGCCGCCCGGTCTGCCGCGGCGATCGGCTTCGACGGTGTCGAGATCATGGCGTCCGAGGGCTACCTGGTCAACCAGTTCCAGTCGCCGCTGACGAACCTCCGCGACGACGAGTGGGGCGGGGACGCGGTCCGACGCCGTCGCTTCGCGATCGAGGTCGTCCGGGCCGTCCGCACCGCCGTGCCCGACCTGGCCGTCACGATCCGGTTGTCCGGCGCCGACCTCATGCCCGGGTCGACGACGGACGCCGAGGTCGACGCGCTCGTGCACGACCTGCTGCCGCTGGGACTCGACGGGATCTCGGTCGGCATCGGCTGGCACGAGTCGCGCACGCCGACCGTGCAGGCCGCGGTGCCGCACGGCGCGTGGCTGGCGTACGCCGAGCGGGTCGCGGGGGTGGTCCGGGCGTCGGGGCACCCCGGGGTCCGGGTCATCGCCTCGAACCGGATGACCGATCTGCGTGACGGCGAGGCGGTGCTCCGCGGCGGGCAGGTCGACGCCGTCGCGCTCGCCCGTCCGTTCCTCGCGGACCCGGAGATCGTCCGCCGATCGCTCGACGGCCGCTTCGACCTGGTGAACACCTGCATCGGCTGCAACCAGGCGTGCCTCGACCACTCCATCGTCGGACGGCCCGTGTCCTGCCTCGTGAACCCCCGTGCCGGCCGCGAGCTGACCATGCCGCTCCGGCCGACCGTCGAGCCGAAGCGCGTCGACGTGGTCGGCGGTGGCCCGGCCGGGCTGGCCGCCGCGGTGGACGCCGCACGGCGCGGGCACGCCGTGACGCTGTGGGAGGCGACCGACGCCCTCGGCGGGCAGTTCGCCCTGGCCGCGGCGATCCCCGGCAAGGAGGACTACGCCGCGACCGTCCGGGCGGCGCGCGCCGAGCTCGACGACCGCGGGGCGACCGTGCACACCGGCCGTGCGGCCACCGTCGCCGACCTGCTCGACAGCGACGCCGTGGTGCTCGCGGCGGGGGTCGTGCCCCGCGTGCTGGACGTCCCGGGCGCCGAGCTGCCCCACGTGGTGTCCTACGAGGACGCCCTGCGCGACGGGGTCCCGCCCGGCACCGTCGCGGTGGTCGGCGGCGGGGGCATCGGGGTCGACACGGCGGCCTTCCTGGTCGAGTCGCCCGACGAGGCGGTGCGCGCGGCGGAGTTCGCGGCGCGCTGGGACGTCACCGTCGCTGACGACCTGGTCGGCGACGTCCCGCAACGGCTTCCCGCGGTGGCACGGACGCTCCGCCCCGGAGCCGACGTCACGGTGCTCCGTCGGTCCGGGAAGTTCGGCCAGGGGATCGGCATCACCTCGCGCTGGGTGGCGGTCGGACGACTGCGCGACGCCGGGGTGCGGATGGTCGGCGGGGTGCAGGAGTACCTGCGCATCGAACCCGGGACGCTGTGGATCCGGGACGAGGACGGTCGGGAGACCGCGGTACCGGCCGACCACGTCGTCGTGTGCGCCGGGCAGGAACGCGCACCCGCGGTCGAGGGCGACGAGGCCGAGGACACGTCGGGGGTCGCCGTCGCAGGGGGAGGGCTCGCACCGGGCCTGGCTGCCGCGGGGGTGCCGTACGCCGTCGTCGGCGGTGCCCGGGACGCCAGGAGCGTCGACGCGGTCCGTGCCACGAGCGAGGCGATCGAGGCCGTGCGCGCCCTCGCACCGTGACGACACGGCGGCCACGGCGCGTCCCGGCTCGCTTCTCCGGCGGAAACCTGCAAGAATGAACGGTCGAATCGCGTCTGCTCGACCCTCTATCCAGCAGGTCGCGACTTCCTTCGAGCTTCCACCGCGCGTGCCCCCACGCCCGCGGTTCCGGTTCAACCACAACAACACGCAACAGGAGTAATTGTGGCTGTCAAGATCCGTCTCAAGCGTCTCGGCAAGATCCGTGCGCCCTACTACCGCATCGTCGTCGCCGACTCGCGCACCAAGCGCGACGGTCGTGTGATCGAGGAGATCGGTCAGTACCACCCGACCGAGGAGCCCTCGGTCATCAAGATCGAGTCCGAGCGTGCGCTCTACTGGCTCGGCGTCGGCGCGCAGCCGACCGAGCAGGTCGCGGCGCTCCTCAAGCTCACCGGCGACTGGGGCAAGTTCAAGGGCGAGGGCAACACCGAGTCCACCGTCAAGGTCGCCGAGCCGAAGCAGGCCTTCGTCGCGGACACCGCCAAGAAGGCCGTCCTGAAGCCGAAGTCGGAGAAGACGGCCCCCGCCGCCGCTCCGGCCGAGTCGGCCGACGACGCCGCCGAGACGACCGAGGCCTGATTCCTTGCTCGACTCTGCGCTGACGCACCTCGTCAAGGGGATCGTCGATCACCCGGACGACGTCCGCGTCGCCAGTTCCACCTCTGCGCGTGGCGAGGTCCTCGAGGTGCGTGTGCACCCCGAGGACCTCGGTCGCGTGATCGGTCGCGCCGGACGGACCGCAAAGGCGCTCCGCACCCTCGTCTCGGCTCTCGCCGACGGCAAGCGGGTGCGGGTCGACGTGGTCGACACCGATTCCTAGGGAGACGACCCAACTCCGGGTGGGTCGCATCACGAAGGCGCACGGGCTCAAGGGCGGCATCAAGCTCGAGCTCTACACCGACGACCCGGATCGTCGGTTCACGCCGGGGGCGGAGTTCACGCTCCAGGTCCCCTCGGACTCGCCGTGGTCGGGCAAGACCCTGACCATCGACGAGCTCCGCTGGTACAACGGCCACCCGGTCGCCTTCTTCGAGGGCGTCGCGGACCGCACTGCCGCTGAGTCCCTCGCGCGGGCGATCCTCTGGGTCGAGCAGGACGCCGACGCCGAGACCGGTGAGGACGACGCCTGGTACGACCACCAGCTGGTCGGCTTGCGCGTGCTCCGCGACGGCGTCGAGGTCGGCACGGTCGCCCGCGTCGACCACCTGCCCGCGCAGGACCTGCTCGCGATCGACACCCCGTCGCGCGGCGAGGTCCTGGTGCCGTTCGTCTCGGCGATCGTGCCGACGGTCGACATCACGGCCGGGACCGTCACGGTGACGCCCCCGACGGGACTGTTCGAGGACCCCGAGGACACCTCGCGGCCCGAGACGGTCACGCCGACCGACCGCGAGGGCTGATCGTGCGGATCGACATCGTCACGATCTTCCCGGAGTTCTTCTCCGTCCTCGACGTCTCGCTGCTCGGCAAGGCCCGCTCGGACGGGCTGCTCGACGTGCACGTGCACGACCTGCGTCACTGGACGACCGACCGGCACCGCACGGTCGACGACACCCCGTACGGCGGTGGCGCGGGCATGGTGATGAAGCCCGAGCCGTGGGCGCAGGCGCTGTCGTCGATCCTGCGCGAGGACGGTTCGTCGACGCTCGTCGTCCCCACGCCGGCCGGCACCCCCTTCCGTCAGTCGATCGCCCGGTCGCTCGCGTCCGAGCACGACCACCTCGTGTTCGCCTGCGGGCGGTACGAGGGCATCGACGCCCGCGTGTTCGCGTGGGCTGCCGGGCGGTGCTCGGTCGTCGAGCTCTCGCTCGGTGACTACGTGCTGAACGGCGGCGAGGTCGCGGCCATGGCGATGATCGAGGCGGTCGGCCGTCTCGTCCCCGGGGTCGTCGGCAACCCGGAGTCGCTCGTCGAGGAGTCCCACGAGGACGGCCTGCTCGAGTACCCGTCGTACACGAAGCCGGCCCTCTGGCGGGACCTCGAGGTGCCGGACGTCCTGCTCAGCGGGCACCACGCGCGCGTCGCCGCCTGGCGGCACGAGCAGCAGGTGGAGCGGACCCGTCGCGTCCGCCCGGATCTGCTGCCCGACGCGTAGCGCCGGCCGCGTCGCCGCGCGCTCTGCGCCGGCTGGTCCGGCAGCGGTGCTCCGTGCACGTTCCGGTCGCACGATGTGCCGTTCCTGCGCGTTGCGGTCGCACGACGTGCCGCCGGCGCACGTTCCGGTCGCGCGACGTGCCGCCGGGCTGGATCGTGAGCGGCAGGTCGCGCGACGAGGGCGCCCGCGTCCCGACGGATGGATGGACGAACGGACGGGAGGCGCGGGGCGGGGTCGCGCCGCGCCTCCCGGCAGTCAGGCGGTCGCCTCGGTGCGCTGGGCGCGTCGCAGGGTGAGCACCTCGGGACCGTCGTCGGTGACCGCCACGGTGTGCTCGACGTGCGCGGCACGGGATCCGTCGACGCTCTTCAGCGTCCAGCCGTCCTCGTCCTGCACGAGTTCGTCGGTGCCCTGCATGAGCCACGGCTCGATCGCGACCACGAGGCCCGTGCGGAGCTTCAGGCCGCGGCCGGGGCGGCCGTCGTTCGGCACGTGCGGGTCACCGTGCATCGTGCGGCCGACGCCGTGCCCACCGAACTGCGTGTTGACGCTGTAGCCGGCGTCCTTCGCCGCCCTGCCGATGGCGTAGGAGACGTCGCCGAGCTTGTTGCCCGGTCGGAACTGCTCGATGCCGGCCAGCAGCGCGCGCTCGACCGTCCCGACGAGTCGCTGGTCCTCGTCGCGGGCCGTGCCCACCTGCACCGTGACGGCGGAGTCCGCCACCCAGCCGTCGACGCTCGCGGCGAAGTCCAGGCTGACGAGGTCGCCGTCGACGAGCACGCGGTCGTACGGCAGGCCGTGCAGGGCCGCGTCGTTCACCGACGTGCACAGGTTCCGGCCGAAGGGGGAGTTGCCGAACGAGGGGTGGTAGTCGACGTAGCAGCTCACGGCGCCACGGTCGGCGATCATCCGAGCGGCCACGCGGTCGAGGTCGAGCAGGTTCACGCCCACGTCGACGGTCTCGAGCAGCTCGTCGAGGACGTCGGCGACGAACCGTCCGGCGGCGCGCAGGCCCTCCAGCTCGGCGGGGGTGCGGAGTTCGATCATGCGTCCATCCTGGTCGTTTTGCGAGCGGGCTTCCCTGTGGCATGATGGACCGCTGTGCCCTGGCTGGACTCTGCCACGGGGGAGTCGCCGATTCCGGGCACGCACACTTCTTTCCACACACCGATCCGCGGCGACCCGTGCGCGTCCGCAGAGAGTGAACGAACATGCAGCTCCTCGACCACGTCGACGCAGCGTCCCTGCGCACCGACGTCCCGGACTTCCGCCCCGGCGACACCATCAAGGTGCACGTCAACATCATCGAAGGCACGCGCTCGCGTGTCCAGGTGTTCCAGGGCGTCGTCATCGCCCGCCAGGGCCACGGCCTCGGCGAGACCTTCAAGGTCCGCAAGGTGAGCTTCCAGGTCGGCGTCGAGCGCTGGTTCCCCGTGCACTCGCCGATCATCGACCACATCGAGGTCGTCACCCGCGGTGACGTCCGTCGCGCGAAGCTCTACTACCTGCGCGAGCTCCGCGGCAAGGCGGCCCGCCGCAAGATCAAGGAGAAGCGCGACGCCTGATCGCCTTCACAGTGAGGGCCCGCGAGCCGGGTTCCACTGGACGCCCCCCGCCGATGTACGGTTGTGCATCGACGGGGGGCTTTCCCGTTGTGCGCGCTCCACGGAGCGCAGGGTCTTCCACGTCCGACGAGTGCGGGTGTGGGTCGGCACGCTGGTCGAGCGTGCATGTGAACGAGAGCGGACATGACGGACACCACCGAAGGATCGGGACGCCGCCCACGGGCTGAGCACAAGGGCAACGGCGTCCTGACGTTCCTGCGGGACCTCGTCATCATCTTCCTCGCGGCACTGCTCGTCTCGTTCCTCGTCAAGACGTTCCTGATCCGGTCGTTCTACATCCCGTCGGAGTCGATGGAGAACACCCTGCAGGTGAACGACCGGGTGATCGTCAACGAGCTCGTGCCGGACGTGGTGTCGCTCAAGCGCGGTGACGTCGTGGTCTTCAAGGACCCGGGCGGCTGGTTGACCGGCACGAACGTGCCGGGCGTCGCGCCGACCACGCAGCCGGCGAAGGCGATCGACTGGCTCCTCACCCAGGTCGGTCTCGGGACCGGTGACAGCGACGACCACCTCATCAAGCGGGTCATCGGCCTGCCGGGGGACAAGGTCACGTGCTGCAACGACCTCGGGCAGATGTCCGTGAACGGCGTGCCCATCAAGGAGCCGTACACGCTGCTGCCGAGCGGCGCCCCGGCGTCGGCCGACCCGTTCTCGGTGACCGTCCCCGAGGGCACGATCTGGGTGATGGGCGACAACCGCAACGACTCGAAGGACTCCCGCTACAACCGCGACACCCCGTCGAAGGGCTTCGTGCCGCTGTCGGATGTCACCGGCAGGGCGTTCGTCATCTCGTGGCCCACGAGCCGCTGGACGTGGCTCGACGACTACCCCGACGTGTTCGCGGGTGTGGAGGAGAAGGACCGGTGACCCCGGTCCGGCCCTCGCTGCGGGTCGAGAAGAAGCTGCTCGGCTCCGGTCGGGTGACCGTGATCGGCATGGACGAGGTCGGCCGCGGGGCGATCGCCGGTCCGGTGGCCGTCGGGGTCGCGGCGGTCACGATCGACATCGGACGCGTGCCCCAGGGGCTCGCCGACTCGAAGCTGCTGTCCGCCGCTCGGCGCACCGAGCTCGAGCCCGTCGTCCGACGGTGGGCACGGACCGCCGTGGGCATGGCGACGGCGGACGTGGTCGACCAGCAGGGCATCGTCCCTGCGCTCGGCCAGGCCGGTGCGGCGGCGCTCGGCGCGCTCGTCGACGACGGGCTGTGCCTCGACGACGCCGTCGTGGTGCTGGACGGCTCGTTCGACTGGTTGTCCCGTGCCGTCCCCACAGCGCTGGTCCCGTCCGCCCGGCCGCTCGACGTCGTGGTGCGCGTGAAGGCGGACCGGGACTGCGCCTCGGTCGCCGCAGCGTCCGTGGTGGCGAAGGTCGAGCGCGACGCCCTGATGGTCGCTGCGCACGAGGAGGCTCCGCACTACGGGTGGGCGTCCAACAAGGGGTACGGGTCCACGGCGCACTACGACGGGATCCGGTCCGTCGGGGCGCACGCGCTGCACCGGAAGAGCTGGCTGCACCAGGCGTCGAGCGTCGCCCTGGACGGCTTCGACGAGCTGGCCGTCACCGGCTGACCCACCCCGTCGTCCATCGTCGGTCGGCTCGCCGTAGACTGTGCGGGCGATGGATGACGACGAATTCGACGACTACGACCGCGAGGTCGAACTTGCCCTGTACCGCGAGTACCGCGACGTCGTGTCGCAGTTCCGGTACGTGGTCGAGACCGAGCGGCGGTTCTACCTGGCGAACGAGGTCGACCTCGTCCGCCGTGACACCGAGCACGACTTCTACTTCGAGCTCACGATGAACGACGTGTGGGTGTGGGACGTCTACCGTTCCGACCGGTTCGTGAAGTCCGTGCGTGTCCTCACGTTCAAGGACGTGAACGTCGAGGAACTCACGTCGCGGGAACTCGAACTGCCCAAGGAACTCGCACTCGACGAGTGATCCACAGCTTTACTGGAATTGCGACTCGGGCTTCTTCCGACGACATTCCCGCAATTGTCGCGCTACGGTGGTGGTGAAGCTTTTCCCGTGACCCACCGTCACGGGGATCACCACCCCTCGACCCAGGAGCACGACATGGCACAGAAGGTCACCGTCCAGCTCGTCGACGACCTCGACGATTCGCCCATCGCCGCCGGCGAAGGCCGCACCGTGGAATTCGCGTTCGACGGTTCGAACTACGAGATCGACCTGTCCGACGACAACGTGGACAAGTTCCGCGAAGCGATCTCGGACTACGTCGCAGCGGCACGGAAGGTCTCCGGTCGTCGTTCCGGTGGCAGCAGCGGTTCTGCGCCGAAGTCCGCGCCCAAGCGCGGGAACTCCGAGGAACTCGCGAAGATCCGCGACTGGGCGAAGGAGAACGGGTACGAGGTCTCGAGCCGCGGCCGTATCTCGACCCAGGTGCAGGAAGCGTACGCAGCCGCGCACTGACGCACGACCTCACGAGGCCCCGGATGTCCTGACGACATCCGGGGTCTCGTCATTCCTGCACAACATTCCCATCAAGAGTGCTCATCCACAGTTCCGTCATCCGGCCGACGGCGCCGGTTGCATTGCCGCATCGTCGTCGGTGGAGGCAACGACATGGAACGACGAACACTGGGGCAGTACGGCGAGGACCGCGCGGTGGAATGGCTCACGGCGCGCGGGTACCGATTGGTGGAACGGAACTGGCGGTGCGCACGCGGCGAGGTCGACGTGGTCGCCTGGCACGGGCGGACACTCGTGTTCATCGAGGTCAAGACGCGAGCGGGCACGGCGACCGGGCACCCGTTCGAGGCGATCTCCACGGCGAAGACCGCGCGCCTCCGACGGCTGGTGCCGCTGTGGTTCGCGGCGCATCCCGACACGCACGCCCCGGCGGTCCGTCTCGATGCGCTGGCGGTGCACGTGGCCGGTGACCGGCACGGCATCGAGCACCTGACGGGGATCCTGTGACCGGCATCGGTCGGTCCGCCGCGGTCGCCCTGCTCGGCGTGACCGGACGGCGGATCGAGGTCGAGGCGCACCTGACGAGCCAGCTGCCCGCCTTCAGCATCATCGGACTGCCGGACACCTCGTTGGGCGAGGCCCGAGAGCGGGTCCGGGCCGCAGCGGCGAACGCCGGGGCGCCCCTGCCGGCCCGGCGGATCACGGTCAACCTGACGCCGGCGGCGATCCCGAAGCGCGGATCGGGCTTCGACCTGGCGATCGCCATGGCGGTACTCGCCGGCGCGGACGTCGCGCCCTGCGTGAGCGAACGGGTCGTGTACATCGGGGAGCTCGGGCTCGACGGGCGACTCCGGCCCGTACCCGGGGTCGTGCCGATGCTGCTCGCGGCACGGGACGCCGGAGCCGAGCGGGTGGTGCTCCCCACGGGGAACGCCGAGGAGGCCCGGTTCGTGCGCGGCGTGGACGTCCGCGCCGTGGACTCGCTCCGTGCCGCCGCGATCGACGCCGGGGCGCTCCTCCCGCCGGTCGAGGTCGACCCGGTCGCCGCACCGCCGGTGCTCCCCGAGCGTTCACCCGTCGCCGAGCTGGCCGAGGTCGTGGGCAACCCCACCGGCGTCCGTGCCCTCGTCGCGGCGGCCGCCGGCGGACACCACGCCCTGCTCGTGGGACCGCCGGGCGCCGGCAAGACGATGCTCGCGGAACGGCTGCCGGGTCTGCTGCCGGACCTCGACGACGACGCGGCGCTCGAGGTCGCGGCGGTCCGGTCTGTCGCCGGGCACGGGGTCGCATCGTGGACCACGAGACCTCCGTGGGAGGCCCCGCACCACTCGGCGTCCGCGGCGTCCCTCATCGGTGGCGGCTCCGGCACGGTCCGACCGGGCGCCGTCTCGCGCGCGACACAGGGCGTGCTGTTCCTCGACGAGGCCCCGGAGTTCCCGCGCGCGGTGCTCGACGCGCTGCGACAGCCCCTGGAGTCCGGACGGATCACGGTGCACCGGGCCGCCGGGGCCGCCGAGTTCCCCGCACGCTGTCAGGTCGTGCTCGCGGCGAACCCGTGTCCGTGCGGCAACGCCGGTTCGACGCGGCAACCGTGCGAGTGCGCGCCGGCCACCGTCCGCCGGTACCTCGGCCGCATGTCCGGGCCGTTGCTCGACCGCATCGACATCCGGGTGCGGGTGCCGCGGGTGACCACCGGCCTGATCCGCGGTGAGGACGGCACGACCCCCAGCACGGCCCAGGCTCGAGCGACCGTCGAGGCGGCACGCCACGCGATGCGCACCAGGCTCGTCGGTACGGGGTGGACCCGGAACGCCGAGGTGTCGGGGGCGTGGCTCCGCGGCCCCGGGCGGGTGGACCGGCGGGCGACGACGGCGCTCGACCAGGCGCTCGACCTCGGCACGCTGACGATGCGCGGCTGGGACCGGACGATGCGCCTCGCCTGGACGCTCGCGGACCTGCAGGGGGACGACCGGCCGGGTGAGCGGCACGTGCGCGAGGCCCTCGCCCTCCGGAGTGCGCTGTGACCGGGGCGCCCGACCTGCTCGAGACGGTCGCGGTGCTCCTCGGTCGGGCTGTGGCCGACGCGGTGGACCCGGTGGAGGCAGCGGCGCGCGTGGCGTGGTCGGCCGTCGTGGAGCCGGGGGACGCGGTGGCGGGGATGCTCGTCCAGGGACTCGGGGCCGAGCGCTCGTTCGCGCTCGTCCGGTCGGCGTGCGACGACGGACCCGTGGGCCTGCTCGACTCCTGCATCGACCGGGGTGTCCCGGGGGCTGAGTCCCCGGCACCCTTCGCCCGCACGCTGCGGGTCGCCCTCGAGCGCTGGCGCCCACGGCTCGCCCGGGTCGACGTGCTGACGACGCTCGAGACCGCGCGCGCGGTCGGTGCGCGGCTCGTCGTGCCGGGCACGGCCGGGTGGCCCACCGGCGTCAACGACCTCGGGCCGCACGCGCCCGTCGTGCTCTGGACGCGGTCGGGGCGTCGGGCCTCCGGTCCTGCCCTGGCCGTCGTCGGTTCGCGGGCGAACACCGTCGCAGGGGCCGAGGCGACCGCGGAGATCGCCTCGGCGGCCGCCGACGCCGGGTGCACGGTGGTGAGCGGTGGGGCGTACGGCATCGATGCGACCGCGCACCGGGTCGCGGTCGCGGCGGGCACGCCGACGGTGGCGGTCCTGGCCGGCGGGATCGACCAGCTCTACCCGACGGGCAACGTCGAACTGCTGCGGAACGTCGCACGGCAGGGCAGCCTGCTGGCCGAGTCCCCGCCGGGTACCCGGCCGACACGGTGGCGGTTCCTCGCACGGAACCGACTGATCGCGGCGCTGGGTGCGGCGACCGTGGTGGTCGAGGCCGGGGCCCGCTCGGGCGCGTTGAACACGGCGCACCACGCTGCGCAGCTCGGCCGCCCCGTGTTCGCCGTCCCGGGGGCGTTCTCGTCGTCGGCGTCGGTCGGGTGCCACCGTCTCGTCGCGCAGGGGCGTGCTCAGATCGTCGTCGGTCCGGGCGACCCCGTCGACGCCGCCGTCGGACGACGCGGATCCGGACGTGGCCAGCCGTCGAGGGACGGTGGGCCGACGCGCGCCGACGAGCCGATCGGCGGGCGGCAGGACCCCGAGGTGGTCCGGGTCCTGGACGCACTCGGTCGACGGGCGCTCGGCGAGCAGGAGATCGCCGTGCGCTCGGGCATGTCGGCGGGTGCGGTGGCGGACGCGCTCGCGCTGGCCGAACTGCAGGGGCTCGTCACGCACACCGTCGGCGGGTGGACCAGGTCGTGACGGCGCCGGACGCTTACCCTGGGGTCCGTGGCGGAGCAGGCGGACGGGCGACTCGTGGCGGCGGTCGAGTCGTTCCTCGACCACGTCCGTGGCGCCCGGGGCCTGAGTGACCAGACCGTCCGTGCCTACGCGAACGACCTCGACCAGCTGGTGCAGTTCGCCGACGAGCGGCGGATCGCCGCCACCGCGGACCTCGGTCTCGAGGTGCTCCGCGACTGGCTGTGGGAAGCGGACCGACGCGGGCTCGCCCGGTCCACGATCGCGCGCCGGTCGTCGTCGGTGCGGGCGTTCACCCGCTGGGCCAGCGAGACCGGTCTGCTCGACACCGACCCAGCTGTTCGACTGCGCGCGCCCAAGGGGGCGGGTCACCTGCCGCGCGTGGTGTCGACCGACCAGGTCCGGACGGTGCTCGACGGACTCGCGGCTCGGGCGGACACGGACGACCCTGCTGCGCTCCGCGACCTGGCGGTCGTCGAACTGCTCTACGCCGCGGCGATCCGGGTGAGCGAGCTCGTCGGCATCGACGTCGAGGACGTCGACCGAGACCGCCTGACCGTGCGAGTGCTCGGCAAGGGCGGCAAGGAACGGGTGGTGCCGTTCGGCGTGCCCGCAAGGGACGCGCTCGAGGCCTGGCTCGGACGGGGTCGCCCGGTCCTCGCTGCGCGCGCTGCCGAGCGGTCACCGGCCCCCGCCCGGCAGTCGGACACCTCCCCGCAGCCGGACCCCTCCGAGCAGCAGGTGCAGCGCTCCGGCGGGCCCGCGCTCTTCCTCGGCGACCGGGGTGGCCGACTCGGGGTCCGCAGCGTGTACCGGGTGGTCGCTCGAGCGCTCGGAGACCTGCCGGGCGCGGGTCCGAGCGGGCCGCACACCTTCCGGCACACCGCGGCGACGCACCTGCTCGACGGGGGAGCGGACCTCCGGGCCGTGCAGGAGCTCCTCGGGCACGCGAGCCTCGGGACGACGCAGATCTACACGCACGTCTCGTCCGCCCGGCTCCGGGAGGTCTACCGAACGGCGCACCCCCGCGCTTGACGGCGAACGGCCGGGCGGGAGTCCCGACGCCGTTCCGCAGCACGGCCTCGCGGCCTCCGGCACGTCACCCCGGCCACGCCGACTCCGGGAGCAGGACCGGCCAGGCAGCCGGCGACAGGAACCGCAGCGGATCGACGTAGCGACCCTCGACCCGTGCGCCGAGGTGCAGGCACGGATCGGCGGCGGCACAGTGTCCGACCGTGACGACACCGACCACCATCCCCTGCTGGACGGCGTCGCCCGTCGCCACCGAGGGTTCGACGGAGTCCAGCGTGCTCACGAGGCCCTCCCCGTGGTCGATGGTCACGACGCCCCTGCCGGCGACCTGCCCGGCGAACGACACCGTGCCGTCCGCCACCGCGACCGCAGGGGTACCGACGGACGTAGCCAGGTCGATGCCGCGGTGACCCGGCGCGTAGTCGTCCGCGGGTGCCTCGAACGGTCGGACCACCTCGCGCGTGCCCGTCGGCCAGACCCACGGCGCCGGAGCGACGTCCTCGCTCGCCACGATCGTTCCGGCCGAGCGGCCAGCCTCGTCGGACGTCGCCGGGTGCCCCGACAGGAGCGCACTCGCGAGCGCGACCACGAGCGGACCCGCGAGTTCGACCAGGAGTGCGACCGCGAGGACGAGGAGCCCACCCGGCCGCCCGGGCCGAGGGAGGAGCGGTGACCGTCTCATGTGACGAGGGTCGTCGAGACGCGCCCGGGCACGAGCGGCGGCAGGCCGATCTGGGGACGGTGCCCGCTGCCTCCAGGGCTGTGCAGGGACGGCTGTCGGACGGCGCCGCGCCACACCACGTCCTCTCGCGGTGCCGGCTGCGACACGACACGCGTCGATCGACGCGTGCAACGTCGGCGAACCCGTGCGATCCACGGCGACCCCAGAACGCGTCCAACCCCGCATGGCCCGCCGCGCAGCCGCGCCGCCGCGCCCCGATGTGCCCCGCGAGCCGCCAGCGAGTACAGTCGGGGCCGCTCCGGAACACGCAACGCCGCTCGGACGGCGAACCAGCCGACCGCCGGGGCACCGTGCGCCACCCAGCACGGCGGCAAGAACCTGGAGCACCGTGTCGAACACGTCCACCCAGCACGGCGAGGACCGTGCGTTCAAGGGGAAGGTCACCCTGTTCGCCATCGCGGCGGCAGTCGGCGGCTTCCTCTTCGGATTCGACTCCTCCGTCATCAACGGAGCCGTCGACGCGATCAAGGGCGAGTTCGGCCTGTCCGAGGCCGCCAGCGGCTTCGCGGTCGCCTCCGCGCTCATCGGCTGTGCCTTCGGTGCCTACTTCGCCGGTCGCCTGGCCGACCGCTGGGGCCGGACGCGCGTCATGTTCTGGGCAGCGGTGCTGTTCTTCGTCAGCTCGATCGGCTCCGCCTTCGCGTTCGCGACCTGGGACCTCGTCATCTGGCGTCTCGTCGGTGGCCTCGGCATCGGTACCGCGTCGGTGATCGCCCCCGCGTACATCTCCGAGGTCTCCCCGAAGGCGATCCGCGGTCGACTGGCGTCCTTCCAGCAGCTCGCCATCACGCTCGGCATCTTCGCCGCCCTGCTCTCCGACCAGCTCTTCGCGGTGACCGCCGGTGGCGCCTCGGAGCAGGTCCTCGGCCTCGCCGCCTGGCGATGGATGTTCCTCGTCGGTGTCGTGCCGTCCGTCGTCTACGGCGTGCTCGCGATCACCCTGCCGGAGTCCCCGCGCTTCCTGCTCTCGAAGGGCCGTGCCGACGACGCCCGTGAGGTCATGGGCAAGATCGTCCCGCGTGACACCGTGAACACGAGCCTGGAGGAGATCCAGGACGGCATCAAGAAGGAGGCCAACGAGAAGAAGGGCTCCATCCGGGGCAACCGCTTCGGCCTGCAGCCCATCGTCTGGGTCGGCATCATCCTCGCCGTGCTGCAGCAGTTCGTCGGCATCAACGTGATCTTCTACTACTCGACGACCCTCTGGCAGGCGGTCGGGTTCAAGGAGAGCGACTCGTTCCTCATCTCGACGATCACGTCGATCGTCAACGTCGCCGTCACGTTCATCGCGATCTTCACCGTGGACAAGCTCGGCCGGAAGCCGCTGCTCGTGGCGGGCTCGTCGGGCATGTTCGTCTCGCTCACGATGGTCGCGATCGCGTTCTCGCAGGCCACGATCGTGGACGGCGCGCCGAGCCTGCCCGGCTCCTGGGGCATCATCGCGCTGATCTTCGCGAACCTGTTCGTGGTCTCCTTCGGCGCCACCTGGGGTCCGCTCATGTGGGTCCTGCTCGGCGAGATGTTCCCGAACCGCATCCGCGCGACCGCGCTCGGTGTCGGCTCGGCCGCCAACTGGATCGCGAACTTCGTGGTCACGATCTCGTTCCCGGTGCTCTCCGGCTTCAACCTGACGGTGACCTACGGCATCTACGCCCTGTTCGCCCTGCTCTCGCTGTTCTTCGTCATCGCGAAGATCCCGGAGACGAAGGGCCGCTCCCTCGAGGAGATGGGCATCACGGCAGAGGGCGACACGGTGTCGGCGAAGTAGCGTCCACCGGCGTCACCACCCGACGGGAGGCGCGGTGCGGGTCGGACCCGCACCGCGCCTCCCGTGCGTCCCGGCTCCGTCGTGTCCCGGGCACGGTCGTGTCCGGGCGCCGTCGTACCGGGCGCGGTCGTGTCCGGGCTCCGTCGTGTCCGGCGACGGCCTGGGCGTCCGGACCTGCTAGCATTGCGACCGCAGCGCGCTCCGGCGCGCTGACTTCGCGCGTCCACAGTGCTCGTGCAACAGCAGTGCTCGTCCAACAGCAGTGCTCTCGCCACGACACGTTCCGCGGCCACCGGTCCTGCTCTCACGAGCGGGCGGCCGCGCGGACAGGGCGCCAGGGGTCACGGCCACCGGTCGCGACCGACACAACCGCAACCGTGCGCACGGCCGAACAGTCGTGTGCCGAGAACAAGGAGGGACGGCATGGCCGTCGTCACCATCCGCCAGCTGCTCGACAGCGGCGTCCACTTCGGACACCAGACCCGTCGGTGGAACCCGAAGGTGAAGCGCTTCATCCTCGCCGAGCGCTCGGGCATCCACATCATCGACCTGCAGCAGTCGCTGGCCTACATCGACCGCGCGTACGACTTCGTCAAGGAGACGGTCGCGCACGGTGGCACGATCCTCTTCGTGGGCACCAAGAAGCAGGCGCAGGGCTCCATCGCCGAGCAGGCGACCCGCGTCGGCCAGCCGTACGTCAACCAGCGTTGGCTCGGCGGTCTGCTCACGAACTTCCAGACGGTCTCCAAGCGCCTCGCGCGCATGAAGGAGCTCGAGGAGATCGACTTCGACGACACGACGAAGGGCTTCACCAAGAAGGAGCTCCTCATCAAGAAGCGCGAGCTGGACAAGCTCCACAAGACCCTCGGTGGTATCCGCAACCTCACGCGGACCCCGAGCGCGCTCTGGGTCGTCGACACCAAGAAGGAGCACCTCGCGATCGACGAGGCGCAGAAGCTCGGGATCCCGGTCATCGGCATCCTCGACACCAACTGCGACCCCGACGAGATCACCTACCCGATCCCGGGCAACGACGACGCGATCCGCTCCGTCGGTCTCCTGACTCGCATCGTCGCCGACGCCGCGGCCGAGGGCCTGAAGACCCGCCACAACGGCGGCGACGAGGAGACGGCCGAGCCGCTGGCCGAGTGGGAGCAGGAGCTCCTCTCCGGTGAGCAGGGTGGCGCGCAGGGCGCTCCGGCAGCCGAGACCGCTCCCGCAGCCGAGGCTCCCGTCGAGGAGAACGACGCCGACGCGCAGGTCGCCGCGAAGGAGATCGGCGAGCCGATCGCCGACGAGGCCAAGAACGCCGAAGCCACCTCGGCCGAGTAGTCACCGGGGGCGTCGGGCCGGTCGGCTCGGCGCCCCTTCCCTCTCTCTCCACAACACCAGTCCAGAAAGGACTCCAGTCAATGGCCAACTACAGCCTTGCTGACGTGAAGAAGCTCCGTGAGGACCTCGGGGCCGGCATGATGGACGCGAAGAACGCGCTCGTCGAGGCCGACGGCGACTACGACAAGGCCGTCGAGCTGCTCCGCATCAAGGGCGCGAAGGCCGTCGCCAAGCGCGACGACCGTGCGACCTCCGAGGGTGTCGTCGTCGCGACGACCGAGGGTGGCGCCGCCACCGTCGTCGAGCTCGCGAGCGAGACCGACTTCGTCGCGAAGAACGAGAAGTTCACCACCCTCGCCGACAAGGTCGTGGCCGCGGTCGCCGCCGCCGGTGCGTCCGACGTCGAGGCCGGCAACGCCGCGCCGCTCGACGGCAAGACCGTCGCCGAGACGATCGACGAGGCCGCCGCCGCGCTGGGTGAGAAGCTCGCGCTGCGCACCGTCGTCCGTGTCGAGGGCGATGCCTTCGAGGTCTACCTGCACAAGACCAGCCAGGACCTGCCGCCGCAGATCGCCGTCGTCATCGCCTACGCGGGCTCCGACGCCGCCGAGGCGCGGTCGATCGCCCAGCACGTCGCGTTCGCGAACCCGACGTACCTGACCCGCGACGAGATCCCGGCCGAGGCCATCGAGAAGGAGCGCGCGACCGTCGAGGCGATCACGCGCGAGGAGGGCAAGCCGGAGGCCGCCCTGCCGAAGATCGTCGAGGGTCGCCTCAACGCGTACCGCAAGCAGGTCGCGCTCCTCGAGCAGGACTACGCGAAGGACAACAAGCTGTCCGTCGCGAAGGCCGCCGAGAACGCCGGTCTGACGATCCAGGGCTTCGCCCGCGTCAAGGTCGGCGCGTAACGAACCCGTGACGGGGCTCGGAACCACATCGGTTCCGGGCCCCGTTTTCTGCGCGCTGCGACGTGCGCGGAGCCGGCCGGGAGGCACGACCTCCTCCGCCGGACCGGCTGCGGCCGGGTAGATTCCCACGAGACATTCGACGAAGGGTGCGCCACATGACGAACGAGAAGACCGGACGCCGCCGGGTCCTGCTGAAGCTGTCGGGGGAGGCGTTCGGGGCCGGGTCCCTCGGGGTGAACCCGGACGTCATCAGCACCATCGCCAAGGAGATCGCACAGGCCGCGCAGGACGTCGAGGTGGCCATCGTGGTCGGCGGCGGCAACTTCTTCCGCGGTGCCGAGCTCTCGCAGCGCGGCATGGACCGCGGTCGTGCCGACTACATGGGCATGCTCGGCACCGTGATGAACGCGCTCGCGCTCCAGGACTTCCTGGAGCAGGCCGGAGCGGCGACCCGGGTGCAGTCCGCGATCAGCATGACCCAGGTCGCCGAGCCGTACATCCCGCGGCGCGCCGAGCGGCACCTCGAGAAGGGGCGCATCGTGATCTTCGGTGCCGGTGCGGGCCTGCCGTACTTCTCGACCGACACGGTCGCCGCCCAGCGTGCGCTCGAGATCGACGCGCACGAGGTCCTCGTGGCCAAGAACGGCGTGGACGGTGTGTACACCGCCGACCCGAAGAAGGACGCCACGGCCGAGAAGCTGCACCACGTCACGTACCAGGACGCCCTGCTGCAGGGCCTGAAGGTCGTCGACGCGACGGCGTTCTCGCTCTGCATGGACAACGGCATGCCGATGCACGTCTTCGGCATGGAGGGCGAGGGCAACGTCGCGGCCGCCATCCGCGGGGAGCGCATCGGCACGGTCGTCAGCAACTGACCCGCACGCTGACTAGACTCGACGCAGTACCGAAGGAGAACCACCGTGATCAGTGATGTCCTGACCGAAGCCACCGAGAAGATGGCGAAGGCCGTCGACGTCGCCAAGGACGACTTCGCGACCGTCCGTACCGGACGCATCAACGCCGCCCTCTTCCAGAAGATCCCGGTTGACTACTACGGCACCCCGACGCCGCTCGCGCAGCTCGCGTCGCTCCAGACGCCCGAGGCACGCACGCTCATCGTCACGCCGTACGACAAGTCGGCCCTCAAGGAGATCGAACGCGCGATCGCGACGTTCCCGAACCTCGGCGCCAGCCCGTCGAACGACGGCGAGATCGTCCGCGTGACGATCCCGGAGCTCACGCAGGACCGCCGCAAGGAGTTCGTGAAGCTCGTGCGCGGCAAGGGTGAGGACCACAAGGTCGTC
The DNA here is from genome assembly GCF_030803485.1 of Curtobacterium sp. 260. Classification (NCBI taxonomy): domain Bacteria; kingdom Bacillati; phylum Actinomycetota; class Actinomycetes; order Micrococcales; family Microbacteriaceae; genus Curtobacterium; species Curtobacterium sp. 260. Next base: position 46,088 of record NZ_JAURUY010000009.1, on the reverse strand, counting down.
ATCCGGAACATCCGTCGCCGCGCGAAGGACGACCTCGACGCGCTGAAGGGTGAGATCTCCGACGACGAGATCGCCCGCGGCGACAAGGACCTCGAGGCCCTGACGAAGAAGCACGTCGACCAGATCGACGACGCGCTGAAGAAGAAGGAAGCCGAACTCCTCGAGGTCTGATGCGTCTCCCCGAGCCGGGCGGCGACCGCCCCACAGAACCGCGCCCGACCGGAGCAGCCCCGACCACGAAGAAGGGGCTGCGACAGGACTTCGATGCCCGTGCCCGTGCGGCGCGCGCCGACTTCGAGGCGCAGCTCAAGCAGCGCAAGAAGGACTTCGGCGCGCGCAACGAGGCACTGACCGCCCGCACCGGCCGCAACCTGCCGGCCGCGATCGCCATCGCCCTGGCGTTCGCGGTCGTCATGCTGGGGTCGCTCCTCATCTGGAAGCCGGCGTTCATGGTCGTCGCGGCCTTCCTGCTCGGGGTGGCCGTCTACGAGCTCGCGAGTGCGATGCGGTTCGCCGGGCGCGACGTGCCGCGCATCCCGAGCGTGGCCGCGGCCGTCGTCATGGTCCCGGCAGCGTTCCTCGGAGGGCAGGTCGCGGCGCTGTTCGCGATCCTCGGCGGCATCGTCCTCATCGCGGTCTGGCGGCTCGTCGAGGTCGCGATCGCGCGGGAGAAGCCGCCGGCCGGTCACGTCGCCCGCGACCTGACGAACGGCCTGTTCGTGCAGGCCTACATCACCCTGCTCGGTGCGTGCATCGTGCTGCTCTCGGCCCAGCCCCGCGGTGAGCTGTGGGTGATCGCCTTCATCCTGGTGGTCGTCGCCGTCGACACGGGTGCGTACGCCACCGGGCTCAACCTCGGCAAGCACCCGATGGCGCCGCGGATCAGCCCGAAGAAGACCTGGGAGGGCTTCGCGGGATCGGTCGCCGCGAGCATCCTGGTCGGCATCGTGGTGACCTGGCTCATGCTCGGTCTGCCCTGGTGGACCGGCATCGTCCTCGGTGTCCTCATCTCGGGCTCCGCCACGCTCGGCGACCTGACCGAGTCGATGATCAAGCGCGACCTCGGCATCAAGGACATCTCGTCGTTCCTGCCCGGGCACGGTGGGCTGCTCGACCGCATCGACAGCATCCTGCCGTCGTCGGCCGTGGCCTACGTGTTGTTCCTGGTGGTCGTCCACTGACCTGAGCGCCCGACGCCCTGTCGGACCGCGCGTCCAGGTGGCGCCATGGTCCGGTGCTGGCAGAATGTCGCCGTGGCCACGACCTTCCCCTCCGCAGACCGCAAGTCCCTCGGGTACGACGTCGACGAGGTCGAGCGGTTCCTCGAGGACGCCCGTCGTGCGTACACCGCCGGCGACACCGCTCCCGGCATCGAGGCGGCGAAGATCCGCAGGACCGCCTTCTCCATGCGCAAGGGCGGCTACTCCACGGCACACGTCGACGCCGCGCTCGAGCGCCTCGAGGACGCCTTCGCCGCTCGCGAGCGGGAGCGCGAGATCGCCGAGACGGGTCAGAAGGCCTGGTACGCCGAGGCCCGCGCCAAGGCGTCGGACGTCGTCGCGCGACTCGAGCGTCCCACCGGGCAGCGGTTCGCACGCACCAGCCCGCTCGGCACCGGCTACCACCCGAAGGACGTCGACGTCTTCGCGGAGCGGCTGGCGGGCTACTTCCGCGACGGCAAGCCGCTCAGCCTGACCGAGGTCCGGTCGGTGGTGTTCCGCCCGAAGCACGGCGGCTACCGCGAGGCGCAGGTGGACGCGCTGCTCGACGCGGTCGTCGAGGTCATGCTCGCCGTCCGCTGACGACGCGCGGGACACCGGTGCTTCTCTTCCCGTGACCGTTCCGTTATCCTGGACCCACTCATGGGCAGGCACACGGCAGACCTCAGCTCCGACCGCGGTACCCGCGAGCACCTCGACCGTCCGGTCGTCGGTGAGCGCCGCGCGGCACGCGACCGACTCCGCACGACGGGGCACTCGGTCCTCCACGAGACCCCGCGGGTCGAGACGGCAGCGCTGCCGTCGACACCGCTGGGCGCACCCGTGACGGCGCCGACCCCGGTCGCGACGTCCGCCGCACCGGCGACCGCTCCGGTCCTCGTCCGCGGACCGATCGCACCGACCGGTGCTGCCGACCCGCGCATCGTCCAGCAGCGACGCGCGGTCGCCGCACCGGCGAAGCCGAAGGCTGCCCGGACCCTCAACTCGTTCATGCGCGGACGCGCGACCATCCCGACGCTGTCGTTCTTCGCCGTCTTCGGCTTCGTCGGCGGCTCGCTGTTCAACCCGATGCAGCCCGACGTTGCCCAGGCCGCCGTCGTCGCCCCGGTGCTCGTCAAGGCGCCCGTGGAGCCGCAGCAGTTCACGGCACACGGCACGTACGCCGCGTTCGACGTGACGCGCGACGGCTACGGGGTCACGCTGCCGAAGCCCAAGGTCGAGGAGAAGCCGGCCGAGGCCACCGACGACCAGGCCGACCCGGCAGCGAAGAGCACGGCCGTCACGCCGTCGAACACGCTCGCGGCGACGGCCGCGACGCCGAACCCGGGCAGCGCGCAGGAGATCGCCCAGCAGATGGTCGCCGCACGCGGCTGGGGGAGCGAGCAGTTCAACTGCCTCGTGTCGCTGTGGAACAAGGAGTCGGGTTGGCGCGTCAACGCGTACAACCCGAGCGGTGCCTACGGCATCCCGCAGGCGCTGCCCGGCAGCAAGATGGCCACGGCCGGTGCGGACTGGCAGACGAACCCCGCGACGCAGATCACCTGGGGTCTCAACTACATCTCCGGCGTCTACGGCACCCCCTGCGGCGCGTGGGGCCACAGCCAGTCCTACAACTGGTACTGATCGGCAGTTCCGGGGTGCCGCGCAGCAACCGACCGCGGCGACCCCGTGGTCGTGGTCCCGAGCCGACCGAGGACGAGACCGGTCTCGACCGCCTCATGAGTTCGTGGAGGCGGACCGAGGTCCGTCGCGGTCGTACCTTCACCGTGCAACCGGTGTCCGCGGCGTCCGCACAGAAGGAGTACGTCTGTCCGGGCTGCGGCCTGGCCGTGCTGCCGGGTGTCGCGCACGTGGTGGTCTGGCGCGCAGACGGTGTGCTCGGGGACGACGCCGACCTGGCGTCCCGCCGACACTGGCACAACCACTGCTGGAGCATCGCATGAGCACCGAGATCCGCTCGAACACCGAGCTCCCCGCCCGTCGTACCGACATCGAACTGGTGACGGACGACCACCTCACCCTCGTCGGCGAGCTCGCCGAGCCGCTCGACCGGCCCGCGCGGGGCACGCTCGTGACGCTCCACCCGCTGCCGACCGCGCACGGGTTCATGGACAGTCACGTGCTGAAGAAGGCGGCCTCGCGCCTGCCCGCGCTGGCCGACATCGCGGTGCTGCGGTTCAACTTCCGGTCGGTGACCTCGCCACGGGGCACGTCCGAGGGCGTCTTCGGTGACGGTGAGTCCGAGGGCTTCGACCTCCGCGCCGCCGTGCACGAGACCGTCGCACGCGGACTGCCGACCCCGTGGCTCCTCGGCTGGTCGTTCGGCACCGAGGTCGTCCTCAAGCACGGCCTCGAACACGTCGCCGCGGGGAACGTCGCCGGTGTGGTGCTGCTGTCGCCCCCGCTGCACCGGACCTCGGACGACGAGCTCCGACGCTGGGCGGACGTGGACGTCCCGGTCGTCGCGCTGGTCCCGGAGCACGACGACTTCCTGCAGCCGGAGGACGCGGTCCGCCGCTTCGCCGTCGCGCCGAACGTGCGGGTCGTCCCCGTCGCGGGCGCGAAGCACCTGTGGGTCGGGGAACGGTACGTCCGCACGGTCCTCGACGCCGTCGCGGACCTCGTGGTCCCGGGCAGCGCGCCGCTGCCGACGCACCTCGACGACTGACCACACGGTCGGCGTTGCGACCGGGCTGACGCCACCGACCGGTCAGGGCCGGACGGCGACCGTGCCCCGCGAGCCGACCGTCCCGGGTGAGCGGCGAGCGCCACGGCTGCCGCGGGGGGGACGCGATCCGGCCCGGAGACGCGCGGTGCGCCTCCAGGCCGGGTCGCGGATGCCGTCCTCAGCGGGCGGTGGCGTCCTCGTCGAGGGCCTCGTCGTCCGCCGGACGGCCGGCCGCCACGGGGGACTCGTCGAGGAGCCCGGTGGCGTGCGTGAGCACGCCGCGCAGGTTCTCCAGGTACCCGGCGACGGCGTCGCGCTCGGTGCGGATGGCGGCGAGCCGGTCCTCGGACTCGGCGATCGCCGCGGCCGACCGTTCCTCGGCCTCCGCGATCATCCGGTGGACTCGCTCCTGGGCGTCGCTGACGATGGTGCGTGCACGTTCCTGTGCCTGCGCGGTGCTCGTGCGCTCGAGGTCGTCGGCCTCCTGCTGCAGCCGCTCGGCGCGCTCCCGCGCCTCGGACGCGCGGCGGGTCGCCTCGGCGAGCTGCAGGTTGGCCTCGTCGAGGTACTTCTGCGTCTCGGCCACCGTCTCCTGGTGCTTCTGCAGGTAGTCCTGCTCGGCGTCGTCACGGCGGGCGGCGAGCTCGGACTCGAGCGCCGCGCGGGCCTCGTCGCGTTCTCGGGCGATCGCCGTGCGGACCTCGTCGCGTTCCTGCTGCAGGTCGGCGCGCACCGTGTCGACCTCCTGCTGCAGCGCCGTGCGCTCGGCCTCGAGGTCGGAGAGCTCGGCCGTGCGGCGGTCGGCGATCTCGGTGTCGACCTCGGCGTGCTCCCGCTCGCGGCGCGCAGCGAGCTCGTCGGCGTGCTCGCGAGCGGCGCGCTCGGCGGCGGCGTCGGTCTCGGCGCGCTCGCGTTCGATGCGGGCGCGGTGCTCCTCGAGTTCCGCGGCGATGCGGGCAGCGGTCTCCTCCACCAGGCGTGCGTTCTCGGCCCGGGTCTGCTCCTCGTCGACACGGAGCTGCGCACGGGCGGCCTCGAGCTCCTGGTCGAGGGCGGTGCGGGCCTCGGCTGCCTCGCGCTCCCAGCGTGCGCGGGCGGCACCGAGTTCGGCGTCGAGCTCACGACGACGGTCGCTGGTCTCCGCCTCGAGTGCGGCCCGGCCGCGCTCGACCTCGGACTCGAGCTCGGCCCGGCCGGTCTCGAGCGCGAGCTCGTGCGCTCGGCGCTGCTCGTCGCGCTCGCGCTGCCAGGCAGCGCGGCCCTCGGCGACCTCGCGCTCGAGGGCGGCGCGCCGCGTGGTCTCCTCGCGGTCGAGGTCCGCGGTGCGCCGGGCGTGGTCGGCCTCGAACACACTGCGTCGGTGCTCGGTCTCACGGTCGAGGTCGGCAGCGGCGCGACGGGCGTCCTCGGCCGCGCGCTGCGCGTCCTCGCGCAGCTCGGCGACCTCGCGCTCGACACGGGCACGCAGGGCATCGGTCTCGCGGATGGCGACCGAGCGGACCTCGGCGGCCTCGGTGACGGCTGCACCCCGGACGGCGGCGGCCTCGTTGCGGGCGTCCTGGGTCAGCAGGCCGGCCTCGGCACGGGCACGCTCGATCGTGTCGGACGACTCAGCCCGGGCGCGGGTGAGCTCGTCGGTCGCACGGGAGCGGGCGTCCTCGAGGGTCTCCGACGCCTCCTGCCGGGCTTCGCGGAGCAGACGCTCGGCCTCGTGCCGACTCGATGCGCGGAGCCGCTGGGCGTCGATGTCCGCCTGGCTGATGAGTCGGGTCGACTGCTCCTCGGCCACGCGCAGGGTGGACTCGAGGCGGGTGCCGAGCCCGCTGTAGGTCGGGGTGCCGGCCTCGTCGAGCTCGCCCTGCAGGTCCGCGACACGCGCCTGCAGGAGACGGATCTCCTTGGCGGCCTCGGCGCGGTCGGTGTTCGACTTGATGAGTTCGCGGCGGAGCTCGTTCACCGAGCGGTCCACCTCGTCGCGGCGGTACCCGCGCAGCTCGGTCCCGAACTCGGCCTCGTCGTTCGCCACGTGTTGCTCCTGGGGGTCGGCGGAGGGCCAGCCCTTGGCCCGCGGACGAGTCTAGTGGCGGCCCACCGGCGCCGACTGAGCCCGTGGACAGCGGTGGGGGATGCGATGTCCAGGGTGCCTCGCTATCCTGGGGCGCTGATTCGCGCGCCGATCCCCCCACCCCCGGCGCGGTAGGGAGAAGATCCGTGCGATTCGTCCTGGCGATCGTCAGTTTCGTCATCGGTCTGCTGCTCGTCGGTCTCGCGGTCGGGCAGCGCACCGTGTTCGCGCCACCCTCGTCGCTCGTCGCGGAGTCGTCGAGCACGGCCTCGGCCCCGGTGACCGTGATCCCGGGGTCGACGCTCAACGCGAACCCCGGGTACCAGCGCATCGACGTCTCGGGTTCCGGGACGGTGTTCGCGGCCTACGGCAGGACCGCCGACGTCGACGCGTGGATCGGTGACGCGAAGCACACCACCCTGCGCTTCGACGCCGAGCAGGACCGCCTGGTCGGCCGTACGACGGGATCGGCCGACTCCGTGCCGGACCCGAAGGGCAGCGACCTCTGGTACCAGGAGTGGGACGGTGCGGGGCGGTTCACCGTCCGGTTGCCCGCCGACGTCTCGGTCGTGGTGCTCGCCGACGGGTCCGACGCCGCGCCGACCGACGTGTCGGTGACCTGGCCGCGCGACACCGCGACGCCCTCCGTCGGTCCGCTCCTCGTCGCGGGCGGACTCTTCCTGGTCGGTGGCGTCGCGCTGCTGGTCTGGGCGTTCCTGCACCAGCGTCGTGGTCGTGGTCCGCGTCGCCGCAGCGGTGGGTCGCGTCCGCCGCGCGTGCGGGCGTCGCGTCGTGCAGCCGCCGCGGGGGCACAGGTGCCGGTCCGCGGTCGTCGTGGCCGTCGTTCCCTGGTGGCCGTGCCGATCGTGCTCGTGGGGGCGCTCGGTCTCGCTGGCTGCTCGTCGGACTACTGGCCGCAGGGCGGTGGCTCCGGCGCCACCCCGACGCCGACCGCCTCGGCCACCGGCGCCGCGGACTCGACCGAACCGACCGCTGCGACCGAGCAGCAGATCCGCCGGATCGTCGAGCGGGTTGCCGAGGTCGCGTCGAAGGCCGATGCCGACCGTGACGCGACGCTGCTCGAGACCCGCTTCACCGGGGCCGCCCTCGACTTCCGCAAGGCGAACTACGCGATCCGCGAGAAGGACACCGACGTCGAGACGCCGCCCGCGATCTCGGCCGGTCAGGTCTGCGTGGCACTCCCGCAGCAGACCGACAGCTGGCCGCGCACGATCTTCACGGTCGTCGCCGAGGACTGCTCCGCGAAGACCGCTCCGCAGGCCCTCACCCTGGTGCAGGACAGCGCGCGCGACGACTACAAGGTCGCTTACGACGTGTCGCTCGAGGCAGCTGCGGAGATCCCGAGCCTGGCGCCGACGTCGATCGGTGCGGCACGGCTCGCCGGGGACACGAAGCTCCTGCGCATCGCGCCCGACGACATCGCGGCCGCGTACGGCGACGTGCTGGCGAAGGACTCCGACAGCGACTCCGCCTCGCTCTTCGCCTCCGACGGCGACGGTCTGCGCTCGACGATCGGCAAGGCGTACAAGGACAAGAAGGCCGAGTCGCTGCCGGACACCGCGAAGATCGAGTACTCGTCCGAGGTGCCCGACGACGGCGCCGTGGCGATCGCCACGGACGGTGCGGGTGCGCTCGTGTCGGCCTCGCTCGACGAGGTCGAGAAGGTGACCCCGACCGCGGCCGGCGCCGAGGTCAACACCGAGGGGGCGGTCGAGGCCCTCTCCGGCGTCGACTCGAGCACGAAGGGGATCAGCGCGACGTACAGCGTCCAGCTGCTGTTCTCCGTGCCGCCGGTCGGCAGTGATGAGAAGGTGGTCCTGCTCGGGTTCACGCAGGGCCTGACCGCAGCGAGTGAGGTGCAATGACCAACGTCCCCCCGACCCCGTCCGGTCTCCGCGGAGCCGTCGACCTGTCGTCCCTCGTCGACCGCGCACAGCGGCCGACGCAGCAAGCGGGTGCTCCCGCCGGAGGTCCGGGACCGGCCGCGGGCACCGGTGGCGCCGGCGCCGCTCCCGTGCCGGGCGGCGTCCCGGCGACCGGTGCCGGTCCCGACGCCGACCTGACCGTCCCGTCGCTCGTCATCGACGTCACCGACCAGAGCTTCCAGGACGTCCTGCAGCTCTCGTCCGTCGTCCCGGTGATCGTCGACATCTGGGCGGAGTGGTGCGGGCCGTGCAAGCAGCTCTCGCCGATCCTCGAGCAGCTGACCGCGGAGTACGACGGTCGCGTGGTGCTCGCCAAGGTCGACGCGGACACCAACCCGCAGCTCGTGCAGGCGTTCCAGGCGCAGTCGATCCCGACCGTCGCCGCCTTGATCGGTGGTCGGCCGCTCGGACTCTTCGTCGGCGCGCTGCCCGAGGCGCAGGTGCGCGACGTCTTCGAGCAGGTCGTCGCCGCTGCCGAGCAGAACGGCGTGACCGGTCGGGTCACCGTCGACGGCGCTGCCGAGACGGAGCCCCAGGGCGAGCCCGCTCCCGAGCCGCTGCCGCCGCACCACCAGGCAGCGTACGACGCCATCGAGCGGGGCGACTACGCCGCCGCCGTGCAGGAGTACAAGACCGCGATCGCGCAGGACCCGAACGACCAGATGGCCGTCGCCGGGCTCGCGCAGGTCTCGTTGCTCGACCGGTTGAACGGTCGCACGGCCGACGAGCTCCGCAGTGCCGCGGCCGCGGCGCCGCAGGACGTCGAGGCGCAGATGGCCGTCGCCGACCTGGACGTCAGCGGAGGGCACGTCGAGGACGCCTTCGGGCGGCTGCTCGACCTGGTCCCGACGGTGTTCGGCGCGGACCGTGAGACGCTGCGCGTCCGGCTCGTCGAGTACTTCGAGCTGATCGGGGTGGACGACCCGCGTGTGGCCGCGGCACGGCGCCGTCTGGCGAGCGCACTGTACTGATCGACGCGCCACCGTCGGCCGGTGCGAGACGCCGGCGTCGGTGCGAGACGCCGCAGGAACCACGAGACGCCCCCGGGAACGGGGGCGTCTCCTGTGTTCGGGGGCGTCTCGCGCGGCGGCCACCGCGGACGACACGGGCGGCCGACGGACGGGAGGCCCGGTGCCAGCTGGCACCGGGCCTCCCGTCCGTCCCGTGGTCGCGTCCGCGCGGCGGCGGGGTCAGTCGGCCAGTCGCAGCCAGACCGCACCCAGCGGCGGGACCACCAGGTGTGCCGAGGCCGGGCGGCCGGCCCACGGCGTCTCGTCGGCCGTGACCGAACCCATGTTGCCGACACCGGACCCGCCGTACTCCGTGGCGTCGGTGTTGAGCACCTCGTGCCAGGTGCCCGCAGAGGGCAGCCCGAACCGGCGCTCGACGGGTACCCCGGAGAAGTTCACGAAGACCGCGAGGCGGTCGTCGCCGTCCTTCCGGAGGAACCCGAGCGTCGAGTGCGGCGCGTCGCCGCCCTCGATCCACTCGAAGCCCTCGGGGGAGGAGTCGTGCGTCCACAGCGCCGGGGTCTCCTTGTAGACGCGGTTCAGCGACGCCACGAGGTCCTGCACGCCGAGGTGTCCCGGATCGTCGAGGAGCCACCAGTCCAGCCCCCGGGCCTCGGACCACTCCGACGGCTGGGCGAACTCCTGGCCCATGAAGAGCAGTTGCTTGCCGGGGTGCGCCCACATGAACGCGAGGTACGCCCGGACGTTCGCGAGCTTCTGCCACTCGTCGCCGGGCATCTTCCCGTAGAGCGAGCCCTTCCCGTGCACGACCTCGTCGTGGCTGATCGGCAGGGTGAACTGCTCACTGAAGGCGTAGACCAGCGAGAACGTGATCTCGTCGTGGTGGTACGCACGGTACGCCGGGTCTCGCTCGATGTACTGCAGCGAGTCGTGCATCCAGCCCATGTTCCACTTCTGGCCGAAGCCGAGCCCGCCGGCGCTCGTCGGCTGGGTGACACCGGGCCACGAGGTGCTCTCCTCGGCGATCATCACGATGCCGGGGTAGCGCTTGTAGGCCGTGGCGTTCGTCTCCTGCAGGAACGAGATCGCCTCGAGGTTCTCGCGACCGCCGTGGATGTTCGGCAGCCACTCGGTGCGGGAGTAGTCGAGGTACAGCATCGAGGCCACGGCGTCGACCCGCAGGCCGTCGATGTGGAACTCCTCGAACCAGTAGAGCGCGTTCGCCACCAGGAAGTTGCGGACCTGAGGGTGCCCGAAGTCGAACACGAAGGTGCCCCAGTCGAGCTGCTCACCGCGACGCGGATCCGGGTGCTCGAACAACGCGTAGCCGTCGAACTTCGCGAGTGCCCACTCGTCCTTCGGGAAGTGTCCCGGTACCCAGTCCATGATCACGCCGATGCCGGCGCTGTGCAGGCGGTCGATCAGGTAGCGCAGGTCGTCCGGCGTGCCGAAGCGCGCGGTCGGAGCGTAGTACCCGGTGACCTGGTAGCCCCACGAGCCACCGAACGGGTGCTCGGCGAGCGGCAGGAACTCGACGTGGGTGAACCCGAGGTGCTGCACGTGGCCGATGAGCGCATCGGCGGCCTCGCGGTAGGAGAGCCCGGGGCGCCACGATCCGAGGTGCACCTCGTAGACGCTCATCGGCGCATCGTGGGTCGTCGTCTGCGCCCGACGCTCCATCCAGGCGGTGTCGCCGTCGGACCACGTGTGGTCGGAGGCGGTGACGACCGAGGCGGTCAGCGGCGGGACCTCGGTGCGTCGGGCGAACGGGTCCGCTCGCTCGACCCAGCCGGAGTCCGTGAGGATCTGGAACTTGTACCGCTGCCCGACGAGGGCGCCGGGCCAGAAGAGCTCCCACACGCCGAGGTCGTTCAGGCGACGCATCGCGGTGGTGCGGCCCTCCCACCCCTCGAAGTCCCCGATCACGCGGACGGCGGTGGCGCGGGGTGCCCACACGGTGAACGCGACGCCGTCGACGCCGTCGACGGTGCGGACGTGCGCGCCGAGGTGCTGCCAGAGCTGCTCGTCACGGCCCTCGCCGAACAGGTGGAGGTCGAGCTCGCCTATGGTCGGCGCGAAGCGGTAGGCGTCGTCGGTGGTCCACGTCGCGTCGTCGGCGTCGGTGGACTCGTCGAGGTCGTAGTCGGCCTCGACGCGGTACCGACCGAGCGTGCCGGTCGTGGCACCGGCCCAGAGACCGTCGCCCTCGTGGGTGAGTTCGATGTCGTCGCCGTCGGGGCGCACGATGCGGACGGCCGTCGCGAGGTGCCGGACGACGCGCACGCTCGTGCCCCCGTCCACCGGGTGGGGACCGAGCACGTCGTGCGGCTGGGACCAACGGCCCTCGGCCACCTGCTGGCGGAGCCAGTCCTCGACCGGCGCGGGCCGGGGAGCGGCTCCCGAGGTCGGGGCGACGTCGCTGCCGCCGGCGGGCGCCGCGGAGTCCGGTGCTGCGTGCTGCGGTGCTGCGGACTCGGGTGCTGCGACGAGGTCCGCCGCGGTCGCCGTCGCACCCCGTGCCGCCGAGCGTCCGCCCTCGGAGAGCGGTGCGTCCGCGCCGTCCACCGACGCACCGGTCGGGTCCGTGCGCTCCGGGCCGGTCGGTGCCGGGGCGCCGTCACGAGCTGCGCCGGCGAGGGTCGCCGACTCCGGGACCCCGCGGTCCGGCGTCTCCTCCGCCACGGGCGCGGCGCCGGGGAGGTCCTCGTGCGGTGCCGAGACCCGTGGCTCGTACCGGGGTGCGGGTTCGTCGGCCGGCGGGACCACGCCCGGGGCACGGGAGCGGGTCACGGGCGGCGGCGGGGGCGGCACCGGCGGGACGCTCGGCCCCTGGCCTCGGTCCGGGGTGGCGGGGGTGGGACGGTCGGAGCCCATCGGCGGGATCCCCTTCGGGTCGCTGTCGGTCATCGGACGGGTCCCTCCACGACGAGCAGGTGCACGGGCTCCTGGAAGGCGTCGAGGCGGACGTAGTTGGACGAACCCCACTCCCAGCGCTGCCCGGTGACGACGTCGCGGACGACGAACGGCTGCTCGTTCGGCAGCCCGAGCGCGGCGAGGTCGAGGTGCACGGTGGTCTCGCGCGCCGAGTGCGGGTCGACGTTCGCGACGACGATCACCGTGTCCGCGCGGCCCGATCGGATGAACTCGGCGGGCAGGTGCTTCGAGTAGACGACGATCGCCGGGTCCTCGGCGTCGTGGACGTGCAGGTTCCGGAGCTGACGCAGCGCGGGGTGGGCCTGACGGAAGCGGTTGAGCATCGTGACGTACGGCGCGAGGCTCGCGCCCTCGGCCTCGGCCAGGGCGAAGTCGCGCGGCTTGTACTCGTACTTCTCGTTGTCGATGTTCTCCTCGGACCCCGGGCGTGCGACGTCCTCGAAGAGCTCGTACCCGGCGTACATGCCCCAGGTCGGCGCCCCGGTCGCGGCGAGCGCGGCGCGCACCTTGTAGCCGGCGCGACCGCCGAACTGCAGGTACTCGGTGAGGATGTCGGGGGTGTTCACGAAGAGGTTCGGGCGCAGGTAGGCGCTCGTCTCGTGGCTGAGCTCGGAGAAGTAGTCCTCGATCTCCTCCTTCGTGTTCCGCCACGTGAAGTACGTGTACGACTGCTGGAACCCGGCCTCGGCCAGGGCGCGCATCATCGCCGGGCGGGTGAACGCCTCGGCGAGGAACACCGTGTCCGGGTGCTGGTCGCGGACCTCGCGGATGACGCGTTCCCAGAACCAGAGCGGCTTGGTGTGCGGGTTGTCGACGCGGAAGATGCGGATCCCGAACGCGATCCAGTGCTCGAGGACCCGCAGGACCTCGGCGACGATGCCCTCGGGGTCGCTGTCGAACTGGATCGGGTAGATGTCCTGGTACCGCTTCGGCGGGTTCTCAGCCGTGGCGATCGACCCGTCCGCCCGGACCGTGAACCACTCGGGGTGCTGGTCCACCCACGGGTGGTCCGGGGAGCACTGGAGTGCGAAGTCGAGCGCGACCTCCATCCCGCTGTTCTTCGCCGTCTCGACGAAGTCGCGGAAGTCGTCCTCGGTGCCGAGGTCGGGGTGGATCGCGTCGTGCCCGCCATCGGGACCACCGATCGCCCACGGGCTGCCCGGGTCGTGCGGTCCCGGGGTGAGCGTGTTGTTCGGGCCCTTGCGCGCCGTGGTGCCGATCGGGTGGATCGGCGGGAGGTAGACCACGTCGAAGCCCATGCGCGCGACGGCCGGGAGCCGGCGGGCCGCGGTGCGGAAGTCGCCGCTCCTCCACGAGCCGTCGGCGTTCTTCTTCGCCCCTTCGCTGCGGGGGAAGAACTCGTACCAGGCGCCGACGCCCGCGCGCTGCCGCTCGACGTCGAGGAGCTGCGTGGGGGAGTGCGTCCGGAGCGAGGTCAGCGGGGAGTCCTCGACCTCACCCGTGATGCGCGGGTCGTCGACGACGGCGAGGCGCTCGGTCGGCTCGAGGTCGGTGTCCCGCAGCTGCTCGGCCGCGCGGACGGCGGCGCTGGAGTCGGTCTCGGCGGCGAGTCGGTCGAGCAGGACGGCGCCGTCGAGGAGCGTCGCCTCGGTGTCGACACCGGCGGCGATCTTGAGCCGGGCGGCGTGCAGCCACGTCGCCCAGTCGTCGGAGAACGACTCGACGTGCCACGTCCAGACGCCGACGTGGTCGACCTGCACGGTGGCCTCGTAGCGGTCCGTGCCGGGAGCGCCGAGCAGCATCGGCACGGTGCGCGTCCCGCCGTCCGGGCGTTCGAGCACGAGGTCGGCGCCGATGATCCCGTGGCCCTCGCGGAAGACGGTCGCGCCGAACGTGATCACCTCGCCGTCGAACGCCTTGCCCGGGAACCCGTTCGGGGTCGTCGGCGCGAGCTGGGTGATCGGGATGCGCCCGATCTTCGGTCGGCGGGGTCGATCTGCGGTGGCCACGGAGGCGACGCTACCCGGCCGGAGCGCTCGCGTTCCCCGGAACGCGTTCCCTGTGCAGTGTCGGGCGCGCCACACGGCGTGTGCAGGACGCGCACGTACGGGCTCCGTCGCCCGTTCCTTCCCCGGACGGGGGCGCGTCGGGCCACGACCGCCCTACGACACCTCGAAGACGTGGATGCCCGGGCCGTACGCGGTGAAGACCTGCCCGCCCGGCCGGAGCCGCTCGTGGTCGCGGTGCTTCTCGCTCGACCAGGCCAACCGGTACCCGAGCACGTCCTGTCGAGCCGGCAGCGTCAGGTCCCGCGTCCGCCCGCTGCCGTGCACGACCACGAGCACCCGGTCGAACGGTTCGTGCTCCGGCGTCGACTCGGCGAAGTACTGCACGACCCGGTGGATGGGCTGGTCCCACCCCTCGGGGGTCATCGGCTGCCCGTCCGGTCCGTACCACGCCATGCGCGACGCGCCGGGGGTCTCCCGCCCCTCGACCCCGAAGCGGGTCGGCCGCAGCGCCGGGTGCGCTGCGCGGAGCCGCGTGAGCGCCGCGACCGCCTCGGTCATCGCCTCGGCGTCCTCGTCGTCCGACCAGTCGACGGCGGTCAGGTCGTCGGACACGACGTAGGCGTTGTTGTTGCCGTGCTGCGTCCTGCTGCGCTCGTCGCCGGCGGTCAGCATCGGGATGCCCGCCGAGAGCATCAGGGTGCCGACGAGGTTCCGCATCGACCGGCCCCGGGCGGCACGCACCCCGCGGTCGGCCGTGTCGCCCTCGATCCCGTGGTTGAACGAGCGGTTGTCGTCGGACCCGTCCCGCCCGTCCTCGCCGTTCGCCTCGTTGTGCTTGCGGTCGTGCGAGACGAGGTCGAGCAGCGTGAAGCCGTCGTGGGCCGTGACGAAGTTGACGCTCGCGAGGGGGCCGCGCTCCTGGCCGAAGGTGCCGCGGGACCCCGTGAGCGCCTCGGCGAGCCGACCGATGCCCGCCTGCGGGGTGCCGTTCCGGCGTTCCTCGGCGACGTCGGTCAGCCAGAACTGACGGACGGTGTTCCGGAACCCGTCGTTCCACTCGCTCGTGCCGGGGCCGAACGCCCCCGTGCGCCATCCGTCGGGACCGACGTCCCACGGCTCGGCGACGACGAGCACGTCCTGCAGGTCCGGGTGCTGCCGGATGCGCTCGAGCAACGGGTGCGCCGGGTCGAACACGTGGTGCTCGTCGCGGGCGAGCGCCGCCATCAGGTCGAACCGGAACCCGTCGACCTGCACCTCGCGCGCCCAGTAGCGCAGGCTGTCGACGATCATCTCCGCGGTGGCCTCGACCGAGGTGTCGAGCGTGTTCCCGCAGCCGGTGGTGTCGTAGTACGACGCACCGTCCTCGGTCCAGCGGTACCGCCCCGCCCCGTCGATGCCGCGCAGCGAGGTGGTGGGTCCCCCGGTGCCCTCCTCGGCGGTGTGGTTGTAGACGACGTCGAGCAGTACCTGGATGCCCGCCTCGTGCAGGAGCCGCACCATGCCCTTGAACTCGCGGAGCACCGCGGAGGCACCCGCGGTACGGGCGTCCGACGAGGCGTGGGCCGCGTGCGGTGCGAAGAACCCGAGGGTGTTGTAGCCCCACGCGTTCTCGCGACCGGCGTCCCGGAGCCACGCCTCGGTGTCGAACGCGTGCACGGGCAGCAGCTCGAGGGTCGTCACGCCGATGCGGCGCAGGTGGGCGATGGTGCTCGGGTGCGCGACGCCGGCGTAGGTCCCGCGCAGGTGCTCGGGGACGTCGCGGTTCGCAGCGGTGAGCGTGCGGACGTTCGCCTCGTACACGACGGCCCGGTCCAGGGGGACGTCGGGCTTCGGCACACCGCCCCAGTCGAAGGCGTCGTCGACCACGACGCTCGTCCACCGCGGGCCGCCGCTCGCAGCAGCCGTCGCCGCGGGGACGATGCCACGCGCGTACGGATCGAGCAGCGGTCGCCCGGGGTCGAACGCGTGGCGGGGTCCGTCCGGACCGTCGACGAGCAGGTGGTACCGATCGCCCGGCCGCACGTCCGGCGTCTCCGCCGCCCACCGGTCGGTGCCGTCGGTCCGCGACAGGACGTGGCGGGTCTCGGCACCGTCGGCGTCGACGACCACGAGGGTCACCGCGGTCGCGGAGGCGGAACGCACCGAGAAGCGGGGCGCGCCGTCACCGAGGCGGAAGCCGGGGGTCTCGTCGATCGCGGTGCGGTGCATGACGACCAGGGTACGAGGGGCCGGAGGTATCCTGTGAACGCACACGGAAGGGGCGCAGTCATGCCGGTCTACCTCGACCACGCGGCGACGACGCCCATCCTGCCCGCGGCGCTCGCCGCGTTCACCCGGGCCCTGGTCACGGTGGGCAACCCGTCGTCGATCCACAGCGCCGGCCAGCGCGCGAAGATGCTGCTCGAGGACGGTCGTGCCGCGGTCGCCCGGTCGCTCGACGCGGAGCCCGTGGAGGTCGTCTTCACCTCCGGCGGCACCGAGAGCATCAACCTCGCGGTCAAGGGGCTGTACTGGGCGCGGCAGCAGGACCGTCCGCGGCCGCGCATCGTCGTGCCGGCGGGCGAGCACCACGCCACCGTCGACACGGTCGAGTGGCTCGAGCGCCACGAGGGCGCCGTCGTCGACGTGGTCCCGCTGGACGCACAGGGTCGCGTCGACCTCGTCGGCCTGGAGGCACGGCTCGCCGACGCCTCGGACGTCGCCCTGGTCACGTTCCTGTGGGCGAACAACGAGGTCGGGACCCTGCAGCCGGTCGACCGCATCGTCGAGCTGGCGCACGCCGCCGGTGTGCCGGTGCACAGCGACGCCGTCGCGGCGTACGGCCAGGTCCCGGTGTCGTTCGCGGCCTCCGGCCTCGACGCGCTCAGCGTGTCGGCGCACAAGATCGGAGGACCGGTCGGGATCGGCGCGCTGGTCCTCGGGCGCCGTGCGACGGTCGAGCCGCTCATCCACGGCGGTGGCCAGCAGCGACAGGTCCGCAGCGGGACGCAGGACGCCCCGGCGGCGGCGGCCTTCGGGGTCGCCGCCGACGCCGGGCTGCACGACGCGTCGGCCCTGCGCGACCGGCTCGTCGCGGGGGTCCTGGAACGCGTCCCGACCGCCGTGCTCATGGGCGACCCGGTCGACCGTCTCCCCGGCAACGCCCACTTCACCTTCCCCGGGTGCGAGGGCGACTCGCTGCTGTTCCTGCTCGACGCGGCCGGGGTCGCCGTGTCGACCGGGTCCGCCTGCCAGGCCGGCGTCCCGGAGGCGTCGCACGTGCTGCTCGGCATGGGCCTGTCCGAGGACGAGGCCCGCGGCGCCCTGCGCATCACGCTCGGGTACACCTCGACCGACGCCGACGTCGACGCCTTCCTCGCCGCGCTGCCGGGGGCGGTCGCGCGAGCGAGCCGAGCGGGCATGTCCTCGCGCGCGCCGTCGCTCGGACGGTGAGCCGGTCGCCCGACAGCCAGCAGCTCAGCATTGCGCAGCCGGCCGACCGCGGGCAATCGATCGACCTGCTGTCCGGTCGGTCGGCGGATGTCGCTCGGAAGGGTTCGGTGCTCGTGCTCGGCGAACGTCCGGACGCCGCCGGCGTCGGTCAGGTCCTCCTCGCTACGACGCTTCAGAGATCGGGTAGCCGAGCGCCACGAAGTGTCGGATCAGCGGCAGGTGGATGTTGCGGCCCGCTTGCGCTGCGCTCCTGTACCCGCGCTGCCAGGAGACTCGGTAACGACCGTCGTCGAGCAGCAGAGGCCCCATCTCGTCGCGGAGAGCCACCTCGCGCGCCCGGTACCGCGCTGCAGCGGCAGGCGAGTACGCGTGGACGTCGGGATCGATGATGATGTCCGCCCCGGTGAAGCTGTTCCCACGCGGAGTGCCGACGACTCGCGCGATGACCGCTCCGAACTCCCTCGAGAAGTCCGACACGGTCGTGGCGTCGTGCTCCTGCGCGAAAGCGAGCGCGATCTTCTGCAGCAACTCGATCTTGGTCAACTTGCGAGCACGATCGTCACCCCAGAAGAATCGCGACGTGTCGTTCGAGACCCGCTGCGGACGGTGATCCCAGATGTACTCGATGAGGCGACTGAACTCGGCCTGCGACAGCGCGTGACCATCCAGGAGGTCGTTCAACGCGTCGAGAGTTGCGATGACATCGACCGGATCAGTGCGAGCGGAATCGAGGTACTGGTCGTCTCCCGGGCGTCGGTGTTCCTCGTCGACGTAGCCCAGCGCGTTCGCAAGTCCCGTGAGCACTGGTGCGAGCGACGACGCACCGACGGTGGGGGAGCCTGCAGGATCTTCGCCCTCGAACAGACCGTGGATGTCCTGGTCGAGCTTCACGTGGTAGCGGCGGTGGATCGCGCGTCGGAAGTCTCGGACGATCTTCTCTGCATCGCTGCTACCCCGTGCCGACAGTGCGCTTTCTGCGTCCGCCAGAAGTTCTTCGAGCCGCTCGTACGTCAGTGTCTGGAAGTCGGGATCCTCGGCGGTGTCACCGGTGCGGGGGGTCAGGTAGACGAAGTACCTACCGGACTCCGGGACGTTCCGGTAGTGGCCGGCTTCAGCTTCCCAACCGTCAGCCCGCTTGTGGAGACGGCTCTTCTCCTCGGAGTCGAGCGAGGAAACGTCGATGGCCGTGTGGATCGATCGGAAGTCCCCACGGATCACCCAGTTGTACCAACGAGTCTGTCCGACATCGAGCCCGCTCCTGGCGTGTTCGATGGTGTCGGTCTTGTTCTCGATCACCAGCGTCGACAACGGTCGGCCCTGTTCGTCGTGATCGACCAACAGGATGTCTATGTTGCGCCATTCGCGAGGGTGCACCCGCGCGCGCGGCGAGATCACGGGCACGACCTCGGGATCGAACGCGGCGTTGACGAAGCCCTGAGCAAAGGAAGGTCCGAGTCCGTGACTCCCTTGCGGATCGAGGAGCCAACCGATCATCTTGCTGTACCGGATCTCGCCTGCAGCGTCGCCGTAGTCGACCACGTCCCAGAAGTTGGCGACGGGGTTCAGTACGTCCCTCACGACCGCGGAGCTGTCGCCCTCGATGAGCCTTGCAATAGCGTCAGCAACTTCCCCGTTCCGGTGTTCGTTGTCCACGGAGGTCTCCCCTCGATCCGACCGCTTCGTCACTGTTGGGACTATCTCACGTCTGGTCGGCGCCTCGGTGCTCCCACACGGAGTCCCGGGACAGGCAACGGAACGTCAGCCGATGGTGTCGACGTGGTCGTCCTGGGCAAGTGGTGGGTGACGACTCCCGGCGAGGCGCTCCGGTCGACCGCGATCCGGTTCGCCAGCCCCGACTCGTGCCCGTGCTCGCGCTGGATGGTCGGTCGGCTGCGCGCGACGTGCGCCGCTAGGATCGGTGACCATGGTCGAACTTGACTTCACCGAGCAGCTGTCCGCCCTCCGCGAGACCTTCGGCAACATCCGCTCGGTCGTCGACGTCGACCGGCTCCAGCGCGAGATCGCCGAACTGAGCGAGCAGGCGGGTGCCCAGGACCTGTGGGACGACGTCGAGCACGCGCAGCAGGTGACGAGCGCGCTCTCGCACAAGCAGGCAGAGCTCCGGAAGATGACCGACACCGAGCAGCGCATCGACGACCTCGAGGTCCTCGTCGAGATGGCGAACGAGGCCGACGACGCCGACTCCGCGGCCGAGGCGCAGGACGAGCTCAAGGCCATCCAGAAGACCATGGGCGACCTCGAGGTGCAGACCCTCCTCGACGGCGAGTACGACGAGCGCCCCGCGGTGATCACGATCCGCGCCGGTGCCGGCGGTGTCGATGCGGCGGACTTCGCCGAGATGCTCCTCCGCATGTACCTGCGCTACGCCGAGCAGCACGGCTTCAAGACCACCGTCATGGACACCTCCTACGCGGAGGAAGCGGGCATCAAGTCCGCGACGTTCGAGGTCGACGCGCCGTACGCCTTCGGCACGCTCTCGGTCGAGGCCGGCACGCACCGCCTCGTCCGCATGTCGCCGTTCGGTGCCGCGGGCAAGCGCCAGACCTCGTTCGCCGCGGTCGAGGTCATCCCGCTCATGCCGGAGACCGCGGTCATCGACATCCCGGAGAACGACATCCGGGTCGACGTGTTCCGGTCCTCCGGCCCCGGTGGCCAGTCGGTCAACACCACCGACTCCGCCGTCCGCCTGACCCACCTGCCGACCGGCACCGTCGTGTCCATGCAGAACGAGAAGTCGCAGATCCAGAACCGCGCCGCCGCCATGCGCGTGCTGCAGTCGCGCCTGCTGCTCCTGAAGAAGGAGGAGGAGAACGCGAAGAAGAAGGAGCTCGCCGGCAACATCACGGCGAGCTGGGGCGACCAGATCCGCTCGTACGTCCTGGCGCCGTACCAGATGGTCAAGGACCTCCGGAGCGAGCACGAGGTCAACAACCCGTCGTCGGTGTTCGACGGGGACCTGGACGGCTTCATCAACGCGGGCATCCGCTGGCGCAAGCAGGGCGACGATTCCTGAGCGAGCTCGCGGGGGAGTCGAGCCGCGCGCCTCGGTTGACTTCCGGCCCACCCGACCTAGCCTGATCCGGTCATGATCAAATTCGACCAGGTCACCAAGGTCTACTCGGGCAACCCGAGTCCCGCGCTCGACGACCTCTCCCTCGAGATCCTCAAGGGTGAGTTCGTCTTCCTCGTCGGCGCGTCCGGCTCCGGCAAGTCGAGCTTCCTCCGCCTCGTGCTCAAGGAGGAGAAGCCGACCCGCGGGCAGATCCACGTGCTCGGCCAGCGCCTCGGCGCGCTGTCGTCGCGCAAGGTCCCGTACTTCCGCCGCAACCTCGGTGTGGTCTTCCAGGACTTCCGGCTCCTGCCGAACAAGAACGTCTTCGACAACGTCGCGTTCTCGCTCCAGGTGATCGGCAAGAGCAAGGGCTTCATCAGCGAGGCCGTCACCGACGTGCTCAAGCTCGTCGGCCTGGCCGGCAAGGCCACCCGCATGCCGCACGAGCTCTCCGGTGGTGAGCAGCAGCGCGTCGCGATCGCCCGTGCGGTCGTCAACAAGCCGGCGATCCTGCTGGCCGACGAGCCCACCGGCAACCTCGACCCGACCACCTCGGCGGGCATCATGGCGCTCCTCGAACGCATCAACCAGGGAGGCACCACCGTGCTCATGGCGACGCACGACGCCAGCATCGTGAACCAGATGCAGCGTCGGGTCATCGAGCTCTCGAACGGCACCGTCCTGCGCGACGAGCAGTCCGGCGGGTACCAGACGCAGGCGCTGCCGATCCAGCGCGGCTCCGGCGTCTCGAACACGACCGGCATCCAGACGATCCCGGGGCTCATCCGATGAGGCTCGGGCTCGTCATGTCCGAGGTCGGCTCGGGCCTGCGGCGCAACGCGTCGATGGTGGTCTCGGTCGTCCTGGTGACCTTCATCTCGCTCACCTTCGTGGGCACGGCGATCCTGCTGCAGATGCAGATCAACCAGATGAAGGGGTACTGGTACGACCGGGCGCAGGTCGCGGTGTACCTGTGCACCGACACCGACACCACCGGCAACTGCACCGGTGCCAAGGCGACCGAGGACCAGCGCGAGCAGGTCCAGGCGCAGCTCGACTCGTCCACCCTGAAGCCGTACATCGAGAAGACGTACTACGAGGACCAGGACCAGGCGTTCACGCGGTTCAAGGAGCAGTTCAAGGACTCGCCCGCGACCGAGTTCGTGAAGCCGGAGTACCTCAACGAGACCTTCTGGGTGAACCTGAAGAACCCGTCGCAGGCGGACGTGCTCGTCGAGAGCCTGTCGAAGGTCGCCGGCGTGCAGAGCGTCGTCGACCAGCGCGGGTACCTGCAGCCGATCTTCAACCTGCTCAACGCATCGTCGTACACGGCGATCGGCATCGCGTCGCTGATGCTCGTGGCGGCCGTGCTGCTCATCGCGACCACCATCCGACTCTCGGCGTTCAGCAGGCGACGCGAGCTCGGCATCATGCGCCTGGTCGGGGCGTCGAACCGGTTCATCCAGACACCCTTCGTGCTCGAGGGGGTGATCGCCGCCGCGATCGGAGCGGTGCTCGCCGGTGGCGCGATCACCGCGGTGGTCTGGTTCTTCGTCCGGAACTACCTGGCGCAGCGGTTCTCCGGTACGGCGTTCATCGGCATGGGGGACGCGGCCATCGTGGTCCCGTCGGTGATCGTGATCGGTGTGCTGCTCGCGGGGGTCTCCGCGTTCATCGCGATCCGCCGCTACCTGCGGGTCTGAGGCAGTCCCTCCGGGAGGACGACCACGTCCACGACCGCGGCGCGCCGGGAAGGTGCGCCGCGGTCGTCGTGTTCACTAGGCTGTAGGGCTGCGCAGCAGCACCGGGGCCCGTGCCCGGTCACGAAGGGAGTCATCATGGCGAAGGAACGCGGCGAGAAGATCGTGGCGACCAACCGTCGCGCGCGCCACGACTACCTGATCGAGGACACGTACGAAGCGGGCATGGTGCTCTCGGGTACCGAGGTGAAGTCCCTCCGCGAGGGGCGGGCCTCACTCGTCGACGGCTACGCGTTCATCGACGGTGGCGAGGCCTGGCTCGACTCCGTGCACATCCCCGAGTACACCGAGGGGACGTGGAACAACCACGCGCCGCGGCGGAAGCGCAAGCTCCTCCTGCACAAGCAGCAGATCGTGAAGATCTCGCACAAGACCGCGCAGGGCGGGTACACGCTCGTGCCCATGAAGATCTACTTCCACGACGGCCGGGCGAAGGTCGAGATCGCGGTCGCCAAGGGCAAGCGCGAGTTCGACAAGCGTCAGGCCCTGCGCGAGAAGACCGACAAGCGCGAGGCTGAGCGCGCCATGCGCTCGCGCAACCGCCTCGGCGAGTGAGCGCGGCGGGGTGAGCCCTCGGCGAACGTCGGTGGCGCCGTTCAGCACACCCCGCTAGGCTGGGGTCCGCTCCTCACGGGGAGCATCGGCAACTCAACAGCGTGACAGCGGCTCGCACGTCACGGCCCGTACGGGGATGATCGGTTTCGACATTGCCTGTGTGCCGACGGGAAGCGGGCCGAGGACCCACGGTCATCTCGTGAACGATCCGTGGAAAACAACAAGTGCCAATTCCAAGCGCACTGACTTCGCTCTCGCTGCGTAAGCAGCCCAGCACATGAAGTCCGTCGGCCAGGTGATCGTCTTCTAACCTGAGTTCCGGCGTCATCCAGAGGACTTGCTGCACGGTTGCGCCTCAGGGCCGTGCGGGACTTGCACTGAGACTGGGCCCGTCGTCCTAGAAGCCGGTAGCAAAGGACGGGGCCGAGCAGAACGACTCATCCGGATACGCCCGTAGAAGACGTCGAACCGCAGCGATGGACGGGGGTTCGATTCCCCCCATCTCCACCAACGCCGTGCCGTCGAGCCGCTGTCACGCTGAACCTCCGCCGGTCCCGCCGGCCTGAACGCCCCGTCGTCGTCCTCTGGACGTCGCCGGGGCGTTCGTCGTTCCCCCGGGGTCCCGGACTACTGTCCGGAGCGAGCGCGGGGCTGGTCCTGCGTCGACCCGACCGGGAGGGCAGCACGTGGTGCAGGAGATCGCGATCCGAGTCCGTCTGCGCGAGCAGGACCGTCTGGGACTGGCGGAGTACGAGCGGATCGTGGGGTCCGTCGCGACCGTCGCCGCCGTCGTCGCCTGGTTGCCCACGCCCGGGTCACGGCTCGTCGTCCGCGGTCGTGGTGCCGAGCCGGTGCGCCTCGAGACGGTGTCGTACGGCACCGTGTTCGAGATGCTCGTCGTGCTCGACCAGCGCTCGGCCGCGGTCGAGCGGGCAGCGTCGGCGGTGGCCGCGCTGGTGACGTCGGTGCGCGACGAGCACGTCGAGGACGACGTCGCGGGCATCGCCGGCGAGTTCGACCGCTTCGATCGGTCGGCGCCGCGTGGTCGCTCGGCGGTGGAGCGGGCGCTGCGTGGGTTCCTCGAGGGAGCCCGGGCCGACGTGCTCGCACGGAGGACCACCACGCGGGTCCGTGCTGCCCAGGCGCTCCTGCGGCTCGCCGAGGACGGGGCGGAGCTCGTGGTGGAGCGGGTCGAGGACGCCCTGGCACCCGTGGTCGAGGAGCAGCAGGTCGACGTGCTCTCGGACGCCGGCACGTCCGTCGTGGTCGAGCCGGTCGACGGGATCGCGCCCTCCGGTGTCCGCGCCTCGCGCACGGTGGTCGACGACGACTTCCCGGCGGAACAGCCCGGCGAGCAGGACGAGGGCACGAAGCCCGAGGACGAGGGCAAGAAGACCAAGGACAAGGACGAGAAGCAGTCCGACAAGAAGAAGGACAAGAAGAAGAAGGACGAGAAGAAGAAGGACGAGAAGAAGAAGGACGAGAAGAAGTCCGCCAAGAAGAAGGGCAAGAAGAAGAAGAAGAAGTAGGGCCCGGTCAGAAGTCGAACAGGTTCGCCCGCAGGCCGCCGTCGCCGTACTCCCGGCGCAGCAGCCCACGGCGGCGCAGTGCAGGCACGAGGTCGCCCGTCAGCCGGTACACCTGCGCCGGGTGGAGGTCGCCGGACAGGATGAACCCGTCATTGTCCGCGTCCGCCCCGAGCTCCTCCACGAAGTCCGCGAACTCCTCGGCCGTCCCGACGAACCCCTCGCGCGCGCTGATCCGCCCGAGCCGGGCCTTCCGGGTCAGGAGTTCCCGGAGGGGCGCGTCCGGCGTGTCCCCGACCAGCCCGCGGACCGTGCCCGCGGACACGTGGTCGCCGAAGGTCCCGTCCGGGATCGGTGCGTCGAGGTCGAGGGCGAGCAGGTCCGTCTCGGAGTCGCTCGACCACGCGACGGCGGCGGCCCGGAAATCGGCGTCCGACGGGTGTCGTGACGCGGCGACGACGCGCTCGGCCTCCTCGACCGAGGGCACCAGCACCGGCTTGAGCACGAACAGCACCCGCAGGTCGTCCGCGCTGCGTCCGGCGTCGGCCGCGGCGGTCAGCACCCTCGACCGGTACGCGCGGACCGCCTCGGCCGTCAACGGTGCGAGTGCGAGCTGCACGTCCGAGTGCGTCCCGGCGAACCCGAGTCCGCGTCCGGATCCGCCGGGGGAGACCACGACCGGGTCACCGTCGAGCGGGAGCGCGTTGAGCGGGCCGTCGGCGGTGAAGTACGCGCCCTCGTGGTGGAACGCGTCGAGTGCGTCGCCGTCGGCGAAGTGCCAGTCCGTCGGGTCCCCGACGTAGCCGTCGCCCCACGAGTGCCACAGCCGTCGGAGCAGCGTGATCCACTCCTCGGCGCGGTCGTACGCGGCGTCGTGCGGCAGCGGTGCCGCCCCGACGTGCCGGGCGCTGCCGGTGTCGGTCACGACGTTCAGCCCGAAGCGGTCCGAGGACAGGTGCGCGAGTGTCGCGGCCTGCCGCGCGGCGAGGTACGGCGGAGTGATGCCGGCGTTCACCGTCGGTGCGATGCCGATGTGCTGCGTCACCGCGAACAGGTACGGCGCGAGCAGCAGCGGGTCGTGCTTCGGACCGCCGTACGCCTGCCGGATGCGCAGGTCGAGGGTCGCCGGACTGCCGAGGGAGATCGCGTCCTCGGCGATCACGAGGTCCATCCCCGCCTGCTCGAGCGCCCGGACGGACTGCTGGTACAGGTCGGGCTTCGTCCAGTCGTGGCCCCAGTCCCAGTCGGACCGTCCCCAGGCCTGCGGGCCGAACCCCCGCGAGAAGAAGTACCCGAAGTGCTGCAGGTCGCCCACCGTCAGACCTCCTGCACGACGAGGTGGCCCTGCGGGACAGCGCGTGCGAGGGCCGCGACCTCCGTGGCGGGGGTGAGGCGGGCCTCCCGGCCGGCGCCGTCCCGTCCGGTGGCCGCACGGACCGCCGCGAGGCCGCGCTCCACGTCGGCGAGCAGGTCGGCGACGTCCTCGATGCCGACGGACAGCCGGACCAGGCCGTCGCCGATGCCGAGCTCCGCCCGCTCGGCCGCGCTGCGGCCGGCGTGCGTGGTGGTCGCGGGGTGCAGCACGAGCGAGCGCACGTCACCCAGGTGGGTCATCCGACTGATCAGCTGCACCGCGTCGATGAAGGCGCGGGCGGCGGGCTCGCCACCGGCGAGCGTGAAGGCGAAGACCGAGCCGGCCCCACGGGGCAGGTAGCGCTGGGCGAGGTCGTGGTACGGACTGGAGGCGAGCCCCGCGTGGTCGACGCTCGTCACCTCCGGCTGGCGCTCCAGGAAGGACGCGACGGCCAGCGCGTTGGCGACGTGGCGCTCGACGCGGAGCGACAGCGTCTCGATGCCCTGACGCAGCAGGAAGGCGTTGAAGGGCGACGGCGTCGGACCGATCCGCGACGCGACGACGTCACGCGCGTACACCGCGAAGGCCCGGCTGCCGTGGCGCTCGACGTAGCTCTGCCCCCCGAGGGCGCGGTCCGGCGTCGTGAGGTGGGCGAAGCGTTCCGGCGTACGGCCCCAGTCGAAGGTCCCGCCGTCGACGACGAGCCCGCCGAGGCCGGCACCGTGCCCGGAGAGGAACTTCGACGCGGAGTGCACCACGACGTCGGCGCCGTGCTCGACCGGCCGCACCAGGTACGGCGTCGCCAGGGTGTTGTCCACGACGAGCGGCACGCCCGCCCGGTGCGCGGTGTCGGCGACCCCGGCGATGTCGAGGACGTCGTTCTTCGGGTTGGGGATCGTCTCGGCGAAGAAGAGCTTCGTGTTCGGACGGACCGCGCGGGCCCACGCGTCGAGGTCGCGCTGGTCCGCGACGAAGTCGACCTCGATGCCGAGGCGCGCCAGGTTCTGCAGGAGCAGGCCCTTCGTGCCCTCGTAGATGCTCCGGGCGCTCACGACGTGGTCGCCCGCCTGCAGGAGCCCGAGGAGCGCCACCGTCACCGCCGCCTGGCCGCTGCCGACGAGGATCGCCTCGGCGCTCCGTTCGAGCAGTGCGACGCGGCGCTCGACGTCGGCGTTCGTCGGGTTGCCCAGCCGTGTGTAGGTGTACCCGTCGTCGGTACCGGCGAAGCGCTCGCGGGCCTGCTCGAAGTCGTCGAAGAGGAAGCCCGAGGTCATGTGGATCGCGGGGATCCGCGCTCCGTGTGCGGTGTCGGGCAGGAACCCGCCGTGCACCTGCTCGGTGGCGAAGCCGTGGCCGTCGTTCGACATGGGGTCCTCCTGGCGTGTCCGTCGTGCGGGTACTCTCGCAGGCCGGACGGGACGGTGGGGCATTGCGGCGTCGGGTTACGGGCCGGCGGTGCCACCCCGAGCGGGAGCGGCCGTGCTCGCGTCTGCGTCTGCGTCTGCGTCTGCTCCGGCGAGCAGTGCGGCGAGGCGTCGGGGGAGTCCCGGGGCGATCGGCTCCGGGAGCGCGTCGACCGGGAACCACCGGACGTCCTCGCTCTCGTGGCTCACCGCCGTCCGGGTGGAGGGGTCCGCCGTGGCGACGAAGCCGACGTCCCAGTGCGCCGCGCAGGAGAAGCCGCCGTGCAGGTCGTGGCGGTCCAGGTCGGCCACGACGCCGTCGTCGAGCTCGAGGCCGACGATGCCGGACTCCTCGCGGGCCTCGCGCCGAGCCGCCCCGGCCAGGTCGGCGTCCTGCGGCTCGAGGTGCCCGCCGAACTGCACCCAGAACCGGCCCTTGCGGTGCAGGCAGAGCAGGACGCGGGACCGATCAGGCGAGAACACGAAGCACGACGCCGTCAGGTGCTCCGTGCCGAGGGAACGGTCGAGTGCAGCGTCCCCGGTGCCGCGGACGAACCCGACGAACCGCTCGCGGTCGGGCGACGGCGCGTCGGTGAGCGCGGCGAGGGCATCGGCGGGGTGCATCCGACGATCGTGGCACGGCGGACGGGTACGTGTACGCGACGAGACGCGTGTCGATCGACGCGTGGGACGTCGGTTCGTGCGCCGGCATCGTGTGCGTGTGCATCGTTCGACATCGCACCGGTCGATCGACGCGTGCGATGTCGCAGGAGCGCGGCCGGGCTGCCGACGCCGGCCCGCCGACGCCTCGAGCCCGGGTCAGAACAGTGCGCGCACCCCGGCGGCGACGGTGTCCCCCGTGGCGAGGAGCGGCTCCCGGGCGAGCCACACCGCCACCCCGTTCACCGCCACGAAGAGCACGAACCACAGCACGGCCGGCACCCGCATCTCGGCGGCGGCGATGTGGAAGTCGGTCTGCACCCGGGCGCCGGTCAGCAGCCAGCGGGCGACGTGCACGAGGGACCGCAGACCGTCCACCACGAACGCGGTGCCGACCGCGGCGACGACGAGCACGGTGGCCTCCGACGGCCGGACCGCCACCCACAGCGCGAGCGCGTCGAAGCCGAGCACGACGAGCAGGCCGAACCAGTTCCGCACGAACGCCAGGGCCACCAGGCCGACGACGGCGAGCACCACGACGGGGAGCCACCGCGACCCCTGGAGCACCCCGGAGACGAGCAGCACCCCGGCCCAGAGCGGCGCGCTGTACCCGGCGAAGAGGTTGAGGACCCGGACCAGCCAGCGGATCGCCGCCGGCACGCGCCCGAGTCGGACCCAGGCCTCGCCGGAGCCGTCGGCGTGCAGGTCGATCCGGTCGATGCGTCCGCCGAACGGCACCACGACGACGCAGTGGCCGACCTCGTGCACGATGGTGGCCGCGATCCGGGCGACCCGGCCGATCAGGGGCACGACGGGCAGGACGGCGCCGACCAGGACGGCGACGAACACGAGGGGCGGGGCTGCTGCGGTCAAGACGCCAGGATGGCAGCACCCACCAAGAGGACGCTGACCGCGCGGGCCGTCGGGTCAGCGGACGGCGTCCACGACGACGAGCACCACCACGACGACCGTCGCGACGACCGCGAGGCCGGTCAGGACGACGAGGAACACCGTCACCCGGTTGCGCTGCACGTGCCTGGCTACTCGACCGTCACCGACCTCGCGGCGGCGCGGGGCTTGTCCACCGCGCAACCGAGCTGCAGCGCGAGTTCACGCGCCAGCATCTGCAGGGGCACGACCGCCTCGACCGGACCCCAGGGTGCGAGCGACCGTCCCCAGGCCAGGTCGGTGGCCTCCGCGCGGTCGGCGATCGCCGGTACGTCGGAGCCCGCACCGCCGATCGTGACGACGAGGCCGCCGCGGGCCCGGACCTCGGCGACGGCGGAGGCGATGCGTGGGTCCCCGTGGTCGACCACCACGACCGGGGTACCGTCGTCGACGAGCGCGAGCGGACCGTGCTTGAGCTCACCGACGGGGCAGGACCGCGCCCACCGGTAGGCGAGCTCCTCCACCTTCAGCGCACCCTCGGCTGCGTAGGGCAGCCCGGGCCCGCGGCCGACGAACAGGAACCCGGGAGCGTCACGGACCGTCGCGGCCAGGAGCGGGATGCGCTCGGCTGCGACCGCAGCGGCGGCCGCCATCCGCTCGGGCAGTCCGGAGAGCTCGTCGACCAGGGCTGCGGCGCGGGTCGGCTCGAGCCGGCCCGAGGCGACCAGTGCCGACAGGACCGCGGTCACGCCGACGACCACCTGCGCCGTGAAGGTCTTCGTCGCGGCGAGCCCGACCTCGGGTCCGGTGTGGCAGGCGAGCACCGCGTCGGCTCGGCGGGCGAGGGACGAGTGCACGTCGTCCGTCAGCGCCAGGACCGGGTACCGGTCGTCGAGGCGGTCGAGCGCCCGGAGGACGTCCGCGGTCTCCCCGGACTGGCTGATGGCGACGACGAGGGTGTCGCGACCGAGGACGGCGTGGTCCACCTCGCTCGCGACGACGATGTCGGTGGGCACGCCGCCGAGGGTGCGCGCGGTGCCGGCGATGACCTGGCCGGCGTGCAGCGACGTCCCGCAGGCCACGACGGCGAGCCGCTCGAACGCCGGCAGCCCGAGCCCCGTCCAGGTGCTGCCGTCCGCCGTGCGCTGCCGGACGCGCTCGAGCAGGTCGGCGACGACCCGGGGCTGTTCGGCGATCTCCTTGGCCGTGTGGTCCGGGTGGTCGCCGAGGTCGACGTCGAGCGCGGTCGTGGCGAACGGGGACGGGGTGGGGAAGGGCACGGGCACGGCGATGCCCTCCGACGACCAGCTCCACGCCTCGCCGAGCTCGACGACGTCACCGTCCCGGAGCGGCACGAAGGTCTCGCACCACCGGGCGATGGTGCCGACGTCGCTCGCGACGAAGTCACCCCGTGCCGAGCGTGCGACGACGAGGGGCGACCGGTTCGCGGCGGCGACCATGCGGCCGTCCCGGGCGTCGAGCACGACGATCGCCCAGGACCCCCGCAGTTGCGCGGTCGCGATCTGCACCGCGAGCACGAGGTCCGGGTCGACGCGGAGTGCACGCTCGACCAGGTGCCCGATGACCTCGGAGTCGACCTCGGACCGGAACACGTGCCCCTGCTGCTCGAGCGTCGCCCGCACCCGTCCCGCGTTCTCGACGGTCCCGTTGTGCACGACGCTGATCCGGCCGGAACAGTCGGCGTGCGGGTGCGCGTTCTCCTCGCGCACCGTCCCGCAGGTCGCCCAGCGGGTGTGCCCGATCCCGAGCCCGGTCGAGGCGTCCTCGGCCGGTACCGCGGCCGCCCGTGCAGCGAGGTCCGCCCGCAGGTCCACGACGCGGGACACCGACCGGACCGTGGCGATCCGACCGGCGGCGGTCCGCACCGCGACGCCGACGGAGTCGTACCCCCGGTACTCCAGCCGTTCGAGACCGTCGAGCAGGAAGGGGGTCACGTCGTCGCTGACGCGCGCCGCGATGATGCCGCACATACGGTGTCCGTTCGGGTGGGGGACCGGCCCGGTGCCGGGGAACGGCACCGACCGCCGCCGGGTCTGCCGCGGGTCCGGGTCCGTCGCCCGGCCGGTCCACCCGCGGATCAGGCGGGGGCGGACCGGGAGGGTCGGCGGTTCGGGTACCGGACGGTCGTGATCCGCGGACGGGCCCTTCCGGGAAGGGCACGACGGTCGGTGCACCACGAGCCTCGCCCGGCGGGTCCGCCGGGACAACACCGCGCAGCGGCTCTTGCGGTTCACCGCGCGAGCGGTGCGACCCGACGTGTCGTCGGTGCGGACTCCCGCAAGCCGGCTCGCGGTCCGACGCCGGGCGTGACGGCCGGGAGGCCCGGTACCAGCTGGTACCGGGCCTCCCGTCCGTCGAGCGGTCGCCCTGCGTCCGCGGGTCGCGCGATCAGGTGAGCAGCGCCACCAGGTGCGAGCGCGAACGCGCACCGACCTTCCGGTAGATCTGCGTCAGGCGCAGCTCCACGGTGCGCTGGGACATGAACAGCGACGAGGCGATCTCGCGGTTGCGGTAGCCCTCGGTCACCTTCTGCACGACGGCGCGCTCCTCCGCGGTCAGCTGGGTGAGCACCACGGACGCGTCCGGGGCGCTCCGCGGCGACCCGGGGACCGGGGCGGACAGCACCGGACCGGACCGCAGCGACGTCGGCACGCCGAAGGCCGGCATGGCCGCCGTCGGCGCGGGCGTCGCCAGCGGTCGTCGCAGACCGGCCGCCTCGTACGCGGCCGCGGCGGCGGCGCCGAGTCGGGGCCGCTCGGCGTCCGTGCCCACCGCCGACAGGGCGGCGAAGGTGCGAGCGCGCTCGTACTGCGAGTCGTGCGGCTGGAACAGCTCGAGGGCTCGACGACGCGCCGTCTCACGGGTGGCGTCGTCGGCGACGAGCGCCAGGCTGCGGGCCAGCACGAGCGCGCCCCAGCGGGACGGCCTGGCGTGGTGGTCGGCCGCGAGCCGGGCCGTCGCGTTCCGGGCGTCGTCGATCCGGCCGAGGCGCACGTAGCCCTCGACCAGGTCGCCGAGGTGCCGCAGCACGGTCGGGTTGCGCAGCGACCGGCCGACGGCGTCCGCCGCCTCCAGGGCGGTCACCGCCTCGTCGACACGACCGTCGAGCAGCAGCACGCGCCCGCGGAGTGCGTGCAGCCGGGCCGTGGTGCCCCAGAGCAGCACCGTCGAGCGGAGCGCCAGGCACCGGTCCACCACCTCGAGCGCCTCGAGCGAACGGCCCTCGGCGAAGTGCCGCCACGCGACCGCGACCGCCCGCGACGGCTCGCGGAGCCGCTGCGCGGACAGGGCGCTCCCGGCCTCCCAGGCGTCGATGGCGCGGAGGGCTTGCCGGAAGTTGCCGGATCGCAGCTCGTTCTCGGCGGACAGGTAGCGGGCGCCCTCGACCCACACGGCCTCGGTGTCCTGCCCGCGGGCGACGACGAGCGCGAAGACGCGACGTGCGCTCCGGTACCGCTCGGCGAGGCTCAGCGCGTGTGCCACGAGCAGGAGTGCCGGGTCGGACATCGCCATCAGCCGCGCCGTCGAGAGTCCGTCGTAGAGCTCCGTGTCGGCGGGCAGCGAACCGTCGAGCGCGGCGACGAGGCACTGCACGGCGCCGGCGATCTCCGCGGTGTGCGGGGTGATCACCGGACCGAGCTGCTCGACCCGGGCGAGCAGGTCGCGGGCCTGCTCGAGGTCCCACGTCTCCGCCCGGAAGCTCGCGACCATCGCGAGGAGCCCGGCGGTCGCGGGGGCTTCGGGTGCCTCCGCGTCCACGGGCACGAGGAGCTCGTCCGCGTGCACGGTCTCGCCGCGCAGGTACTGCACGGAGTACAGGACCCGCAGGCGCCGGACCTCGTCCGACCCGCGCCGGAAGGGGCGCATCGCGGTGAGGTAGCGCGCGGCGAGCCCGAGCTGACGCTGTGCGAACAGCGCCTCGGTGACGGCGAGCAGTGCCGTCCGCTCGTCCTCACCGCCCGAGCCGACGTGCAGGGCACGCTCGGCCAGGGCGACCGCGGCGTGCGGTGCCCCGTCGGCGACGTAGCCCGCGGCGGCGTCGAGCAGCGCGACCACGTCGGGGACGTCGTCGACGAAGCTCCGGTGCCACGCGGCGGCGCGCGGGTCCGCCTCGGCGCTCGCCGCGGCGAGCTCGCGGTGCAGCGTGCGCCGGGTGCGTGCGGACATCCGCCAGTACAGGGCCGACCGCAGCAGCGGGTCGCGGACCGTGACGGTCTGGCCGCGCACGACGACGAGCCCGGCGTCGACGAGGTCGTCGACGGCGTCGCGGTCCCATCCGGTCGTCCTGGCGACCGGCACGAGGGACAGCCGGGCGAGGACGTCCAGACCACGTCCCGCGTCGTCGGTGTCGGTGTCGGCGGCACCCTCGACCACGTCGAGGGTCAGCGCCGCGATGGCCTCGGTCGTGGCGGTCGGGCGCAACGGCAGCACGAGCGGTTCGGTGCCGGTCAGCTGGGCGGTCGAGAGCATGTCGAACTGCTCGCGGAGTGCGCCGGGGTTGCCGCCCGTCGCAGCGGCGAGGATCGCGAGGACGCCGTCGTTCGCGCCCTCCGGCGCCATCGACCGGGCCAGCGCGAGGGACACGTCGGCGGCAAGCGGTTCGAGCCGCAGCACGGGGAGGGCCGTGAGCGGACCGTCCGACGGCACGGTCCGGACCGTTGCGACCAGGCGCAGTGCCGTGCCGGCGAGCCGACCCGCCAGGAACGCGATGAGCTCCTGGCTCTCGCGGTCCATCCGGTCGAGGTCGTCGATCAGGACGACCGTCGGCGGCAGGGTCAGGGTCTGCACGGCCTCGAGGAAGTCGTGCGCGGCGGCGAGCCCGCTCGTCGCGCCACCGGCCTGCAGCAGGTGCGCGATGTGGGCGGTCGCCCGGGGATCGTCGAGTGCGGTGAACAGGGAGGTCACGCCGGCCAGGGGCCAGCGGGACTCGCTCCCGTTGACACCGACCCGCACGACGGGGAGGGAGACGCGGTCAGCGACCGCGTCGAGGACGCTGCTGCGCCCGGAACCAGGGTCGCCGACGACGACCATCGCGGACTCACGAGGGAGTACAGCGAGGGTCGCGATCCGGTCGACCTCGAGACGGCGACCGGTGAGTGCCATGACTCACCGGCCTCCGGGTCCGGGGACGGAGACTGCGGTGGGCGTCCGGTCGGCAGCGCGGCGGGAGACCACGGCGACGGACGGGATCCGGTCGGCGTCACGGGCAGGGACCGTGGCGACGGACGGACGCGAGGCGGCGACGGAGCGCACACCAGGGCTGTCGGTGAGATAACGCGGACGACGAGTGAGGGTGCACTCGGTTCCGCCTGGGAACGATGAAGTCATCGTCTGGACCACCCCTCGGGTCAGGGTTTTCGGACGAGTAAAATGGACGACGGACCCGACACGGTCCGGGTCTAGGGAACCCGGTGCGTCCGATCAGCCGTGAGCACGATAACCCGCCCATCGGACGCCACCGAAGTGCTCGTCAGCAGAGTGTCCGACTCGCCTGGCCCCAGTCCGGGGGGTCTCTGCCCCCGTCCGGGGGTCCGGCACCGTCGGCCGGGCCGCGCGCAGGGGACAAGCGGGGTACACCGCGGCGCAGCACCCGCCCTGCCCCGGTGTCGCCCGTGTCGGGACGACCAGGGGCTACGGACGCCGGATGACGTCCACGACGGCGTCGTGGACGTGCCCGTTCGTGGCGAGGGCGCTGCCGTGCCACGGGCCCGGGTCGCCGTCGAGCGAGGTGAAGCGGCCGCCCGCTTCCTCGACGATCGGCACGAGGGCCGCGATGTCCCACGGCTTGAGGTCGGGTTCGCCCGCGACGTCGAGGACCCCCTCGGCGACGAGCATGTACGACCACATGTCGCCGTACGCCCGGGTGCGCCAGACCTTGCGGGACAGGGTGACGAGGGCGTCGAGCCGGTCGTCCTCGTCCCACTGCTGGATGCTGTTGTAGCTGAGGCTCGCCTCGGACAGCGCCGTGACGCCGGAGACCCGCAGGGGCCCGTCGGTCGAGTGTGCGCCGAGCCCCTCCGCGGCCCACCAGCGCTTGCCGAGCGCCGGGGCGCTGACGACGCCGAGCACCGGGCGGCCGTCGACGGCGAGGGCGATGAGGGTCGCCCAGACCGGCACGCCCCGCAGGTAGTTCGCGGTGCCGTCGATCGGGTCGACCACCCACTGCCGGTGCCCTTCGCTCAGGGCGTCGGCGCCGGTGTCCGCCGTCGTCTCCTCGCCGAGGAACGCGTCGTCCGGGCGCTCGGCCGCCAGGCGCTCGCGCAGGGCACGCTCGACCGCCTGGTCGGCGTCGGTGACGTGCGTGCTGTCGGCCTTCGTCGTGACGTGCAGGTCGGCGGCGCGGAACCGCTCGAGGCTGATCGCGTCGGCGGTGTCGGCGAGGGAGCGGGCGAAGTCCAGGTCGGCGCTGAGGTCCACGGAGGTCAGGCTAGCGCCCTAGGCCGCGACGACCTGCTCCTCCTCGTAGCGCGACACCGCGCGCTCGCGGGCGATGCGGGTCCGGCGTGCGGCGAGCCCGTGCACGAGGACACCGAGCAGCACCGCGACGACCAGCCACAGCACGAGCACGACCACCGACCGGGTCAGCGACGCTCCGGGGAAGTACACGAGGTCCTGCGCGGCGCCGAGCCAGGCCGCGCCGCTCCAGAACGTGTTGAGCGCCGCGAAGAAGCCGGGCTGGAACGACGGCTGGAAGATCCCGCCGGAGCTCGTGAAGTTGAGCATCACGAAGAGCATCGTCAGGATCGGCGTGGTCCACCGCCCGAGCAGCGGGTGCAGCCCCACGCCGAGGGCGACGATGACGGCGTCGTAGAGCCACGCGAACAGGAAGACCTGCCAGCGGTGGTCCGGGATGACGCCGTACAGCGCTCCGGCGACCAGGACACCGATGCCGGCGACGACCCCGGCGGTGACGGCGCCGACGACGACCGTCCAGAGCGCGCGGAGCTTCGCGGCCGCCGCGGCGACGGCGATCGCCGAGGCGTACCCGCCGACGCTCAGGCCGACGAGCAGGAAGAAGAGTCCCTGGCCGGTCGGGTCCTCGTCACCGGTGGGAACGACGTCGTGCACGGTGAACGGCAGGTGCTGCTCGTAGGCGATCGGCAGGAAGACCTTCTGAGCTGCGGTCGCGGTGGTCTCGCTCGCGGCCGTGGAGACGTAGAGCACGGCGCCGTCCGTCCCCGGGGCGTACACGGCGGCGAGGTCGCGGTCCCGGACCTGCCGTTCGGCCTCGGCCGTCGAGTCGACGACGTGCGCGACCAGCCGGCCGTCGGAGCCGTCGGTGACGGTCTGGGCGAACACCTGGGCCTCCGGGCCCTGGCCGACGATCCCGACCGGGAGCTCGTGCGGGGTCGGAGCGTGGAACGCGCCGAGGTAGGCGAGGCTCATCCCGACCGCCAGGAACAGCGGCACGAGGATGTGCGACCCGAAGGACCGCAGCGACCGTCCGAGGTGTTCGGGGTGCAGGACCGCCGCGACCGCCGCCGTGGGGCGGTCGGCTCGCGACGGGTGCTCCGCCGCGTGGTCACCGTGGTGGGCCGGTTCGGGTCTAGCTGTGTTGTTCTCTGCAACTTCGGGCACGAGGGGCAACGGTACACCCGCGCCGCACGCGATGGTCCCCACGCACGCGACGGTCCCCGCGCGCGGCGCGGTCTCCACGCGCGGGACAGTCCCCACGCGCGGGACGACCCCCGCCTCGGGTCAGTCCGCGCCGGGGTCGTCCGCACCCATGCCGGTGAGCAGGGCGCGGAAGGAGTCGAGCCGCTCGACGCCGGTCGCCCCGAGCTCCCCGTCGTGCACGCGGTCGACGATCTCCCAGTCGTGCGCCTGCGCGAGCGGGATGCCGTCGGCGGGCTCGCGCACCGGGACGGCGTGCGCCGCGAAGGCCCGGAAGACGTTCTCGGGCTGCACGTGCCCGAGCCCGAACGACCGGACGCCGGGGGTGTCGATGATCCACCCACCGTCACGGACGCGCAGCGCGATCGAGGACGACGAGGTGTGCCGCCCGCGACCGGTGACCGCGTTGACCACGCCGGTCGCGCGGGTCGAGCCGGTGATGGCGTTCACGAGCGTCGACTTGCCGACGCCGGAGTGCCCGACGGTGACGGTCACCGTGTCGTCGAGCACCTCGTGCAGGGCGTCGAACGGCACGTCGTCCGACCGGCTCGTGACGATCCGGAGGTCCAGGCAGGCGAAGTGCGCCAGGAACGGTGCCGGGTCGGCCAGGTCGGTCTTCGTGATGCAGAGCACCGGGTCCAGGCCGGCGTCGAACGCCGCGACGAGGTACCGGTCGATGAGTCGCGGGCGCGGCTCGGGGTCCGCCGCCGCGACGACGATCAGCATCTGGTCGGCGTTCGCGACGATCACGCGCTCGACCTCGTCGCTGTCGTCCGCGCTCCGTCGGAGCAGGGTCGACCGCTCGGCGACCTTGACGATCCGCGCGAGCGAACCGGCGTCGCCCGAGACGTCCCCGGCGAGCGACACGTGGTCGCCGGTCACGACCGACTTCTTGCCGAGCTCCCGGGCCTTCGTCGCCGTGATCACCCGCTCGTCGTCCTGGCCGGCCGACACCAGCACGCCGAAGCGCCCGCGGTCGACGTTCGTCACCCAGCCGGTCGGGGCGTCGTCGTAGTTCGGACGGGTCTTCGTGCGGGGCCGGTTGCCCTTCGGGTTCGGCCGGATCCGCACCCTCGACTCGTACTGTCCGTACGGCTCGTCCTCGTCGGTGTCGTCCCCGTCGACGTCGTCCCACCAGCTCACGGCGTCACGCTCCCGTCCCGGTGGCCCGCAGCCTGGTCCGCACCGGTCGCCACCAGGTCCGCCCAGAGCTCGGGGAACTGCGGCAGCGTCTTCGCCGTGCAGCCGACGTCGTCGACGGCGACGCCGTCGACGACGAGACCGACGAGGGCGCCCGCGGTCGCCATCCGGTGGTCGTCGTACGCGGCCCAGCCACCGCCGTGGAGGCGGGCGGGCGTGATCCGCAGGCCGTCGTCGAGTTCCTGCACCGAGCCTCCCGACCGGTTCACGTCCGCCGCGAGGGCGGCGAGGCGGTCCGTCTCGTGGCCACGCAGGTGGCCGATCCCGGTGATCTCGCTCGGCCCGTCGGCCAGGGCCGACAGCGCGACGAGCGCCGGTGCGAGTTCGCCGCCGCGGGACAGGTCGAGCGTCACACCCGGCAGGGAGGCTCCACCCGCCACCCCGACGCCGCCGTCGAAGACGAGGTCGTCGCCGTCCCGCGTGACGGTCGCGCCCCACAGGGGCAGGAGCGTCTCGAGGTCGGCACCGACCTGCGTGGTGTCGGTCGGCCAGGTGCGGATCCGGACGGTGCCGCCCGCGACGAGCGCAGCCGCCGCGAACGGCGCGGCGTTCGACAGGTCGGGCTCGATGACGACGTCGCGCGCCGCGATCGGGCCCGGGTGCACCACCCACTCGCCGACGGTCGGCTGGTCCACGCGGACACCGCGAGCGCGGAGCGCCGCGACGGTCATGTCGATGTGCGGCAGGCTCGGCAGCCGCTCGCCGACGTGGGTGAGGTGCAGGCCCTCGTCGAAGCGGGGCGCCGACAGCAGCAGCCCGGACACGAACTGCGACGACGCCGACGCGTCGATCTCGAGACGGCCCCCGCGGACCGATCCGGTGCCGGTGAACGAGAACGGCATCGCGCCGTCGCCGTCGTCCGTCACGTCGACCCCGAGGTCGGCGAGGGCGCGGATGATCGCGCCCATCGGTCGCCTCCGCGCGTACGGGTCGCCGTCGACCGTCACGGGGCCGGTCGCCAGCGCGGCGAGCGGCGGCAGGAAGCGCATCACGGTGCCGGCCAGCCCGCAGTCGACGGCGACGTCGCCGTGCATCGGCGCGGGTGTGATCCGGAGGTCCGGCCCGTACGGGTTCGGAGCCGTGCTGTCCGCGGGGACGACCTCGTCGATCCCGACGCCGAGCTGCCGGAGCGCGGCGACCATCAGGGCGGAGTCGCGCGAGTGCAGGGGGAGCCGGATGGTCGAGGGGCCGTCGGCCAGCGCCGCGAGGACCAGCTCCCGGTTCGTCAGCGACTTCGACCCGGGCAGGGCGACGTCGCCGCGCAGGGGTCCGCGGGCGAGGGGTGCGATCCAGGGATCGGGCTGCTGGGAATGCGTCGACTGGGCCATCGGTTCACCAGGGTACTGAACACCGCGGGAGGACCATTGGCGACAGCGACACTCGAACGGTCACGGACGGCACTGCCGACCGTGCGGACGACGATCGACGGCTCGCTCGGCGGGCTCGGCCTAGACTCGTCCGTGATGACGACCGACGAACCGCAGGCAGCACCGCACGACCTGGTCGAGGAGACCGAGGCGCAGCTCGACGCGGTGTCCGAGGAAGCGGACGCCCTCGAGCCCGAGGCCGAACCGGCGGACGAGAAGACCGTGTCCGAGGCCGAGCTGCGCTCCCTGTTCGAGGACCAGGCGCTCCCGTTCATGGACCAGCTGTACGGCGCCGCGATGCGGATGACCCGCAACCCGGCCGACGCGTCGGAC
The DNA here is from genome assembly GCF_030803485.1 of Curtobacterium sp. 260. NCBI lineage: Bacteria > Bacillati > Actinomycetota > Actinomycetes > Micrococcales > Microbacteriaceae > Curtobacterium > Curtobacterium sp. 260. The sequence continues at coordinate 7,128 of NZ_JAURUY010000009.1, read as the reverse complement.
CTGGTGCAGGAGACCTTCGTCAAGGCGTACGCGGCGTTCCGGCAGTTCCGTCAGGGCACGAACCTCAAGGCCTGGCTCTACCGGATCCTCACGAACACGTTCATCAACACGTACCGCAAGAACCAGCGGAACCCGTACCAGGGCACGATCGACGAGCTCGAGGACTGGCAGCTCGGCGGCGCCGAGAGCGTCACGCAGTCCGTCTCGGCGCGCTCCGCCGAGGCCGACGCGATCGACCACCTGCCGTCCTCCGCCGTGAAGGACGCGCTCCAGTCGATCCCCGAGGACTTCCGGATGGCCGTGTACTTCGCGGACGTCGAGGGCTTCTCCTACCAGGAGATCGCCGACATCATGAAGACCCCCGTGGGGACGGTCATGAGCCGTCTCCACCGTGGACGCCGGCTCCTCCGCGGGCTCCTGGCGGACCACGCACGCGAGACCGGCATCGTCCCGGACGCAGCGTCGACGGCGACGATGCGCGGGCGGGGCCGGAAGACGACTGCGGCCGCTGGTCGCACCGACGGGAAGGACGCACGATGAGCGGCTGCGACTGCTCGAAGGCCAAGGCCGAGCTCGAGGAGTTCCTGCACGACGAGCTCTGCCGCGAGGATGCCGCGGACATCCGCGAGCACATGGAGTCCTGCGAGGACTGCACGAGCGAGCACCGCGTGGGTGTCGTCCTCATGGAGACGGTGAAGCGCGCCTGCGCCGAGACCGCGCCGGACCAGCTCCGGACCGAGATCCTCGCGCGCATCCGCGTGGAGCAGGCGACGCACTAGGCGCGACCGTCCGCGGTCGTCACACGTCGCCGGCGCTGGGTAGGGTCGCCCCATGACCCTCACCGCCGAGTCGATCACCACCTGGTCCGACACGGACGTCGCCGACGTCACCGCCCTCGTCCGTCTGCTCGGGCACGTCGTCGACGAGTCCGCGATGCGCGCACGGCTGGAACGGCTCGTGCCCGAGGCCGGGCACCGCACGTGGCTGGTCCGTGGCGACGACGGCCGAGCGGTCGCCGTGGCGGGTGCGCAGGTCACGTGGTCGTACGCGAGCGACGAGCCCACCGCGCAGCTCCTGCTGCTGGTGGTCGACCCGTCGGCCCGGAGGCTCGGGACCGGTTCCGCGCTCATCGACACGTTCGAGACGTGGGCGGGTGAGCAGGGAGCGCACCGGCTGAGCGCCGTGTCCGCCGCCGCGACGGACAGTGCGCACCGGTTCTACCAGAAGCGCGGGTACCACGAGGCCGGGGTCCGCTACACGAAGCTCAAGTAGCGTCGGGCAGCGCCGGACGCTACGGTCCGGTGCTGCTGCGTGCTGCCCCTGCTGCGTGTCGCGTGCTGCCGCTGCCTCTGCTGCTACCGCTGCGTGCCCAGGAGATGCGCCCCTGACGGACGATGCGCCCCGTCTCCACGGGGCGCATCGTTCGTCAGGGGGCGGGTCGGATCAGCCGAGCGCCTTCCGGACGACGTCGGCGGCCTCACCCGCGGAGCGCTTCGACGACCCCGTCGCCGGTGCGGCACTCGCCGGGCGCGAGGCCACGGAGAGCGGACGGCCGTCGAGGTGCGGCGACAGGTTCATGCACACGAACGGCCAGGCGCCCTGGTTCTCCGGCTCCTCCTGGGCCCAGACGACCTCGGCCTGCGGGTAGCCCGCGAGCACCCTGAGCAGCTCGTCGAGGGGGAGCGGCGCCAGCTGCTCCAACCGGACGAGGGCGACGTCGGTCGCGCCGGACTTGTCGAGCTCGGCGCGGAGGTCGTGGTGCACCTTGCCCGAGTGCAGCACGACGCGGCGCACCGTGGCCTTGTCGGTCACGCGGTCGTCGTCGAGCACCTCGTGGAAGGAGCCGTTCGTGAAGGCCTCGACCGGGCTCGTCGCCTGGCGGAGGCGGAGCATGGCCTTCGGCGTGAAGACGACGAGCGGCTTCTGCGGGCGCTCCCACGCCTGGCGACGGAGCAGGTGGAACCACGACGCCGGCGTCGAGGGACGCGCGACGATCATGTTGTCCTCGGCGCAGAGCTGCAGGTACCGCTCGATGCGCGCCGAGGAGTGGTCCGGCCCCTGACCCTCGTAGCCGTGCGGGAGCAGGAGCACCAGACCGGAGCGCTGTCCCCACTTCTGCTCGGCGGACGAGATGAACTCGTCGATGACGGTCTGCGCGCCGTTCGCGAAGTCGCCGAACTGCGCCTCCCACAGCACGAGGGCCTCGGGACGTTCGACCGAGTAGCCGTACTCGAACGCCATCGCCGCGTACTCGCTGAGCAGCGAGTCGTAGATGTACAGGCGGGCCTGGTCCTCGGCGACGTTGGCGAGCGGCAGCCACTCCTGCCCGTTCACCCGGTCGTGGAAGACCGCCTGGCGCTGCACGAAGGTGCCGCGTCGGGCGTCCTGGCCGGCGAGCCGGACGGGCTTGCCCTCGACCAGCACCGACCCGATCGCCATGAGTTCCGCCATCGCCCAGTCGATGCCGCCGGAGCGGGTCATCTCGGTGCGCTTCGTGAGGAGCTGCTGCAGCTTCGGGTGGATCGAGAAGCCGGCGGGCGGGTTGCTGTGCGCGTCGCCGATGGCCCGGACGAGTTCCTCGGAGATCGCCGTCTCGTGCACCTCGACCTCGGCGTCGTCACGCTGGGCCGTCGGACGCTCGAGACCGTCCACGGCGCCGTCGTCGTCCGTCGTGATGACGGGCATCGTGCCGGTCTGCGCCTCGTGGGTCTCGGCGAAGGCGCGCTCGAGGCGGTCCTGGAAGTCGCGGTGCGCCTCGTCGTACTCCTCCTGCGTGATGTCGCCGCGACCGACGAGGGCCTCGGTGTACAGGGTGCGGACGGAGCGCTTCGCCTCGATGAGGTTGTACATGAGCGGCTGGGTCATCGAGGGGTCGTCGCCCTCGTTGTGGCCGCGGCGGCGGTAGCAGACGAGGTCGATCACGACGTCGCGGTGGAACTCCTCGCGGTACGCGAAGGCGAGCTCGGCGACGCGGGCCACGGCCTCGGGGTCGTCCCCGTTGACGTGGAAGATCGGCGCCTGGATCGTCTTCGCCACGTCGGTGGAGTACACCGAGCTGCGCGCGGACTCCGGGGGCGTGGTGAACCCGACCTGGTTGTTGATGACGAGGTGCACCGTGCCACCCGTGCGGTAGCCGCGGAGCTGCGACATCTGCAGGGTCTCGACGACGACGCCCTGGCCGGCCATGGCCGCGTCGCCGTGCACGAGCACCGGCAGCACGCCGAAGGTGCCGGGCGGGGTGCGGTCCTGCTTGGCGCGCACGATGCCCTCGAGCACGCCGTCGACGGCCTCGAGGTGTGACGGGTTCGCGGCGATCGTGACGGGGATGCTCGAGCCGTCCGACGCGCGGAAGACGCCCTCGGTGCCGACGTGGTACTTCACGTCACCGGAGCCCTGACCGGACACGGAACCCGGGAGCGACGACCCCTCGAACTCGCGGAAGATCTGCCCGTAGGTCTTGCCGGCGATGTTCGTCAGCACGTTGAGGCGGCCGCGGTGGGCCATGCCGATGGCGACCTCGTCGAGGCCGGCGCCCGCCGCGTGCTGGATGAGGGTGTCGAGGAACGCGATGGTCGACTCGCCGCCCTCGAGCGAGAAGCGCTTCTGGCCGACGTACTTCGTCTGCAGGAAGGTCTCGAACGCCTCGGCCTCGTTGAGCTTGCCGAGGACGCGGAGCTGCTCGTCCTTCGACGGCTTCGAGTACGGCACCTCGATGTGGCCCTGCACCCAGCGGCGCTGTTCCGGGTCCTGGATGTGCATGTACTCGACGCCGACGGTGCGGCAGTAGGCGTCGCGCAGGATGCCGAGCACGTCGCGCAGGGGTGCCGTCGTGGTGCCGGCGAGGCCGCCCGTGACGAACTCGCGGTCGAGGTCCCAGAACGTCAGCCCGTGGTTCTCGAGCTCGAGGTCGGGGTGGGTGCGCTGCCGGTACTCGAGCGGGTCGATGTCGGCCATCAGGTGCCCGCGTACGCGGAAGCTGTTGATGAGCTCCTGCACGCGCGACGTCTTGTTGACGCGGTGGGCCAGGTCGACGTTGATGTCGTTCGCCCACTGGATGGGCTTGTAGGGGATGCGCAGCGCCGAGAAGATGCCTTCGTAGAACCCGTGCTCGCCGATGAGTCGCTCGTGCACCTTCTTGAGGTACTCGCCCGAGCCGGCGCCCTGGATGACCCGGTGGTCGTAGGTGCTCGTCAGCGTGATCGTCTTGCCGACGCCGAGCTCGACCAGGGTCTTCGTCGCGGAGCCCTGGAACTGCGCCGGGTACTCGAGCGCACCGGCGCCGATGATCGAGCCCTGGCCCTTCGTCAGGCGCGGGACCGAGTGCACGGTGCCGATGCCGCCCGGGTTGGTGAGCGAGATCGTCGTGCCCTGGAAGTCGGCCGGCGTGAGCTTGTTGTCGCGGGCGCGCTTGACGAGGTCCTCGTACGCGGCGAGGAACTGGCCGAAGGTGAGGGTCTCGGCGCGCTTGATGCTCGGGACGAGGAGCGAGCGGGTGCCGTCCTTCTTCGGGACGTCGATCGCGATGCCGAGGTTCACGTGCGCGGGCTCCACCACGAAGGGCTTGCCGTCGCGCTCCTCGTAGAACACGTTCTGGCTCGGGAAGTCCTTGAGCGCCTGCACCATCGCCCACCCGATCAGGTGGGTGAAGGAGATCTTGCCGCCCCGGGCCCGGCGCAGGTGGTTGTTGACGACGATGCGGTTGTCGATCATCAGCTTCGCCGGGATCGTCCGGACGCTGGTCGCGGTCGGGACCGTGAGCGAGGCGTCCATGTTCGAGGCCAGCGTCTTCGCCATGCCCCGGAGCGGGGTCGCCACGTCCTCGTGGGTCTCCTCGTGGTCGTCGGCCTCGTCGTTGGCCTCGGCCGGGATCGGCTGCGGGGTGGGCTGGCGCGAGGTCGTCTTCGCCTGGATCGGACCGGCGGGCTTCGCCTCGCCCGGGGCGTCACCCGTGGCGGGCTGCTGCGTGGTCGACTGCGACGAGGACTGCGCGGGGGCGGGTGCGCTGGGCGCCGAGCCGGCGGCGGAGTCGCCCCCGGTCTGCGAGCGGTGGTAGCTCTCGAGCACGGGCCACCACGACTTGTCGACGGACTCCTTGTCGGCGACGAACTGCTCGTAGAGCTCGTCGACCAGCCACTCGTTCGCCCCGAATTCGCCCGCGGTCTCGTCCGTACCCGTCAGATGGCTCGACACAGCCGATCGCCCACTCTCCGTCGATAGATGCTCGTGTGTGTCGTGCGGGGCAACCCTGCTCCGCACTGGCCGCCAGCCTAGCCGTTCCGCGCCGACCGTTCGGTGACCGTCGGACGCGCGCCGCGCCTCCCGGCCGTGCTCGCGCGTGTCGGGACGGGGGCCGCCCACCGGACCGGTGGACCCGACGACGGGTGTCGCGCAGCAGGGGTCCCGCTCCGGCGTCGACGGTGCGCCGGGGAGACCTCCCGCACGCGCGTCCGCGCGGCTGCGGAGCCGTACAGTGGCCCCCATGAGGTTCTACGAGACGCGGCCGACGCACGACCTGACCTACTCCGACGTCTTCCTCGTGCCGAGTCGGTCCGGGGTGACGAGCCGCTTCGACGTGGACCTCGCCACGAACGACGGCACGGGCGCCACGATCCCGATCGTCAGCGCGAACATGAACTCGGTGACCGGCCCGCGGCTCGCCGCGACCCTCGCCCGCCGCGGTGGGCTCGGTGTGCTGCCGCAGGACATGCACCTGCAGGACCTCGACGCCGCGATCCGCTGGGTCAAGGAGCAGCCGGTCGACTTCGACACCGCCTACGACATGCGCGCCGACACCACCGTCGCCGAGGCGCTCGAGCAGCTGCTGCCGGTGGCAGGTCGCGGGGTCGTGGTCCGCGACGGCGCGGGGGAGTACCTCGGCTGCGTGCCCGCCGCCCGGCTCGGCACCGCGGGTGCGGACGCGACGATCGGTGACCTGCTGCACGGACCCTCGACGGCCATCGACGCCGACGACGCCGGTACCCCGCGGCACGTGTACGACGTGCTCTCCGCCGCCGAGGTCGACTTCGCGCCCGTGGTCCGGCACGGCAGGGTCGTCGGCACCACGAGCCAGACCAGCGCGATCCGCTCCGACATCTACACGCCCGCCGTCGACGGGGACGGTCGCCTGCGGGTCGCCGCCGCGGTCGGCATCAACGGCGACGTCGCCGCGAAGGCGAAGGCCCTGGCCGCCGCCGGGGTCGACGTGCTCGTGCTCGACACCGCGCACGGCCACCAGGAGGGCATGCTCCGCGCGCTCCGCACGGTCTCGGCGCTGGGTCTCGGCCTGCCGATCGTCGCCGGCAACGTCGTCACCGCCGACGCCGTCGCGCACCTCGTCGACGCCGGTGCGACGATCATCAAGGTCGGCGTCGGACCGGGCGCGATGTGCACCACGCGCATGATGACGGCCGTCGGCCGCCCGCAGTTCTCCGCCGTGCTCGAGACCGCCGCGGCCGCCCGGTCGCTCGGCGCACACGTCTGGGCCGACGGCGGCGTCCGCTACCCGCGCGACGTGGCACTCGCGCTGGCCGCCGGAGCCTCCGCCGTCATGATCGGTTCGTGGTTCGCCGGCACGCTCGAGGCGCCGGGCGTGCTCCGTCGCGACGCCGCGGGCAAGGCCTACAAGGAGAGCTGGGGCATGGCGTCGGCGAAGGCCGTGCGGGAGCGCTTCGAGCGCCTCGACCCGTACGAGCGGGCCCGCAAGGCGCTCTTCGCCGAGGGCATCTCGTCGTCGACGATCTACCTCGACCCGGAGCGGCCGAGCGTCGAGGACCTGCTCGACATGATCACCACCGGCATCCGCAGCTCGGCGACGTACGCGGGCGCGTCCTCGTTGACCGAGTTCGCCGAGCGGGCGCTCGTCGGCATCCAGTCGGCCGCCGGCTACGAGGAGGGCAAGCCGCTCCCCGTGAGCTGGTAGCGGCGCGGCGCAGGTCGGCCGCTGACCCGAGTCTCGGCTCCACGGACACGTTCGCGGTCCCACCGCCCCGAACGTGTCCGCCTGGCCGAGTCTCGACCAGGACCGACAGACGGACGGGAGGCGCGGGGCCAGCGGGCACCCCGCCGCCCCGCCGGCGGCCGGTGGGGTCAGCGCCGCCCGGGCGCGTCCGCGACCGTGCCCCCCACGTA
>NZ_JAURUY010000008.1:0-122691 GCF_030803485.1 Curtobacterium sp. 260 | reverse complement strand
GTCCGCCGGTGGGGTAGCGGGGGGTGGGTCTGTTGGTGGGGGGGGTGGCGGCGCGGGGGGCGGGGGGGGGGGGGGGCGGGGGGGGGGCCCCCCGGGGGGGGGGGGGGGGGGGGGGGGGGCCGGCCCCCCCCCGCCCCTCCCGTCCGTGGACCCGTCGTCAGGCCAGCGTGGCCGCGTCGATCACGAAGCGGTAGCGGACGTCCGAGGACAGCACGCGCTCGTACGCCTCGTTGACCTGGTCGGCGCTGATGAGCTCGGTCTCCGGCAGGATGTCGTGCTCGGCACAGAAGTCGAGCATCTCCTGGGTCTCGGCGATGCCGCCGATGGCCGAACCGGCCCAGCTCAGGCGGCGCGGGATGAGCGCGAACGCCGGGACCTCGAGCGGCTCGGACGGGGCGCCGACGTTGACGAGCGTGCCGTCGACCTTGAGCAGCCCGAGGTACGCCTTCATGTCGAGCTTGGCCGAGACGGTGTTGATGATGAGCTCGAACGACTGCGCGAGCTGCTCGAACGTGGCCGGGTCCTTCGTCGCGTGGTGGGCCTTCGCGCCGTAGCGGAGCGAGTCGGCCTCCTTCGACGTGGTCTGCGACAGGACGGTGACCTCGGCGCCCAGGGCGACGGCGATCTTGACGGCCATGTGGCCGAGGCCGCCCATGCCGACGACCGCGACCTTCGAGCCGGGGCCGACCTTCCAGTGGTGCAGCGGCGAGTAGGTGGTGATGCCGGCGCAGAGCAGCGGCGCGACCTTCTCGATGTCGAGCGACTCCGGCACCTTCAGGACGAAGTCCTCGTTCACGACGACGGCCTGCGAGTAGCCGCCCTGCGTGATCGAGCCGTCGGCGGGGTCGACGCTGGCGTAGGTGCCGATGTTGCCCTCGAGGCAGTACTGCTCCTGGCCGGCACGGCACTGCTCGCACTCGCCGCAGGAGTTCACCATGCAGCCGACGCCGACCCGGTCACCGACCTGGTGCTTCGTGACGTTCGCGCCGACCTCGGTGACGTGGCCGACGATCTCGTGGCCGACGACCTGCGGGTACTGGATCGGACCCCACTCGCCGCGGACGGTGTGGATGTCCGAGTGGCAGATCCCGGCGTAGGCGATGTCGATCATGACGTCGTCGGGGCCGACGTCACGACGGGTGATGGTGGTCTTGACGAGCGGCTCGGTGGCCGACGGTGCCGCGTACGCGTTGACGGTGCGCATTGGTCTCCTCGTGGGGGTGCTTCTCGGGTCGGGTGCGACCCGCTCCCCAGTGTGGTCCCGCGCCCCGGGGGCAGGGAGGTTGCGTCGGGGTACCCCTCGTGCGCCCGGGCGGGCGTGTCGGCCACGCCCCGGGCGCTCAGCCGACGAGCCGCGCCAACCGCTGCCCGGCGATCGTCGCGAAGCGCAGCGGGTCACGCAGGGCGTCGTCCGGCTCACCGGTCGTCTGCGTCGCGAGCACCACGAGCGAGGCCGCCGCCGCGAAGTCGTCCAGCCGCGCCTCGATCTCGCCCGCGACCAGCACCACCCGGGCCCCCGGCGCGTGCTCCGTCGCGAGCGCCCGGACGACCGTCGGCACCTTGCCCGCAGCGCTCTGCTCGTCGAAGCGTCCCTCGCCGGTGACCACGACGTCGGCGCCGTCGAGCAGCGACGGGAGTCCGAGCACGTCCGCGACCGCGAGCGCTCCCGGTGCGAGGGCCGCGCCCCAGGCGAGCAGCCCGAAGCCGACACCGCCCGCGGCACCGGCACCGGGCGTCGCGGGGTCGACCTCGGGCAGGCTGCGTGCCCAGGCGGCGAGCCGCTCCTCGGACGCCGGGGCAGCGTCCGGCGTGATGCCCTTCTGCGGTCCGAACACGGCCACCGCACCGGCCGGCCCGAGCAGCGGTGACGTGACGTCGGACAGGACGACCACCCCACCGGCGGGCAGGGGCCGGAGCCCCGACCGGTCGACCGCGCCGGAAGCACCGACGGCGAGCCCGAGCGCCTCGAGCACCGGGCGTCCGCCGTCGGTGGAGGCGCTGCCCCCGATGCCCAGCACGAGCCCGGTCGCGCCCGCGTCGAGCGCCGCCGCGATCGCCTCGCCGAACCCTCGGCTCGTCGCGGTCTCCGGGAGCAGTGCCCCGCCCAGGAGCGGCAGCCCGCTCGTCGCCGCGAGCTCCACCACGGCCCGGCCGTCGGGCAGGCGCAGCCAGTGGGTGTCGACGGGGGTGCCGGCCGGCCCGGTCACCGTCACGGGCACGTGTTCGGCCGCCGGGTACGCCGCGGCGAACGCGTCGAGCGTGCCCTCGCCGCCGTCGGCCATCGGCACGGTGACGACGTCGTCCTCCGGCCGTTCGTCGAGCCACCCGGCCCGGACCGCCCGCGCGGTGTCGGCCGCCGTAGCGGTGCCCTTCAGGGAGTCGGGAGCGATGACGACGCGCACCGGACCACCGTAGCGGGGCGGCGGGCGGTCAGAGGGCGAAGCGGGGGATCGGCTCGCCACCGGTCGCCAGGTCGGCGAGGAGCTCCCCGAGCAGCGGCGCGAACTTGAACCCGTGGCCCGAGAACCCGGTCGCGACGGTGAGCGGTCCGCGCCGGTCGATGACGAAGTCCTCGTCCGGCGTGGTGTCGTACAGGCAGCTGATGAACGTCGGGCGTGTGGCGTCGACGCCGGGGACGTACCGGGCGACGTAGGCCTGCAGCCGCGCTGCCTCCTCGGGCACGGGGCGCTTGTCGCGGGCGTCGGGGTCGACGACCGGGCCGGTGCCGTGGAACCCGACCTTGACGCCCTCGCCCGGGGTCAGCAACCCGTACACGTCGTCGCCGTCGGCCCAGTGCACGAACGACGGCCAGGCCTCGTCCGGCAGGTGGGTCGGGAAGTGGGCGGGCTGCTCCTGGGTGACGCGGACGGCCGGGAGGCGCGCCCCGCGTGCGGCGAGCACGTCACCCACCAGCGTGGGCGCCCAGGACCCCACCGCGGCCACCACGCTCGCCGTGCGGAGCGCCGTGCCGTCGTCGAGCGTCACGGTGACCGCGTCCCCGTGGTCCGCGACCGCCGCCACCCGGGTGCCGAACCGGAGCTCGGCGAGGCCCGTCCGCTCCGCCAGCGTCAGCAGGAGCTCGATCGTGTCGGCCGACCGGATGCGTCCGGCCGTCGCGTGGGTCAGGACGTGCCCCTCGAACGCGATGCCGGGCCAGCGGTCCGCGGCGGCCTCCGGGGTCAGGGTCTCGTGGGGGATCCCGGCGTCCGCCAGCGCCGCGGCGATGGCGTCGACCACCTCGGGCCGGCCGTGGTCGACCGCGCCCGTCCGGTCGAGCAACGTCGTGCCGGTCGTCGACTCGAGGGCGTCCCAGAGCGCGAGCGCGCGGGTCGTCAGCGCGACGTACTCCGGGTCGCTGTAGCCCTGCCGGAAGATCCGGGTCGTGCCGTGCGACGAGCCCTCGAGGTGTCCGCGACCGTGCTGCTCGACGAGCAGGACGCGCTCGCCGCGGGCGGTCAGGGCCCAGGCCGCGGCGGCGCCGACCACGCCGCCGCCGATCACCACGTGCCCGTCGAACCGGGTCTCGTCCGGCTGTGTCCCGTCCATCAGGGCAGCGTAGTGCGGCATGGTGACCGCCCGGCGCTCAGCCGACCGGTACCGTCTCGCGCCGCTTCTGCCGCCAGGGCGTCGCGGGAGCGTCCTCGCCGTTCCACACCTGCACGACGCCCCACCCGGCGGCGATGAGCGGCACCGCGAGCAGCGCGCCGGTCACGCCGCCGAGCACGGTGCCCGCGGTCAGGCCGACCAGGATGACGAGCCCGTGCAGCCGCAGCGTCCTGCCCATGAGCACGGGCTGCAGGAAGTTGCCCTCGATCTGGTTGACGAGCACGACGATCGCGACGACGATGACCGCCTTCACCGGCCCGAGTGCGACGAGGGTCACGAGCGCCGCGAGGGTGCCGGCGATCGGTGCGCCGATCATCGGGATGAACGAGGTCACGAACGCCACCACCGCGAGCGGGATCGTCAGCGGGACGCCGAGCACGGCGAGCCCGGTGCCGATCGCGACCGCGTCGAAGGCGGCGACGGCGGCCGTCCCGCGCACGTACCCGCCGAGGGTCGTCACCACGCGGTCCCCGATGCGGCGCGCTCGGTCGTACTGCTCGCCGGTGAACGGGCGGAGCAGGAACTCCCACAGCGCGGGGCCGTCCTTGAGGAAGAAGAACAGGATGACCGCCATCAGTACGGCCCCGGTGACGACGTTCGTCACCGCCGAGATGCCGGCGATGGCCCCCGCCCCGAACCGGGCACTCGTCACGAAGTCGACGACACCGTCCACGGCGTCCTCGATCTGCCCGTCGGTGATGCGCACGGGCAGCTCGTGGAGCAGGTCCTGCACCTGCTGGAGCCCGTCGACCGCCGAGTCCTGCAGCGAGGACCACTGGTTCGCGACGGCGGCGACGAGGAGCCACAGGACCCCGGCGAGCACCGCGAGGACGGCCACGAACGCGATCGTCGTGGCGAGCACCGACGGGACTCCGTGCCGACGGAGCCAGCCGACCAGCGGGTGCAGGGCCGACGCGATGATGAGCGCGAGCAGCACCGGGATCGTGACGAGGCTCAGCGTGGTCGCAGCGGTGACGATCCCGCCGAGGACCACGACGATCACCACGGTCTGCAGGCAGCGCACCGCGAGTCGGCCGTACGGGTCGGTCCAGGTGCTCGGGCGGACGCTGGTCGGCGCGGGGGAACGGCGCAGGTGCATGGCGGGGTCTTCCGGGTCGTGCTGACGGGGGTGGAACGACGGGAGGCGCGGTGCCGTCCGGCACCGCGCCTCCCGTCGTCGTGGAGCTCGCGGACTACGCGCGGCTCCCGCGGCGGCCCGTGATGAGGCCCCAGATCACCAGCACGACGAGTGCGCCGAGGATCGCGATGATCCAGGACTGGATGCTGAAGAAGCCGTCGTAGCCGACGTTGAAGACCGCGCCGCCGATCCAGCCGCCGATGAGGGCGCCGATGACACCGAGGACGAGCGTGGCGAGCCAGCCGCCGCCCTGCCGACCGGGGAGGATCAGCTTGGCGATGGCGCCGGCGATGAGGCCGAGGAGGATGAAGCCGAGGAAGCTCATGGGTGGTCCTTTCGTTGTGCGGACGTGCGTGATGTGTGGGTCCGGGACGCCGGAGGTGGGGTGAGCCACTCGGGACTGGAGCACGAGGGCCGCCGGCTCCGTCGGGAGCCCACACGGTGCATCGACCGTTGACGCGTTCGTCCAAGGAGGTCTACCAGGCGCTGCCCGGGCGGGTTCGGAGCCGCGTGTACCTCACCGAGGCGTCAGCCCTGCTCGTCGGTGTCCTCCCGTGCGCGTCGCTGCTCCTCGGCGTGCTCGGCGCGGAGCCCTCGACGGCCGGCGAGCCGTTGCAGGAGCTTCCTGAGGAAGCACGCCTCCATGACGACGGCGATCAGGAACCCGGAGAGCGCGAACACGACGTGGGCGGCGTCGGAGCCGCTCGTGAGGACGATCGTGGGGAAGCCGACCAGGAGCGCAGCGCCGCCGACGACGTTCCACCAGCACGCGACGATCCCGTCCGGCATGCGGTTCGACAGTCGCGGGTCGTCCGACGGATCGGTGCGATCCCACCAGGACGTCATGCACGCAGCGTAGCGAGTCTGACGACGGGCATCAGGAGGAGCAGTGGAGCGAGTGACGGGAATCGAACCCGCGCTACCAGCTTGGGAAGCTGGAGTTCTACCATTGAACTACACTCGCGCATCCCGCCGGACGGGACGCAACAAGCCTAGCGGATTCTCCGCTGGACGCCAGCCGAACGCGCGCCGCACGGTCCGTGGCGGTGGTGGGTCGGGCCTCCCGGTCGGTCCGGCCCGGTCGCCGTGTCTCCCCTGTGAGGTGCCCTGGCCGACGGACACGTGTCGTCGGCGTGTGTACCGTCCAGGGGGTTCCGACGCCCTACCGGAGGAGGACCCGGATGGTCAGGCATCCCCTCATCGACGACGTGGTCGGCCCCGCCATCGTGGTCCGCTCTGCATCGCCGGTCGTGTGGTTGACGGAGTCGCTCGCCTCGCTGCTCCGTCGTGCGTCGGAGTCCGGCCGCACGGTCGTGCTCCGCACCGGCCAGGAGGCATCCGTCACCCCCGCCCTGCGGCACGCGCTGGGCGTGCACCAGGCAGCGTGGGCCGTGGACGGTCCCGACGGCAGCATGCGGGACGGTCGCACCGGCGTCGCCGCCGCGGGCATCGAGGACTTCGTCCGCCGCGGGCCGGAACTCGTCGGTCCGCCGGCACCGCGACACCTCGCGTCGCAGGACTCGGTCCGCCAGATCAGCATCGACCTGACCCTGCGCCACCACGCCGGTCGGTCGGTCGACATGGGGACCGCGATCGAGGCCCTGTGCGAGACCGTCGGCACCTGTCCCACCCACTGGGGCACCAGTGAGCCGCTCACGGTGCCGTGGGACCGCTGGGTCGTCACGCAGTACGCCAAGCACGAGGCCCCGGAGGTCTCGACCTCGTACGCGCACGGCGAGGGGTTCTCGGCGACCATGACCGCGCACCTGCTCGACGGTGTGGTCGTCGAGACGATGTCCGCGGTGCTGACGATCCCCGAGCACGGTGCCGACCCGGCACTCGCGTCGCGGCTCCTGGACGCGGTGCACCGCGTCGCCGACCAGGTCGAGCCGGTGTTCGGCGTCGTGATGCAGCGCCGCGGGGATGCCGACCACCTGGTCCGTGCCGTTGCCCACGAGGAACCGACCCCGCTGGCCGTCGTCGTCGGCCCGGAGGCGGCGGAGTTCCTCGACCGTGCCGGCGAGTGGCCGCCACCGCGCACGTCGACCTCGGGCTTCGGCGGCGGTGGGCTGGTCGTACGCTTCGACGACGGGTGGGAGGCGCTCGAGTCGTTCCTCGACCGCATCGACGAGGACCGCTTCCTGCAGCTCGTCGGCGGTGCTCCGCTCGACCCCGCACACGACGAGGGCGCGCTGGACGGTCACGACCGTGGGTCGCACGCCACCTCCGGCCGGAGCACGGGCGGTCAGGGTGCCGCGTGACGTGACACTCCTCTGCCGTGGACCGGTGGAGACCCGCGACGTCGCTGAGGCGCTGCTGCTGCACGACGAGTCGTGGGGCGTCCGAGCACTCGACGACGGTCCGGTGCTGCAGGTCTGCCGCGACGCGACGCACCCGGTGATCACGGTGCTCGGTGTCCGACGGGTCGACTCGATCGACGAGGTCGCGCGGATCCTGCCGGACGCCCCGACGCTGTCCGCGCCGCTGTGGTGGGTGGACACGGTGACGCCGTTCGGGCCGGAGGGCGAGCCGGGTGTGACCGCTGCGCTCGAGGCGTCGATGGAGCTCGACGCCGTCTGCATCGTCCACGGCGACTGACCCGACGCAGGGCCCGGACCCCGCCCGGGGCCCGGGGGATCGGCGTCAGTCGCGCTTGCTCATGGCGGCGAGCCGCTCGTTGTACGCCTTGAGGTCCGCGTCGCCGTCGCGCTCGGCCTTGCGGTCGAGGCGCTTGGCGTCCCGCTTGTCCGTCCGTACCCAGTTGCGCACCACGAGCAGCGCGACGAACACCATCGGCAGCTCGGACGCGCCCCAGGCGATGCCACCGCCCGTGTGCTGGTCGGCGAGCAGTGCCCGGTCGTCTGTCTGGCCGAGGGCGTGGAACCAGTCGGCCGCGAAGACGGACTGCGAGGTCATCACGGCGACGCCGAAGAAGGCGTGGAAGGCCAGGGTCGCCAGCAGCGCGATGATGAGGATCGGGTACTGCGGGCGCTTCGGACCCGGGTCGACGCCGACGAAGACCCAGAAGAACAGGTACCCGCTGAAGACGAAGTGCACGACCATCACGACGTGCCACTCGTGCGACTGCATCGCGTACTGGAACGCGGGGGTGAAGTAGAACACCACGAGCGACCCGGCGAAGATGACACCGGCGACGGCGGGCTGCGCGAGGAACTGCATCCACCGTGAGTGCGTGAAGAGCATGAGCCACTCGCGAGCGCCGCGCGACCCGTCGTTCCGCACCGGCAGGGTCCGCAGCGCCAGGAGCACCGGCCCGCCGAGCACGAGCGGCAGCGGCACGAACATCATGAGCAGCATGTGCTGGAGCATGTGCGACGAGAAGTGCACCATGCCGTAGACCGCCGGCCCGGCCGAGGTGGTCCAGATGAACAGCGCGCAGCCGAGCAGCCACGCGATGGTCCGGCCGACCGGCCACGAGTCCCCGCGCTGCTTGAGCTTCCGCACCGACAGGAGGTACCAGCCGGCACCGACGACGGCGATCGCCAGGTACACCCAGTCGATGTGCCACTGGGTCAGGTAGGTCTGCACGGTCTGCGCCGGCGGGTACGTGTACCCGAGCAGGCCGGAGCGGGTGTCCTGCCCGGTCTCCGGCGTCTGCGGGATCGGCGGCTGCGAGCGGGACACGGCGACCGAGACGCCGATCGCGACGGCCATGAAGACGACCTCGGCCAGGGCGAACCGCACGAAGAGCTTCCGGTCGAGCGGCGCGCGGAGGAGACCCGGCACGAGCTTCCGGCGCTGGGCGACCCCGGCGAGCCCGAGCAGCACGAGGATGACGGCCTTGACCGTGATGAGCCAGCCGTACGTCGTCGTGACGAGGTCGGCGGGGCCGGTCAGGCGGAGTGAGGCGTTGACGATGCCCGAGAAGGCCACCGCGGCGAAGGCCCAGCCCGCGAGCGTCGAGTAGCGGGCGACGACCCGGCCGGTGGCACCCTTCGTCCGGGTGCGGAGCAGCAGCACGGCGACGAGACCGCCCGCCCAGACGCACACGGCGACCAGGTGCACGGCGAGCGAGTTCACCGCGTTCGCGTGCTCGAGGGCGCCCGCGGCGTGCCCGGAGAGTGCGAGGGGCAGCAGCGCGAAGAGCGCGGCGACGGTGGCGACCGCGAGCGTGGTGACCCGGGTGGCGAACGCGGCGACGAGCGTCGCGACGAAGATCGCCGCGGCGGAGACGACGAGTGACTGGCCGATCTCGACCTGGAACGCGAAGAGCAGGAAGTTGCGGGCGAACACCGGGCTGGTGAGCGGGACGCCCAGGGTGTTGGCGCCGGTCAGCACGATGCCGACGACGGCCGCCAGGAACCACACGGCACCGGCTGCGGCACCCCACCGGGCGGCTCGGTGCTGCACGCTCGACATCGTGCCGTGGTCGGCCTTCTTCGCGGGCAGCGCGAACGCGGCGACGACGAGCAGGCCGATGGTCAGGGCGGCGGTCGTGTCGTGCACCACGCGGGCGACCGGCAGACCGTACTCGACCAGGTCACCGGCGGAGACGAGCTGCTGCGACGCGGTGAAGGCGCCGGTCACGGTCATGCCGAGCACGGCGCACGCCACGGCGAGGGGGATCGCGATGACCAGGACCGTCGCGACGGTGGTGGATCGCGCGGTGGTGGGGGCGGGGTCGGGTGCCGTGTCCCCGGGCTGCGTGGCGGCTGACGTGACGGTCATGACCGTCCAATGGTAGGTCGCCCGCCTGACACCCCGGTCCCAGTCCGGGACCGCCCCGCTCCCGACTCCGGACGCCCGATCGGCCGTCAGTCGCGGTGCTCCCAGATGCCCTCGCTGCCGACCCCGACGAACCCGACCGCCTCGTTGACGTCGAGCATCGGCCGGTTCTCCTCGGCGTTGGAGGTGACGATCGACGGCCGCCCCGGGAAGTCCCGCTCGACGGTCTCGATCCCGACCACCTTGAGGAGCCGTCCGAGCCGGTGCCCGCGGTGCTCGCGGAGCACGAGCGTGTCCCACTGCATCACGGCTCGAGCGGGATCCGCCGGTATCTTGATCTGGCTGAAACCGGCCAGGGTGGTGCTCTCGACGTGTTCGACGGCGACGGTCAGCATGGTGTGCGGCCCGCTCGCGAGCTGCTCCTCGGACTCCCGGACGCGGGCGGCGGTCCAGACGTCCTCGGGCTCCGGCATGTCGCCCTCCGGCGCGTCGGTGCTCATCCGGGTGTGCAGCAGCGCGAGGTCGTCGAGCCACCGTTCAGGGGTGGCTCCGGTCCACGAGTGCACCCGGTAGCCGGGACCGGCCGCCGTCGTCGCGCGGTCGTGCAGCTCCCGGACGATGGAGGCATCGGCGGGGAGCGTGAGTCGGCTGACACGGTTCACCTGTCCGAACCGCCAGCCGCGTCCGGTCAGGAAGCGCACCGCTGCCTCGTCCTCGGGGACGGCGCCGGAGCCCGTCGGCGCCTGGCGGTACCCGGGCCCGTCACCGGGACCGACCTGCCGCGAGACCGCGTGGGTCTTCCACTGGGTGCGTCCCTCGGCGCGGGCGACGCCCTCGAGGTGGTCGGCGAGCAGCGTGCCGATGCCGCGGCGCTGTCGGTCGGGGCGGACACCCACCGACAACCAGCAGTTCGTCGTGCCCGGCTCCGTCTTCGAGTCGTACGCCCCCGATGCCACGACCTCGCCGTCGCCGTCGCGCACGACGAACAGGCGGCTCGGTGCGTCGGGCTCGCGGCACATCGGCAGTGCCTCGGCGGGCGTCCACGCCAGTTCGGGCAGCCCGTGCACCGCGACCTCGGCGGCGTCGGACACCGCGAGCCAGTCCGAGAACGCCCGCACCAGCTCCGGGTCGTCGTCCATCGTCGCCGGCACGACGAGTTCCTCGACGACGAGCTGCCCGTCGACCGTGTCGGTGTGGTCGGCCATCGTTGCCCCCTGCGGTCGGCCGGTCGGACGGCCGTCGTCCGCCGCCCGGCAGGGCAGCCTCGCAGCATACCGGTGGCCGGACCCTGCCGCTAGGGTTGCTGCGTGCTGCTCTCCGACCGCGACATCACCGCCCAGCTCGCCGAGGGGCGGATCGGCCTCGACCCGTACGACTCCTCGCTCGTGCAGCCGTCGAGCATCGACGTCCGCCTCGACAAGTACTTCCGGCTGTTCGACAACCACAAGTACCCGCACATCGACCCGGCAGAGGACCAGCCCGAGCTCACCCGTCTCGTCGAGACCGACCCGGACGAGGCGTTCGTGCTGCACCCGGGCGAGTTCGTCCTCGGTTCGACGTTCGAGGTCGTGACGCTGCCGGACGACATCGCCGCACGCCTCGAGGGCAAGAGCTCGCTCGGTCGCCTCGGCCTCCTGACGCACTCGACGGCGGGCTTCATCGACCCGGGCTTCTCGGGCCACGTCACGCTCGAGCTGTCGAACGTCGCGACGCTGCCGATCAAGCTCTGGCCGGGCATGAAGATCGGGCAGCTCTGCTTCTTCCAGCTCTCGAGCCCGGCGGAGAAGCCGTACGGCTCTGCCGAGTACCAGTCGCGCTACCAGGGCCAGCGTGGTCCGACGCCGTCGCGCTCGGCGCAGAACTTCCACCGGGCGGACGTCTCGCGGCGCGACTGAGCCCCAGGCGAGCGCCGCCCCTGCGCCGCTCGCGCGCGCCGCGACCGAGGCGCCGCGCGCACCGCCGTAATGTATCGCGTACGTGTGAAATTTCGTGTTCTGTGTATCGTGGCGCCATGGCCGAAGCTCCCGTCCGAGCGCCGCAGCCGGTGGTGGCGTCAGAGATCATCCGCGATGCCCGGCTGCGCGCCGGCCTGACGCAGGTCCAGCTCGCGGCGCGCGCCGGGGTCACGCAGAGCGCGGTAAGCACGTACGAAAATGGTCGCCGGGAACCTTCACTCGCGATGCTGCAGAGGCTCGTCCGAGCAGCAGACTTCGAGATGGCGGTCACCCTCCTTCCGAAAGTCACGGCGGTGCCGCTTCTCTTCTAGAGCTCAGTCTTCCGCGATCGGTGATCGGCGACCGGCTGACGGGCGGTGGCGCGGTGCCCTCGGCGGCCGTCCTGCTCGAGACGGCCCGGACGGACGTGCCGCGGCTCCGCGAGGCGGTCGAGCGGTTGCGCGCGCACCGCGCCCAGCGGGCCGACTGACGGACGGGAGGCGCGTGGCGGCACCGCCACGGGCCTCCCGTCCGCCTGCCCCCCCCCCCCCGACACCGAGACGGGCGTGTCTCCGGGGGACGCCCCCGGAACGGCGAGACGCCGCCGGAACCGGCGGCGTCTCGCCCCGCTCAAGGCGTGCAGCGACGTGCGGAACGAGCGCGACGCGGAACTCCCGGCAATGCGGAACGGCCCCGTCTCGCCGGAGCGAGACAGGGCCTTCCTCGTGCTGTGGTGCTGTGGTGCTGCCGTGGAGGGGATCAGCCCTTCTTGGCGAGCTCCTCGAGGGTGTCGTTGCCCTTGTAGGCCTCGACCGCGTTCTCCTTGGTGACCAGGACCGGGGTCAGCTCGACGGCCGGCACGACCTTCTTGCCGTTGTCGTTGTTCTTGTCCTCGGTGGTCTTCGGGGTCTTGCCGTCGGCCAGGTCGGAGACCAGGTCGATCGCGGCCTGCGCCTCTTCGGTGGTGTTCTTGTAGATGGTCGAGTACTGCTCGCCCTGCATGATCAGCGGGATCGAGGCGGTCTCGGAGTCCTGACCGGTGACGACCGGGTTCGGCTTGCCGGCCGCCTTGGTGGCGGTCAGGATGGCGCGGGCCAGGGTGTCGTTCGGCGACAGGACGCCGTCGAGCTCGGTGTTCGTGTACGACTTCGTCAGGATGTCGGTCATGCGCGACTGGGCGTTCTGCGCGAGCCAGCCCTGGGTGTTCGTCTTCGAGAACGAGGTCTGACCCGAGACGACCTTGAGGGTGCCGTCGTCGATCTTCGGCTGGAGCACGTCCATGGCGCCGTTGAAGAAGACCTTCGCGTTGGCGTCGTCGGGCGAGCCGGAGAAGAGCTCGATGTTGTACGGGCCGCTCGACTTCTTGGCCTTCATGCCGTCGAGCAGGGCCTGGCCCTGCAGCTGGCCGACCTTGAAGTTGTTGAACGCGACGTAGTAGTCGACGTCGTCGGTGTTCAGGATGTTGCGGTCCCAGGCGATGACGACGGCGCCGGACTTCTTGGCGGCGGCGACCTGCGTGCCGAGCTGCGAACCGTCGGCGGCACCGATGATGATCGCCTTCGCGCCCTTGGTGACCATCGACTGGATCTGGCCCTGCTGGTCCGGGACCGGGTTGCCGGCGTTGGCGTACTGGATGTCGGCCTTGAAGCCGGCGTCCTCGATCGACTTCTCGAACGCGGCACCCGCGAGGACCCAGTTCTGCGAGGTCTTGGCGGGGAGCGCGACGCCGATCAGGTCGCCCTTCTTGATCTGGACGTTCGAGGCGCCGCCCGACGAGTCCGAGCCGGCGTCCGAGTTGCCGCGGGCCGAGCAGCCGCTGAGGGCCAGACCCGCGACGAGTGCCAGGCCGATGCCGGCGATGAGCTTCTTGCGCATGAGATTGCTTTCTCTTCGTTGAGGAGTGGTGCTGTGTGGTGCGGGGATCGTGCGGGCGGCCACCGGAGCGGCCGCCCGCCACGTGTTACTGGACGTTGACCTTCTCGGGCTGGTCCTCGATGCTCCGCGGCTGCTGCGCGGCCACCGTGTTCTGTTCGGTGTCCTTGCGTTGGAACTGCTTCAACATCCCGCCGATCAGGGACGGACGACCCTGCGACTTCGAGTAGACGTCGAAGGCGACGGCGACGAGCAGGACGAGACCGCGGATGATCTGGACGCGGTTGGACTCGAGGCCCACCAGCGACAGACCGTTGGACAGCAGGGCCATGACGAGACCACCGATGATCGATCCGGAGATCGTGCCGATGCCACCGGCGACCGCTGCGCCACCGACGAACACGGCGGCGATCGCGTCGAGCTCCCAGCCGGTGCCGTCGGCGGGGCCCGAGGCACCCGAGTAGCCGACGAAGACCATGCCGGCGACGGCGGCCAGGACGGACATGTTCATCATGACGAAGAAGTTGACCTTGCGGGCGCTGACGCCGGACAGGACGGCGGCGTTCGCGTTGCCACCGACCGCGTAGACCTGGCGGCCGAAGATCGTGTTCTTGGTCAGGAAGCCGTAGACGATGGTCAGGACACCGAGGATGATCGCGACGATCGGGATCGACGTGCCGGCCGGGCCGGCGGCGAACAGGTAGGTCGCGACGAGGGTGACGGCGACGAGGATGCCCGTGCGGACGATCGAGACCCAGAGCGGGACGAGCTCGGCGTGCATCTTCTTGCGACGCTGACGGCCGCGGAACTCGAGGAAGACGAGCACGAGGCAGGTGACGATGCCGAGGATGAGCGTGCCGTTCGAGAACCCGAAGTCCGGGCCGAAGTCGGGCAGGAAGCCCGAGCCGATCTTCGCGTAGTCGTCCGGCACCGGCTGCGACGTCGAGTTGCCGATGATCTGGTTCGCACCGCGGAAGATGAGCTGGCCGGCCAGGGTCACGATGAAGGCCGGGACCTTCACGAACGCGACCCAGAAGCCCTGCCAGGCACCGACGGCTGCACCCACGGCGAGGCCGAGGATGATCGCGGCCCACGCCGGGAAGTTCCACTGCGCCATCGACTGGGCGACGATGATGCCGGTGAACGCGGCGACGGAACCGACCGACAGGTCGATGTGTCCCGCGATGATCACCATGACCATCCCCAGCGCCAGGATGAGGATGTAGGAGTACTGCAGGAACACGTTGATGATGTTCGTCGGCTCGAGGATGAGCCCGTTCGTCAGGATCGAGAACAGGATCAGGATCGCGATGAGCGCGATGATCATGCCGTACTGGCCGATGCTGTTGCCCTTGCCGAACAGCAGTTTCAGGTTCTTCATGAGATCAGTGCGCCCTTCCGCGCGGAGGTCATGCTGCGCATGAGGGTCTCGGGGTCGGCCTGGTCCGCGGGGACGTCGGCGGTGATCTGGCCCTCGAAGATCGTGTAGATCCGGTCGGAGAGGCCGAGGAGTTCGGGGAGCTCGGAGGAGATGAGGATGATGCCCTTCCCCTGTGCCGCGAGCTGCTGGATGATGCCGTAGATCTCGAACTTCGCGCCGACGTCGATGCCGCGGGTGGGCTCGTCGAGGATCAGCAGGTCCGGGTCGGTGAACATCCACTTGGACAGGACGACCTTCTGCTGGTTCCCGCCGGACAGCTTGCCGACGTTCTCCTCGACGGTCGGCACCTTGGTGCGGAGCATCTTGCGGTAGCGCTCGGCGACGTCGTACTCCTCGAGGGAGTCGACGACACCGGCCTTCGAGATCTTCGGCAGGTCGGCGGCGACCGTGGAGCGCTTCACCGTGTCGAGCAGGTTCAGACCGAGGGCCTTGCGGTCCTCGGAGACGTAGCCGAGGCCGTTCTGGATCGCCTGCTGGACGTTCGCGATCTTGATCTCGCGGCCGTCCTTGATGATCTGGCCGTCGATGAAGTTGCCGTACGAGCGGCCGAAGATGCTCATCGCGAGCTCGGTGCGGCCGGCGCCCATCAGGCCCGCGAAGCCGACGATCTCGCCGCGGCGGACGTGGAAGTTCGAGCCCTTCGCGACCAGGCGCGAGGCGTCCTGCGGGTGCTGGACGGTCCAGTTCTTGACCTCGAAGAAGACCTCGCCGATCTTCGGCGTGCGGTCCGGGAAGCGGCTCTCGAGCGAGCGGCCGACCATCCCGCGGATGATGCGGTCCTCGTTGACGCCGTCGCCCTTCACGTTGAGCGTCTCGATCGCCTTGCCGTCACGGATGATCGTGATCTCGTCGGCGATCTGCTCGATCTCGTTGAGCTTGTGGCTGATGATGATGCTCGCGATGCCCTTGGACTTCAGCCCGACGATGAGGTCGAGCAGGTGCTGCGAGTCGTTCTCGTTCAGGGCCGCGGTCGGCTCGTCGAGGATGAGGAGCTTGACGTCCTTGTGCAGGGCCTTCGCGATCTCGACGAGCTGCTGCTTGCCGACACCGAGGTTCTTGATCTGCGTGTCCGGGTCCTCGTCGAGGCCGACGCGGGCGAGCAGGTCCTGGGCGCGGAGCTGGGCGCTGGTCCAGTCGATGACACCGAAGCGGCCGGGCTCGTTGCCGAGGAACAGGTTCTCGGTGATCGACAGCTCGGGGATGAGCGCGAGCTCCTGGTGGATGATGACGATGCCGGCCTGCTCGGACTGCTTGATGTCCTTGAAGCGGACCTCGTCGCCCTCGTAGACGATCTCGCCGCTGTAGGTGCCGTACGGGTAGACGCCCGAGAGCACCTTCATGAGGGTGGACTTGCCGGCGCCGTTCTCGCCGCAGATCGCGTGGATCTCGCCGGCGCGGACGCTGAGCGACACGTCCGAGAGCGCCTTGACACCAGGGAACTCCTTGGTGATCGACCGCATCTCGAGGATGGTCTCGGCGCTGGTGACGGACCTGGTGGCCAGGTCCGGTCCCTGTGGGGTTGACGCCACGGTGCATCTCCTTCTGCCGCTGCGGTGCGGCAGTCCTTCGGGTGGTGAGGTGCGGCATCGGGGGCGCAGGAGTGCCTGCGTGGACCTCGTTGTCGCGTCCGGTGTCCTGCTCGGTGTGACGGTCATGTGACCGTTCACATCGGCGGAACGGAGGTAATTTACGCACAGCCCCGTCGCGGCTGTCAATTCGGTTCGGTCGCGTTTTCGTAACGGCCCGCGTGATCCGGCGGAATCCGCGTCCTGACGCCCCCCGAGGTGGGGTGGTCGGGCGTCACGCAGGGCGGACGGGAGGCGCGGGGCGGGGCCGCCACGGGCCTCCAGGCCGACGCGTGGTCGCGTCAGCGGCGCCGGGGTGCGCCCGTCGATCCGCGCACCACGAGCTGCGGCACGAGGTCGACCGGGCGGAGCGTGTGCCCCTCGGACGGCAGGAGCAGTTCGACGCAGCGCCGACCGAGCTCGGGGAAGTCGACCTCCACCGTGGTCAGCGGCGGCCAGAGGTGCTTCGCCTCGGGGATGTCGTCGTAGCCGACCACGGACAGGTCACCCGGGACGTCCAGCCCGTACGACCGCGCCGCGTGCATGACCCCGAGCGCCATCGCGTCGTTCGAGCAGAAGATCGCCGTGCAGTCCCGGTACCGCAGGAGCTCGCGGCCCGCGTGGTAGCCGAAGTCCGCGGTCCAGTCGCCCAGGATCGGCGGCACGACGGGCATGTCCCGGTCGGACATCTCGCGCAGGAACCCCTGCATGCGGGCCTCGGCCTCGATCCAGTCCTGCGGCCCGGCGATGTGCCGGACGTACTCGTGGCCGAGGTCGAGCAGGTGCGCGGTCGCCAGCCGGGCACCCTCCATCTGGTCGATGAAGAGCGTCGAGCGCTCGTCCCCGCCGCTCGTGCGGAGCGCCACGTAGGGCGTCCGCATCCCGAGCTCCTCGATGAGGTCGAACACGCGCTGCTGCGGCGCGATGACGATGATCCCCTCGACGTCCTGGTCGAGCAGGTGCCCGAGGCCGTCCCGGACCGCTTCGTCGGTGGCCGCCGCGATGTTCGCGGTCGTCACCGAGTAGCCGCGCGTGACGGCGGCGTCCTCGATCGCCTGCATCGTCGCGGCCGGTCCGTAGTGGGAGCGCTGCGCGGTGAGCACGCCGATGGTGTGCGTCCGACTGGTGACCAGGGCGCGCGCGGCGCGGTTCGGCCGGTACTGCAGCTGCTCCATCGCGGCGAGCACGCGGTCCTTGGTCTCGGCGCGGATGGCGTCCGAGTTGTTGAGCACGCGCGACACCGTCTGGTGCGAGACGCCGGCGACCCGCGCGACGTCACGGATGCTGGGCGAGCGCGGTTGCTGTGTCCGCGGTGACGCCATCGTTGCTCTCTCCTGCTCGGGGCCGTGGCACCTCGATGTGCACGTTCACATTCCGAGCCAGATCATTATGCACGTCCCCGCGCTGCACGCCAGCCGTACCCGTCTCAGAGCCAGTTGCGCTTCCGGAACACCAGCCACAGGATCCCCGCCAGGGCGAGCATCGCCACGATCGCGACCGGGTAGCCGTACCGCCAGTGCAGCTCCGGCATGTGGTCGAAGTTCATGCCGTAGACGCCGGCGATGAGCCCCGGGGCGAAGAGGATGGCCGCCCAGGACGAGATCTTCTTGACCTCCTCGCCCTGGCGGTGCGCGGCCCGGGCGAGCTGCCGGCTCTCCTCGCCCTGCGCCAGGGAGGCGCTCGTCATCCGCCGCATCGCCTCGTTCTGCTCCTGCGTCACGAGGGTCGAGTGCAGCGTGAGGGCGTTCTCGAGCAGCGCCCGGAACGAGTCCACCCGCTCCGTCACGCGGAGGGCGTGGTCGAGCACGTTGCGCAGGCGGTGCTGCACCTCGTCGTCGACGCCGTACTTGTCGGCGCCCCGGAGCAGTCCGCGCACCATCGCCGGCACCGGGGCCGTGGCGCGCTGGAACCCGAGCACCTCGCTGAGCAGCTGGTAGATGCGCTTCGAGACGCCGGGGTCGACCTGGCCCGCGAACAGCTGGTCCTCGATGGCGTCGACCTGGTCCTGGATGACCTCGACGACCGGTGCGTAGCCGTCGACGATCTCGTCGAGCACGGCGGCGGTGACGGCTTCGGACCCCGTGGCGAGGAACTCCGGGTCGGCCTCGACCCGGCAGCGCACGGCGGCGAGGTCGGGCTCCTCGGCGTGCCGCACGGTCACCACGAACCGCCGACCGACGAAGAGGTGCACCTCGCCGAACTCCACCTCGTTCGTGTCGGCGCGGTGCCAGGCGGGTCGGAGCACCAGGAAGAGCGTGTCGCCGTACCGCTCGAGCTTGGCGCGCTGGTGTCCCTTGCGGGCGTCCTCGACGGCGTTCTCGTGCAGGTCGAACTCGGCGGCGACGGCCTCGAGCTCGGCGTCGTCGGGGCGCAGCAGGCCGATCCAGGCGAGCGTGCCGTCCGCGGTCGTCGCCGTGGTGGTGACCGGGTCGGTGTCCGTGGCCCGGGGCAGGGTCGCTGGACCGCCGATGCGACGTCCTGCGACGTAGACGGCGTCGTCGATGCGTGCCATGTCGTGCTCCTCGTGCTCGGGAGCAGGCAGGCGCGATGCTCCGCGACGGAGCAGGGCGAGCACGGGCACCGGTCGAGCCGGTGCGGAGCGTGCGTCAGCGAACGGGCACGGTGACGACCGGGGCGGTCGTCCGGCCCGATCGAGGATGGTCACCCGACATCGCGCCTCACCTGCCCTTCTCGTCGTCCGCGGTCGCCAGGGCGCGACCAGCAGGCCACGTTACCCGGAGGGTGGACGCGCGTCGAGTGAGCGATCGCTCAGCGGGTGACGCGCAGTCCCTGCTGCTCGAGCTCCGTGAGCTGCCACCCGAGCCAGGGGCTCCAGGCGAACGGTGCCGCGGCGACCGATGCCCGCAGTTCGTCCTCGGAGAGCCAGGCGTACTCGGCGACCTCGTCGTCCGCGGGGGCCGGGACGTCGTCGGTCACGGCGCGGAACACCGGGCAGACCTCGTTCTCGACGATGCCCGAGGCGTCGACCGCGCGGTACCGGAAGTCGGGCAGCACGAGCTCGACGTCGCGCACGGTGATGCCGAGTTCGCGGGAGGCGCGGCGGGCGACGGCGTCCTCGAACGCCTCGTCCGGTCCGGGGTGCCCGCAGAACGTGTTCGTCCACACCCCCGGCCAGGTCTTCTTCGACAGGGCGCGACGGGTCACGAGGACCTTGCCCTCGGCGTTCCGCACGTGGCACGAGAAGGCGAGGTGGAGCGGGGTGTCCTCGGTGTGCACCGCGAACTTCTCGGCGGTGCCGATGGGAGTGCGGTCTTCGGCGAGCAGGACGACGGATTCCGGGAAAGTGTTCATCTGCCCCGATAGGTTAGGCCAATGAGCGAGGAAGCGGCCACCGTGGCGCAGATCGACCTCGCACTGGTCGACGACTGCATCGAACGCTTCTTCGCGGTGTCGTCGGCCCGTGCGCGTCGGTTCGGCAGACCGTCCGAGGAACTCTGGCGGGTGCTCCGTCGAGCGAGCATGGGCGGCAAGCGCTTCCGCCCCCGCATGGTCCTCACCGCGTACGCCGGGCTCGGCGGCACGGACGCCCACGCCGCCGCGAACGTCGCCGCCGCGTACGAGCTGCTGCACACCGCGCTCGTCGTGCACGACGACGTCATCGACCGCGACTGGTCGCGCCGCGGGGAGCCGAACGTCGCCGGGTCCTTCCGTGACACCGGCACCACCGGTGGCCTCGCGCTGCCCACCGCCGAGCACCGGGGGGTGAGCGCCGCCGTCATCGCGGGGGACCTCGCCCTCGTCGCCGCCGCACGCTTCGTCGAGGCGTCCGGTGTCGTCGACGACCGTCGTGCCCGGCTGCTCGAGATCCTCGACGACGCGGTCTTCGCGAGTGCGGCGGGCGAGATGACCGACGTCGACCTCGCGCTGGGCGTCATGCCCTCCGTCGACGAGGTCCTGGCCATGGAGCGGGCGAAGACGAGCGTCTACTCGTTCGAGGCGCCGCTGCAGTCCGGTGCCGTGCTCGCCGGCGCGGACGAGTCCGTCGTGGCCGCCCTCGGTGCCTTCGGTCGCGAGATCGGCATCGCCTACCAGATCGTCGACGACCTGCTCGGGGTCTACGGCGACGAGACCGTGACCGGCAAGTCCGTGCTCGGCGACCTGCGCGAGGGCAAGCGCACCATGCTCATCGCCTACGCCGCGACCACCGACTGCTGGGACGACATCGCGCCCTACCTCGGCGACCCCGACCTCGGCGAGGAACGCGCGGCCGAGCTCCGTGCGACCCTGGAGACCTGCGGCGCGAAGGCGGCGGCCGAGTCCCGGATCGCCGAGCACGCCGCCCTCGCCCGAGCCGAGCTCGCGGCCCTGCCCTACGAGCTCGCCGAACGACTGGAGCACCTGGTGTCCGAACTGCTGGAGCGCGTGCGGTGACCCAGACCGCACCACCGCGTCTGCCCCTGTACGACGCGACGGCCGAGGCTGCCTCCGGGGTCGTCATCGAGCGCTACTCGACCTCGTTCGGCCTGGCGAGCCGGCTCCTCACCCGGGACACCCGCGAGCACATCCGCAACGTGTACGCCCTGGTCCGCGTGGCCGACGAGGTCGTCGACGGTCCCGCGACCGAGGCCGGACTCGACCACGACCTGGCGCGCACCGTGCTCGACGAGCTCGAGGCCGACACCGAGCGTGCGATGGCACTGGGCTTCTCGGTGAACCCGGTCGTGCACGCCTTCGCCCGCACCGCCCGCACGACGGGCTTCGGGCCGGAGCTCACGAAGCCGTTCTTCGCGTCGATGCGCATGGACCTCGAGCGGACCGAGCACGACCAGGAGTCGTTCGACCGGTACGTGTACGGCTCCGCCGAGGTCGTCGGGCTGATGTGCCTCCGCGCATTCGTGTACCGGGCCGGTCGGCCGACCTTCGACGACGCCGTGCTCGTCGACGGTGCCCGCGCGCTCGGGGCGGCCTTCCAGAAGGTGAACTTCCTCCGCGACCTGCACGCCGACTTCGAGGTGCTCGGCCGCTCGTACTTCCCGGGGGTCGACGTCCGCACGTTCGACGAGGCCACCAAGGACCGCCTGGTCGCCGACGTGCAGGCCGACCTCGACCGTGCCGCGCTGACGGTGCCGCTGCTCCCCGTCGACGCACGCAAGGCCGTCGGCCTCGCGCACGCGCTGTTCCAGGAGCTCAACGACCGGATCGCCGCGTGCCCGGCGCACCGCCTGGTGACGACGCGCGTGCGCGTGCCGAACCCGGTGAAGGCGCAGCTCGCCGCGCGCGTGCTCGCCGGACGCGCCCCGCTGTCGTCCCGCGCAGCCCACCACCGGTCTGGAGGCCGTGCATGACCCCGTCCCGTGCCTCCCGTCCGTCCACCCCCGCGTCGCGGCGTGCGGTGCCGGCCCGACGTGCCGTGATCGTCGGCGGCGGCATCAGCGGACTCGCGTCCGCCGCACTGCTCGCCCGCGACGGCTACGCCGTCACCGTGCTCGAGCAGCGCGACCAGCTCGGCGGCCGCGCCGGGTCGTGGGAGCGGGACGGCTTCCGGTTCGACACCGGGCCGTCCTGGTACCTCATGCCCGAGGTGTTCGACCACTTCTTCCGGCTGCTCGGCACCACCGCCGACGCCGAGATGGACCTCGTGCAGCTCGACCCGGGCTACCGCGTCTACAGCGAGGGCGACGACGAACCGATCGACCTGCGCGCGGACCGCGAGGCGAACATCGCGCTCTTCGAGTCGATCGAGCCCGGTGCCGGTGCGCGGCTGCGGAAGTACCTCGACTCCGCCGAGGACACCTACGCGATGGCCGTCCGTCGCTTCCTCTACACGACCTTCCAGGACCTGACGAAGCTCGCCGCCCCGGACGTGCTCCGTCGTCTGCCGAAGCTCGCCCGGCTCCTGCTGCAGCCGCTGTCGTCGTTCGCCGCGAAGGCCGTGCGGGACCGTCGGCTCTGGCAGGTCCTCGGGTACCCGGCGGTGTTCCTCGGCACGAGCCCGTACGCCGCGCCGAGCATGTACCACCTGATGAGCCACCTCGACCTGGCCGACGGGGTGCTCTACCCGAAGGGCGGCATCACCGAGGTCATCGCCGCGGTCGAGCGCGTCGCCCGTCGCGAGGGTGCCGAGATCACCACCGGTGCGGCCGTCGACCGGATCGTCGTCGAGGACGGGCACGTGACGGGCGTCGTGCACCGCGATGCCTCCGGTGCGGAGCACACCGTGCCCGCCGACCTCGTGGTGAGCGCCGCTGACCTGCACCACACCGAGCTGCACCTGCTCGACGCGGAGCACCGGACGTACCCGGAGCCGCACTGGCGGAAGCGCGACCCGGGGCCGAGCGCCGTCCTCGTCTACCTCGGCGTCGACGGTCCCGTGCCCGGGCTGCTGCACCACACGCTGGTCTTCACCGCCGACTGGGAGGCCAACTTCGGCGCGATCTTCGGCAAGGACCGGCACGTGCCGGACCCGGCGTCGATCTACGTCTGCGTGCCCTCGCTCACCGACGACACCGTCGCGCCCGAGGGGTCGAGCAACCTGTTCGTCCTGGTGCCGCTGCCCGCCGACCTGTCCATCGGGAAGGGCGGCATCGACGGTGCCGGCGACGCCGAGGTCGAGCGCATCGCCGACCGCGCGATCGACGTCATCGCGGAGCGCTCCGGCGTGCCCGACCTGCGCGACCGCATCCGCGTGCGCCGCACGATCGGCCCGCAGGACTTCGCCGACGACTACAACGCGTGGAGCGGCTCGATGCTCGGGCCGGCGCACACGCTGGCGCAGAGCGCGTTCTTCCGCGAGGCGAACGTCTCCCGCAAGGTGGACGGCCTCTACTACGCGGGCGCCTCGACCACCCCGGGCATCGGCCTGCCGATGTGCCTGATCAGCGCCGAGGTGCTGCTCAAGCGCATCCACGGCGACACGTCGACCGAACCGTTGCCGACGCCACTGCCGGCACCGTCGTCGGGGCCCGCCGGGTCGTCGACGGCCGGGTCCGCCCGGACCGTGGGCTGATGCCGGGGGCGTACCTCGCCGGACTCGTGGTGTCGATCGCCGGCATCGCGGTGCTCGACGCCCGGTACCGGCTGTTCTTCTGGCGCAGCCCCCTGCGTGCCGCGGCGGTGATGGTGATCGGGCTCGTGTTCTTCCTCGTGTGGGACGTCGCGGGCGTGCACCTCGGCATCTTCTTCATCGGGCAGGGCGACCTGCTGACCGGGGTGCTGCTCGCGCCCGAGGTCCCGCTCGAGGAGGTCTTCTTCCTCGTGCTGCTCTGCTGGACGACGATGGACCTGTTCGGTGCCCTGCGTCCGGTCGTGGCCCGGCGGCTCGACCGTGCCGGGTCCCGGGTCGGGCCCGACGAGGAGCGACGCTCGTGACCGGCACGGCGACGTACGCCCTGCTCGCGGTGCCGTTCCTGACGTTCGCCGCGCTCGTCGCCGTGGCGGCCGGAGTCGTGTCGGCCCGTCGCCGCGGAGCCGGTCGCGGACAGGCCGGTCGTGGGCGGGCCGGTCGCCGGTGGGTCGGTGCGGGCGGTGTCGTCAGCGCCGTGGCGGCCGGCGTCGTCCTGCTCCTGATGACCGGCGTCTTCAACAACGTGATCGTGGGGCTCGGCATCGTCGCGTACGACGACGCGCTGGTCTCCGGCGCCCGGGTCGGGCTGTTCCCGGTCGAGGACCTGGCCTACTCGCTCGGTGCCGCCCTGCTGCTGCCGAGCTGCTGGGTCCTGCTCGAGCGGCCGCGGGCCCGGTCGTCCGCGCACCCCACCGTCCGCGGGGCGGGACGCGGGACCGGTACGGTCGGAACGCCGACCCAGCCACCCCGTCGACCGGAGGAGACCCCGTGACCGTGAGCAGTGCCTCCAGACCGTCGACCGCGCGCGCCCTGTTCGTGTCGTCGCGACCGATCAGCTGGGTGAACACCGCCTACCCCTTCGGCGCCGCGTACCTGCTCGGCAGCGGGGTCGGCGTCGACGGTGGCGGCGGCTTCTCGCTCGTCGCGTTCCTCGTCGGGGTCGTGTACTTCCTCGTGCCGTACAACCTGGCCATGTACGGCATCAACGACGTCTTCGACTACGAGTCCGACCTGCGGAACCCGCGGAAGGGCGGGGTCGAGGGCGCGCTGCTGGACAAGAGCGTCCACCGCACCACGCTGTGGGCGGTCGTCGTCACGAACGTCCCGTTCCTCGTCGCACTCGTGGTGCTCGGCGCGCTGAGCGGCAACGGGCCGTGGTCGTGGCTCGTGCTCGCGATCAGCGTCTTCGCGGTGATCGCGTACTCGGCACCGGGGCTGCGCTTCAAGGAGAAGCCGTTCCTCGACTCGCTGACGTCGTCGACGCACTTCGTCTCACCGGCGGTCTACGGGCTGGCGCTCGCCGGCCCGCACTGGACCGGGGCACTCGTCGCCGTCTGCGTCGCGTTCTTCCTGTGGGGCGTGGCCTCGCACGCGTTCGGCGCCGTGCAGGACGTGCTGGCCGACCGGGCCGGCGGCATCGGCTCCGTCGCGACGGTGATCGGCGCCCGGGCGACGGTCCGGCTGGCGTTCGTGGCGTACCTCGTGGCCGGCGTCGCCCTGCTGTTCTCGGACTTCCCGGGGCCGATCGCGGCGATCGTCGTCGTGCCGTACGCGCTCAACGTCCTGCCGTGGTGGAACATCACCGACGCCGGGGCCGAGGCGGCGAACGCGGGGTGGAAGCGGTTCCTCTGGATCAACTACCTGGCGGGGTTCATCGTCACGATGGCCCTCATCGGCTACGCCTGGACGCACTGACGCAGGCTGCTGCACGGGCGGTGGGTGCGGCTGCACGACACTCGTCGTCGGCCTGACAGACTGGACGCACGCGCCACGGGAGTCGTGGCGCGCCGGTCACGAAGGAGTGCACGCATGACGGTCCGCATCATCCACGTCGGTCTCGGAGGGTGGGGCGGCAACTGGGCCCGCACCGCCATCCCGCAGGTCACCGAAGTGGAGGTGGTCGGGCTCGTCGACCCGGTCCCCGCGACGCTGGACGCCGTGCGCGAGGACCTCGACCTGCCGGCATCCGCCGCCTTCGCCTCGCTCACCGAGGCGCTCGCCGGGGTCGAGGCCGACGCCGTCGTCATCACCGCACCGGCCGTGACGCACGTGCCGCTCGCGCTCGAGGCCCTCGAGGCCGGCAAGCACGTCCTGGTCGAGAAGCCGTTCGCGAACTCCACCGACGAGGCGCTCACGGCGGTCCGTCGGGCCGAGGAGCTCGGGCTCGTGATGCAGGTCAGCCAGAACTACCGCTGGTACCCGGCACCCCGGGCGGTCAAGGAGCTGCTCGCGGCGAAGGAGCTCGGCGAGCTGTCCGCGATCAGCATCGACTTCCGGCAGTGGGACAACGACCAGCCCGTCGAGACCTACCCGCACTACCGGTTCCCGCACCCGATGATCAACGACATGGCGATCCACCACTTCGACCTGCTCCGGATGATCACCGGGCTCGAGGCCGTCCGCGTGTACGCCCGCGCGTCGTACCCGAGCCACAGCAAGTACCAGGACGAGGCCGTCACGTCGATGATCATCGAGCTCGAGGACGGCCTCGTCGTGAGCTACCGCGGCAGCTGGCTCTCGCGTGCTCCGCGGACCGCGTGGGCGGGGGAGTGGAGCATCCAGGGCGAGGACGGCGAGATCTGGTTCACGAGCCGCGACGGGTCGCCGAGCGAGATCGCCGGGGACCGCGTGACGCTGCGGGCCGACCAGGACGCCGAGGCCGAGGCAGTCGACCTCCCGACGCTCGAGCACACCGACCGGCAGGGTGGGCTGCAGGCCTTCGCCCGGTCCGTCGAGGGCGGCCCGGCTCCGGAGACGAGCGGCCGGGACAACCTGCGGAGCCTGGCGCTGATGGAGGCCGCTGGTCGCTCGGCAGCCTCCGGCCGCCCCGAGGACGTGGTCCTGCCCGAGTAGGGCGCTCGGGTTCCGCGCGGAGGAGGCCGTTCCGCGCGTAGACGGACGTTCCTTCCTGCCTCCGACGAGCGGAACGACATCCCAGGTCGCGTGCGATGGGACGGAACGCACGTCACGACGGACGGGAGGCGCGTGGCGCGGCTGCCACGCGCCTCCCGTCCGACGTCCGCCCGGCACCACTGCCGCGGGACTCGCGCTGCGCGACGGTCCTCGTGCGCGTGCGTGCGAGGGCCGTCGCCAGGCCCGGGTCTCGGGCCCGGCGGTCCCGGCGCTACGCGGCGCCGGCTGCCCTCCTGGCCTGCGCGACCGCGGCGCGCACGCCCCGCGAGAACGCGGGGCCGTGCCCGGGCAGCACGTGCCGGGCCTCGGTGTCCTCGAGTCGACCGAGCGACGCGACGGCCTCGTCGACGTCCGCCGTCGCGGCCGGCGCGACCACCCGCGGCCCGATCCCACCGGTGTAGGGGTCGAAGGTGACCAGGGCGTCGCCCACGATCAGCGCGTCGCGGTCGGCGAAGTGCAGCGCGACGTGCCCGTCCGTGTGCCCGGGCGTCTCGATGATCCACGGGTTGCCGGGGACGTCGGCGCGGGACACCAGAGGCCGCGTCTCCGCGATGCCGTCCACCGTCGCCGCACCGGCGAGCAGCATCCGACCGAGCGGTGCGAGTCCTCCGGGGTGCACCGCGACGAAGCCGAAGCGGTTCGTCTGCGGCCGGTACGAGTACGGGTGAGCCGCCAGGTCGCGGTCGCCCGGGTGCACGAAGACGGGCGTGGCCCACTCGCGGTGCATCCTGGCGGCGGTGCCGACGTGGTCGAAGTGCCCGTGCGTGAGCAGCAGCGCCTCGACCCGAGCGGGCGTGTACCCGAGGTCGTGGACGGCGAGCAGCAGGTGCGGCCACGCGGCGGGCAGCCCCGCATCGACGACGAGCAGGCGGTCGCCCGTCTCGACGAGGTACGTGTTGGTGTGTGCGATCTCGAGGCGGTGGATCCCCTCGGCGACGTCCCGGAAGAGCATGGGCTGCACCGTAGACCGCGGTCGCTCGGTGCCATGCCGGGGACCGCCTGGTAGGCACGAAGCATGGCCAAGGACAGCATCCCCGAGCTGGAGCTCGCGAACGTGCGGACCCGCGAACGCCTGACGGACAGCGTCAGCGAGATCCGGCGGCGCTCCGACGTGCCCGCGCGCACCCGGCTGGCGCTCGCGAAGGCCCGGCAGCGCTGGCACCGCGACCCGACGCCGCTCATCGCGATGGGCGTCACCGCGGCGACCGGCATCGCGGCGATCGTCCTCGGCACCCGCATCGGGCGGACCGACGCCGGGCACCTCGACCGTCCGGCGGCCTCGACCGCGTTCACCGCGCTCCTGCCCTTCGGCGCGCGCGGTGAGCTCGACGCCGACCAGGCGCGCGGCGGACGGAAGGGGCGGAAGGCCCGGCGCAAGGCGGCCGAGGAGTCGCTCGAACGCGACCCGGTGCACAAGAACCGCGTGAAGCAGCGGGCCGGCATCGCCGCGGTCCAGCGCCGCGCGACGAAGAACCGGAAGCAGGCCGCGGCGCGGTCGAAGGCGGCGGCGAAGGCCCTCGCGAAGGCGAAGTGCTAGACCATGGCGCACAAGGACAAGACCCTCCAGCAGGAGATGCAGCACAAGCCGGCACCGGACGACCCCCGGAAGCCGGACAGCCCGACGGACCTCACGAAGCCGTCGTTCACGTACACGTTGAAGAAGACGCTCCGCGAGTTCACCAGCGACCAGTGCACCGACCTGGCCGCGAGCCTGACCTACTACACGGTGCTCGCGCTCTTCCCCGGTCTGCTGGCGATCGTGTCGATCCTCGGCCTGGTCTCGAACCCGCGGGACACGATCGACACCCTGCTCGACGTCGTCACGAACGTCGGTGGCGGGCAGGTCGCCGAGCTCCTCCGCGACCCGGTCGAGGGCCTCGTGCGTTCGCCTGCGGCGCCGATCACGTTCATCGTCGGTGTGCTCGGCGCCCTGTGGTCCGCGTCGGGCTTCGTCGGTGCCTTCGGCCGTGCGATGAACCGCATCTACAACGTCCGTGAAGGCCGGCCGATCTGGAAGCTCCGACCGACCATGCTCGGCGTCACGGTGTTCACCGTCGTGCTGCTCGTGCTGGGGCTCCTCGTGCTCGTCTCCGGACCGCTGGCCCGAGCGTTCGGCGACGTCATCGGCCTCGGCGACGCCGCAGCGCTCGTGGTCTCGATCGTGCAGTGGCCGATCCTGCTCGCGATCATGATCGTCGTCGTCGCGGTGCTGTACTACTGGGCCCCGAACATCCGCCAGTCCAAGTTCAAGTGGGTGAGCGGCGGGGCGCTGGTCGGCATCACGATCTGGATCATCGCGAGCGTCGGCTTCGGCTTCTACGTCGGCAACTTCTCGAACTACAACGCGACGTACGGCTCCCTCGGTGGCGTCATCGTCTTCCTGCTCTGGATCTGGATCACGAACAACGCGCTGCTCTTCGGTGCGGAGTTCGACGCCGAGCTCGAGCGCGGCCGCCAGCTGCAGGCCGGCATCCGGGCCGAGGAGGACATCCAGCTCCCCGAGCGCGACACCCGCCAGATCGAGAAGCAGGACGAGCAGCACGCCAAGGACGTGCTCGAGGGCATCAGGATCCGCGAGAGCGCCGGGCGCTCGAAGGACTGACCGGCTCCTGCACAGCGGCTGCGGCCGGCACCGCCCTCCACAGCCGGGAGGCGCGGTGCCGGTCCGCCACGCCCGCTCCGTAGGGTGGGACGCATGACCGACACCGCTCCCGCCACCGCCCGCCCGACCGCGCTCGTCACCGGGGCCACCCGCGGCATCGGCCGCGCGATCGCGCTGGACCTCGGGCGGACCCACCACGTCCTGGTGGGCGGCCGCTCCGCCGACGCGGTCGCCGCGCTCGTGGCCGAGCTGCCGAGTGCGTCACCGTTCGTCGGCGACCTCGGCGCGGGCGACGTGCCGGACCTGCCGGCGTCGCTCGACGTCCTGGTGCACAGCGCCGGGGTCGAGCAGGGCACCCGCATCGCGGACACCTCGCGCGACGTGTGGGAGCAGGTGTTCGCCACCAACGTCTTCGCGGTCGCCGAACTGACCCGGCTGGCGCTCCCCGCGCTCCGGGCCGCGCGGGGCATCGTCGTGCCGATCAACAGCGGCTCGGGGTTCACCGCAGGTCCCGGCGGCGGTGTGTACGCGGCGTCGAAGTTCGCGCTCCGGGCCTTCGCGGACGCGCTGCGCGAGGAGGAGCGGGCGAACGGCGTGCGGGTGTCGAGCGTGCACCCGGGCCGCACCGACTCCGACATGCAGCGCGCCCTGACCGAGAAGCTCGGCGAGGACTACGACACCGCCTACTACCTGGCGCCCGAGGACGTCGCCGCGGCCGTCCGGACCGTCGTCGACCTGCCGGAGCGCGGCACGATCGAGTCGGTCGCGATCCGGCCGACCCGGAAGCGGTAGCCGCCAGCCGGGTCGGCGCGGAAGGGCTACCGCAACGCGATCCGACCCGTCAGGTCGAGCCGCTCGAGGAAGGTCTCGTCGTGACTGGTCACGACGAGGGCGCCGCGGTACGCCCGGAGCGCCGCCACGAGCTGGTCGACGCTCGTCAGGTCGAGGTCGTTCGTCGGCTCGTCGAGCACCAGGAGCTGCGGCGGCGGGTCTGCGAGCACCAGCGCGGCCAGCGCCACCCGGAAGCGCTCCCCGCCCGACAGCGAGCGGACGGGCCGGTCCACCGTGTCGCCGCGGACGAGCAGACGCGCGAGCCGGTTCCGGAGCTCCCCGTCGGGTACGTGCGGGGCGTCCCGCCGGACGTTCTCGAGCACCGTGGCGTCGTCGTCGAGTCCGTCCCGACGCTGCGCGAGGTACCCGATCCGGTCGACGTGCGGCACCGCCGCGGTGTCCGGGACCGGGTGGTCCCGTGCGGTGGGGCTCCCGACGAGCTGGTCGAGCAACGTCGTCTTGCCGACGCCGTTGTCGCCCGTCACGGCGAGGCGTTCCGGGCCCTGCACGACGATGTCCCGCCCGCGCACGGTGATCGTGGCGATGCGCCGTGACGCCGGCACGTCCGGGTCGGGCAGTGCCACGTGCAGGGGCTCGTCGTCGCGCAGGCGCAGTTCGGCGTCCCGCACCGCCGACAGGGCCCGCGCCTCCGCCGAACCGTGCGCCGTCCGGAGCCGACCAGCGGTCTCCTGCGCCTTCTTCCGCTGCTCGTTCGCCAGGATCTTCGGCATCGAGCGGCCCGCCTTCTCGCCCGCCCTCGCCCGGCGCGCGATCGTCGTCTCGGCCTCGATGCGCTGCCGCTTCTCCGCGCGGTGCCGTTGCTCGGCGACGCGGACCTCGCGGGCGACGGCCGCCTGCTGCACCGCGAGGTGTTCCTCGTACGCGCTGAACGTCCCGCCGAACACCGTCGCCGAGCCGCTGCGGAGCTCCACGGTCTCGTCGACGTGCTCCAGCAGCTCCCGGTCGTGACCGACGACGACGAGGGTGCCGCGCCAGCCGTCGACCAGGTCGAGCAGGGCCGCGCGGGCCCGCCGGTCGAGGTTGTTCGTCGGCTCGTCGAGCAGTGCGATCGGTCGTCCCCGCAGGCGGATGCCGGCCACGGCCGCCAGGACCGCCTGCCCGCCCGCGAGGGTCGTGACCGGTCGGTCGAGGTCGTTGCCGTCGAGCCCGGGGACGTCCGCGAGCGCTGCGGCGGCACGCTCCTCGACGTCCCAGTCGTCGCCGACCGCGTCGAGGTGTGCAGCCGAGGCGTCGCCGTCCAGGACGGCTCGGAGCGCCGTCAGCGTCGTGCGGATCCCGAGCAGGTCCGCCACAGTGTCCCCGGGGCGGGCGTGCAGCCGCTGGGGCAGGTGGTCCACCGGACCGGTCGTGCTGACCGAGCCGGACGTGGGCTGGAGCCGGCCCGTGACGAGCCGGACCAGCGTGGACTTGCCGGCGCCGTTCCTCCCGACCAGGCCGGTGCGTCCGCGGCCGAAGGCGGCGGTGAGGTGGTCGAGCGCGACGGTGCCGTCGGGCCAGGTGAAGGTGAGGCCGTGCAGGACGACGGACGGTGTTGCGGGCATGGGGGTGCCTCCCGGATCGTGAGCTGGGCGCACGACACCGGACCCGCGGCGACCGGAGGGGTCGGCACACGGGAGCGCCCGAGGGGGCGCGACGACCAGGGCGCCCGACGGGGCGCGACGATCACGGTGTCAGCGCGAGGACTGCGCGGTACCGGTGATCGACTGCAAGGCTGCTCGTTCCGTCGGGGACCCCCGTGTCCGCCACCCGTGCTGCCGGTCGGTCTCCCGCCCCGGCGGCCCCGCGTGACGACGAGGTGTCACCCACCGTAGGGCGGACGCCGCTCCTCGGCAAGAGGTGACAGGCTGGGGGCATGCCGGAGAACCTGCTGCCGAACCCGACCGCGAACCCCGCGACCCTGCTGCCGGAGGAGCCCGAGGTGACTGCCGCGCTCACCGCCGACGCCCCGGTGTCGAGCGTCGTCGTGTCGCACCCGTCCTCGAGCCTGGCGTGGGCGCTCCTCGCCGACGAGGCCTGGGCGCGCGGCGCGACCCTCGAGTCCTACGCCTACGCCCGCGTCGGGTACCACCGCGGTCTCGACGCCCTGCGGAAGGCGGGGTGGCGCGGTGCCGGGCCGGTGCCGTGGTCGCACGAGCCGAACCGCGGCGTGCTCCGGGCGCTCTTCGCCCTGCGCCGCGCGGCGTCCGCGATCGAGGAGCCGGGCGAGCCCGAGCGCCTGACGGAGTTCCTCGACGCGTCGGACCCCGAGGCGCTCCGCGCCCTCACCGCGGGGGAGTAGCGGGCGGCCGTGGCGGCGCCGCTGCGCGGCTGCCGCCCGCTGCGGATGCAGTCCGACCGTGCGGCGCCGCGCACCGCGGTGGCGGCGCGACGCCGCCGCACAACCGGAAGCACCTCGCGCCACGGGAACCCGTGGCGCGAGGTGCTTCCGGTCGTGCGCGAGCAAGGCGCGCCACGGTGCGCGGCGCGCAGGCGCAGCCGCAGCAGCAGCCGCCGCAGCGGCGCCCCGCCCCTACCCGAGCACCACGCTCCACGAGAACGCCTGCGGCCACAGCTGGTGCTCCGGGAGCACGTCGAGCCCGCACGCCCGCGACCCCAGCCCGTGCTGCGCCGCGTCGAGGTACAGGTACGCGTGCTCCGGCGTCGGCAGCTCGTACGGGTGCATCGCACGCCCGAGCTCCTGCGCGGTCCACGGCGAGAGCGTGAAGCCCGCCCGGTGCGCCCCGACGGTCGACACCGTGAACGGCCCGACCGACAGCGTCCGCAGCCCCGGCCGGTGTCCGGTCTCCTGCGGCATCGAGTAGTCGACGGTCAGCGCCCGCACCGGCGCACTGAACCGGCCGATGCGAGCAGCCCGCGACGAGTCTGCGTACGACTCCGCCGGTCCGGTCCCGAACCACGAAGCGTCCTCGTCGAGCAGCGACGCCGGCAGGTCGAACCGCACGCCGATCCGCGGCCAGGTGACGTCCCACGCCCCGAACGGCACCGCGTCGGTCTGCAGCAGCAGTCCGTCGTCGGTCAGGGTCCAGCGGTGCGTGACGTCGACGCCCCACCCGCTGTTCGCCGCCGCCACACGGACGCGCTGCTCGAGGCCGTGGTCGGTCCGCGACACCGACACGAGCCGGTGCGTCAACCGGTCGAGCCCGCGTGCACGCCACCGGACCGCCGACGCGGGAGCGGTGGGGTCGCCGACGCCCTTCGTCAGCACCGGATCGGCCGTCTCGTACCCGCCCTGCGAGGCCAGGCTGTCGTT
Source organism: Curtobacterium sp. 260 (assembly GCF_030803485.1). Taxonomy (NCBI): domain Bacteria; kingdom Bacillati; phylum Actinomycetota; class Actinomycetes; order Micrococcales; family Microbacteriaceae; genus Curtobacterium; species Curtobacterium sp. 260. The sequence continues at coordinate 89,808 of NZ_JAURUY010000008.1, read as the reverse complement.
GTCCGTCGGTGCGCGCCACAGCTCGAGCCGCGGCCCGGCGACCTCGTGCCCCTTCCAGGACACCAGGTCACCGCGGGCGGTGAAGGTCCCCTCGCCGAGACGGTCGCCGTCCCAGCCCTGCCGGGAGGCCCGGGGCACGTCCGCCGCGCGGCTCGCCACGAGCCGCTGCGTGCGTGCGACGACGTGGCCGGTGTCCGCCCACGCGGTCGGCCCCGCCAGCTCCGCCGTCACGTCGATCCACAGCTCGTCGCCGGGGGCCAGGGACCTGGAGTCCGCGGCTGCCGCGAGCACCTCGTCGGACACCGGGACCGTGGCCGACTGCCGGGCCGCGACGACGCCGGGGGTGAAGCGGCCACTGGCCTCCTCGACCCCGTTCCGCGACAGGGTCCAGCGGAAGCGCAGTCCCGCGGTCGATGCGGAGTGGTACCGGTTCTCGACGAGCACGGTGGTGTCCGACAGCGAGAACCGGATCGGGGCCACGACGGCCGCGAACTCCGCCAGCCCCGGCGTCGGGGAGTCGTCGGGCAGCACGAGGCCGTCCATCACGAAGTTGCCGTCGTGCACGACCTCGCCGAAGTCGCCGCCGTACGCGTAGTAGTCCTCACCCGACGCGGTCTGCGCGAGGAGTCCGTGGTCCCGCCACTCCCACACGAAGCCGCCGTGCAGTCGCGGGTACCTGTCGACCAGGTCCTCGTACTCCTGGATCTGGCCGGGTCCGTTGCCCATCGCGTGGACGTACTCGCAGTGCAGGAACGGCTTCGTCCGCTGCCGCGCGGCCTCGGCCGGACCGCACCCGAGCAGCGGGGTCTCCGGGCCACCGCCGATCGACTCGGTCTCCTGCAGCGTCGGGTACATCCGCGAGTACACGTCGGTGTAGGCGCCGGTGTAGTCGCCCTCGTAGTGCACCGGGCGCTCGTCGTCGCGGTCGTGCACCCACTGCGACATCGCGGCGAGGTTCCGGCCGGTGCCCGACTCGTTGCCGAGCGACCACATGACGATCGACGCGTGGTTCTTGTCGCGCTCGACCGTCCGGGCGATCCGGTCGAGGTAGGCGTCGCGCCAGGCCGGGTCGTCCGAGGGGTTCCCGACCCAGTCGGTGAAGAGGAAGCCGTGGGTCTCGAGGTCGCACTCCAGGACCACCCAGAACCCGAGCTCGTCCGCCAGGTCGAGCACACGGGGGTGCGGCGGGTAGTGCGAGGTGCGGATCGCGTTGACGTTGTTCCGCTTCATGAGCGCCATGTCCGCGCGGGCGTGCTCCTCGTCGAAGACGCGGCCGCGGACGGGGTGGGTCTCGTGCCGGTTCACCCCGTGGAACACCACGCGCTCGCCGTTCACCAGGAACCGGTCGCCGACGATCGACACGGTGCGGAAGCCGAGGCGCAGTGCGACGGTCTCGCCGCCCGCGCGGCCGCCGGCGTCCGTGCCGGTGGAGACGGTCGCGTCGTACAGCTGCGGGACCTCGGCGCTCCACGGCTCGACGCCCTCGAGCGTGATCGGTGCGACCTCGTCGGCCGAGGCCCACGTCACGTCGACACCGAGGTCGGGCACCCGGAAGCGCACCGGGAACGCGGCGTCGAGGGTCGGGAACGCGATCGTTCCCGTGCCGGTCTCCGGACGTCCGGAGGCAGCCGTACCGGCCGTGGCGGCGTTCCCGAGGGTCGCGGTCCAGCCGGCACGCACGAACACGTCGTCGATCGGCGCGGTCGGTCGGGCGAGCAGGGTGACGCTCCGGAAGATGCCGGGCAGCCACCACTGGTCCTGATCCTCGAGGTACGAGGCCGCCGACCACTGGTGCACCCGGACGAGCAGCTCGTTCGACCCGGGCACGAGCAGCGAGGTCACGTCGAACTCGGTCGCGAGTCGGGATCCGGTCGACCAGCCCACGAGGGACCCGTTCAGCCACACCCGGAAGTGCGACTCGACACCGTCGAAGCGCAGCAGCACCCGGGCCGCGGCGTCGAAGGACGCGGGTACCTCGAACGTGCGGCGGTGGTCGCCGGTCGGGTTCTCCTCCGGCGGGTGCGGCGGATCGATCGGGAACGGGTACTGCAGGTTCGTGTAGCTCGGCGCGCCGTGCCCGTGCAGGACCCAGTGCGACGGCACGGGGAGGCTGCCCCACCCGTCCTCCACCCCCGGGAGCGGGACGTCCGCGACCGGCGACCACCGGAAGTCCCAGTCCCCGTCGAGCGACAGGGACGGGGCGTCGGTGTGCAACCAGGCCCGCGGCGCGAGCCGGGTGTCCGAGCCCGGTGCCGTCGAGGCGAGCGCGTCGAGCGCATCGGGCGTGGTGCTGGCGGAGGACGAGTGAGCAGCGATGGTCAACCCTTGACCGATCCTTCCGTGAGGCCCCCGCGCCAGAAGCGCTGCAGGACGATGATCGCGATCACCAGCGGGATCACCGAGACGAGCACGCCGCCGGTGGTGAGCTGGTAGAACTCTGGCAGACGATCGACCTGTGCCCGCCAGTTGTTGAGTCCCAGTGTGATCGGGTAGAGCTTCTGGTCTGCCAGCATGATCAGCGGCAGGAAGAAGTTGTTCCAGATGCCGACGACCTGGAACAGGAACACGGTCACGAGCGCCGGGGTCATCTGGCGCAGCACGATCGTGTGGAAGATCCGCAGCTCTCCGGCACCGTCGATGCGTGCCTGCTCGAGCAGCGCGGTGTCGACCGAGGCCGCCGCGTACACCCGGCACAGGAACAGCCCGAACGGCGACACGAGGCTCGGGATGAGCACGCTCCAGTACGTGTCGGTCAGGCCCATCGTCGAGAAGAGCAGGAACAGGGGCAGCGCCGTCGCGGTCCCCGGCACGAGCACACCGCCGAGGATCGTGCCGAACACCAGCTGCCGCCCGCGGAACTCGTACTTCGCGAGCGCGTACCCGCCGGCCGCGGCGAAGTAGGTCGCCAGGACCGCGCCGACGCCGGAGTACAGGACGCTGTTCACGATCCAGCGGACGAAGATGCCGCCGTCGTACGAGAACACCTGCTGGATGTTGCTGAACAGCGCGAACTCGCCGCCGAACCAGAACCCGTTCGTCGCGAACAGGGCGCCGGTGGTCTTCGTCGCCGCGATGACGACCCAGTACAGCGGCACGAGGAAGTAGACCGCGACGATGACGAGGATGGCCGTCACGACGATCTGCGAGCGAGGGGAGCGGTCGAGCTTGCGGCGCTGGTGCGCCGTGATCGACGTGGTGTCGACGGGCTCGGCGGCCTGCTTGGTCACTGGCGCCTCGATGGCTTCACTGGTCATGCTTCCGCCCCCTTGCTGTCGGCCTGGAGGCGCGGCGCGGCTCCGGCGGTGGTGCTGCGGTCCGCGACGCCGGTGGCGGGTCGCGACCCGGTGGCGGACGTGCCGCGCGTCTGGAGCGCGCGCCGCGCCTCCAGGCCGTCGCGCTTGGCCCGCTTCTTCTGGTCGCGCTCGTTCTTCGGCGCACGGTTCGTCAGCGCGAGGAACGCGAACGACAGGATGAACGCGGCCAGCGCGATGATCACGGCCTGCGCGCTCGCGACGCCGTACTCGTTGAACGCGAAGGCGTTCGTGTACGCGGCGTAGTTCGGCGTGTACTCGGTGTCGATGGCGGGCGCGACCGTCGACAGGATCTGCGGCTCGGCGAAGAGCTGCAGCGTGCCGATGATCGAGAAGACCGTCGTGAGCACCAGGGCCGGGGCGATGAGCGGGATCTGGATCCGCCACGCGACCTGGAAGGGGCCGGCGCCGTCCATCTTCGCGGCCTCGTAGACCTCGCCGGGGATCGACTTGAGCTGCGCCACGATGATGAGCATGTTGTAGCCCGTGTAGGTCCACGTGACGATGTTCGCGATCGACCACAGCACGCTGTTCGCGCCGAGGAAGTCCGGCTGCAGCCCCATCGACTGCAGCAGCGACACGATCGGTGACAGGCCGGGCACGTAGAGGAACGACCAGAGGATCGTCGCGATGACGCCGGGGACGCCGTACGGCATGAAGTAGACCGCGCGGAAGAAGGCGGGCCAGCGGGCGCTCGCCGACTCCAGCAGCAGCGCGAGGATCGTGCAGAGGACGATCATCACCGGTACCTGCACGATGCCGAACAGGAGCATGCGCCAGATCGAGCCGACGAACCCGGCGTCGTTCAGCGCGGTGACGTAGTTGTCGAAGCCGGCGAAGCGGCCGGTGACACCGTCCTCGCCGAACAGGCCCTCGCGGTCGACGGTGGTGAAGCTCTGGAAGAGGGCGCTGATGATCGGGATGATGAACGTCAGCACGAACAGGGCGAGGAACGGGGCGAGCAGGATCCACGGGGCGCGCTTCTGGGCGCTCGTGGCCTTGGTGCTCGTGCGGAAGCCGGATCCCGGCTGGGTGGCGGTCATCGTGCGGTCCTGACGCTGAGGCCCTTGTCCTTGAAGGACTGGACGATCTCCCGCTGGGCGAGCTCGACCGCGTCCGTGAGCTTCAGCCCACCGGTGAGCTTGCGGCGGAACTGGTTCTGCAGGCTGGTGAAGGCCGACTGGGTCACGGGCGACCACGACCACTCCAGGTTCTGCTCCTGGGCCGAGGGGACGAAGACCTCCTCGTTGTAGTTCTGCCCGGAGAACCACTTGGACGGCTGCTGGCGCGCCTTGCCGATGTAGTCCTTCGCCGGGGACCAGCCGATGCCGCAGTACTTGATCATCGCGTCGACGCCCTCCTTCGAGGTCGTCATCCACGTGATGAACTCGAGCGCTTCCGCCGGGTGCTTCGCGTTCGCCAGCACGGCGGCCGTCGAGCCGCCGATCGAGCTCGAGCCGTAGCCGGTGTCGCCCCACGTCTGCATGGGGGCGACCTTCCACTTGCCCTCGCCGCCCTGCACGGACTGGATGAGTGCGTCGCCCCAGCTCGCGCTCGTGACCGCGGCGATCTTGCCGCTCGCGGCGGCGGCGTACCAGCCCGGGGAGTACGCCCCCGCGCTCGTGTCGACGAGCTTGTCGTCGATGACACCGTCGAAGAACTCCGCGACCATCATCGTCTTGTCGTCGGTCATGTCGACGACCCAGGCGTCCCCGTCGGTCCGGAACCAGCGCGCCCCTGCCTGCTGCGCGTACGCGGCGAAGGGCGAGGCGTCGGCGACCGGGAACACCTCGAGGTAGTTGCCGTTGCCCGTGCCGCGCACCTTGTCGGCCAGGTCGCGCCACTCGTCCCACGTCGTCGGGGGCTGACCGCCGGCCTGCTCGAGGATCGCGGTCTGGTAGTAGAAGCCCATCGGGCCGGTGTCCTGCGGGATGCCGTAGACGCCGTCGACGAACTCGACCTGCGACCACGCGGCCTCGTCGTACTTCGACTGCACGTCCTTCGCGCCGTACCGGGCGAGGTCGACCAGGCCGTTCGCGAGCATGAACTCCGGGATCTGCCGGAACTCGACCTGCCCGATGTCCGGACCGCCGCCGGCCGCGAGCGCGGAGTACATCTTCTGGTACCCGCCCGCGTTGCCCCCGGGGATCCAGTTCGCGGTGACCTGGATGCGCGGGTTCTTCGCGTTCCAGACGTCGCAGACCTTCTGGAGGTCCTTGAGCCACGCCCAGTAGGTGATCTGGACGGTCTCGCCACCGGCGGCCGCGGGGACCAGCGCAGCCTTGTTGACGTTCGTCGATCCCGGGACGGCGCACCCGGCGAGCAACCCCGCCGCAGCTGTTCCGAGTCCGAGTCCGAGCAGGTTCCGTCGTGACAGGACGGTTCTCGATGGGATGGGTGTCATCACGGCTCCGGTTCGTCGTTGAGCGGGGTCGGAGCCAGCAAAGCACAAAACCGAGCGAGGCTGTGCATTCCTGAAGTATCCACAGAACGTCGTGACCGAACCGTGGCCGGGTGGGACGCCGGGCGAGCGCGACGGCGCGAGACTCGGTTCCGCGAACACGTTCGCGGTCGCGGCGACGCGAATCCGTCCGCTCACGCGAGCCTCGGGGCGGGCCGTCGCCGCCCCGCACCGCGCTGGCTGCGTGTTCGCTCCGACCTCCGAACGTGGTCAGCGCCGAGCGCGCACCGTGGTCAGCACGCACAACACCGAAGCCGCAGGCGGCCCGACAGCGACGTCGGCGGCACCGACGCAAAGGGGCAGGCGATGACCGATCGCGGCAACAGCACGCACGGACCCGAGCTCGACGACCAGCTCGCGCACGAGGCGCAGAGCATCGTCCAGGGGCACGGCAGCAACGCACACGTCGAGGAGTTCCGGCAGTCCGAACCGGTGCCCGACGACACCGACGACGCCGAGACGGTGACGGCCTCCGGGTACGACGGCGAGCTCGAGGGGTCGTTGCAGGACGACGGGTCGGGCGTCGGCGGGGGATCGGACGCCGTCTTCACGACCGAGACCGACGAGGAGGGCGAGCGCTGATGGCCCAGACCACCCGCGAGACCAGCGCCCTGCAGCCCGAGATCGTCCAGGCGCTCCAGAAGCCGGGTACCTGGACGTGGGCGTACGTCGACGCCTCGGGCAACCGGGAGGACCCGCGCCGCATCGCCGCGCTCCAGCGCCGGACCGTCTCCGATGCGCTCGCCGGGCAGGGCTGCTCCGACCGTGCCGCACAGATCATCGAGGAGGAGCTCGTCGAACAGCCCGGTGTCCCCGCACCCGTCGCCCGCTACGTGCTCGTCCGCGACGACGAACTCGTGCTCAGCGAGGTGCTGCCCGGGCACCTGCACGGCCAGGAGTCGATCGGCACCGGCGCCGTCCCCGACCTGCTGCCCCTGCTCGCCCACCGGCCCTTCGACCTGCCGTTCCTCGTCGTCACCGTCGGACGTGAGGGCGGCGGCTTCCGCAGCTACCGACTCGGGCACGCCCCCACCGGCGCCGCCGAGGACGAGCAGCGCGTGCAGGGCCGGACCGACACGCTGCACAAGGCGAAGTCCGGTGCCGGGTGGAAGCAGCCGCACTGGCACCAGCACGCCGAGGAGATCTGGAAGCAGACCGCCGGCGAGGTCGCGGCCGCGATCGAGGAGACCGTCCGGGCGACCGCGCCCCGGCTGATCGTGCTCGCTGGGGACATCCGTGCCCGCGAACTCCTGCGTGGTGAGCTCTCGACGTCGACCAGGGCGCTGGTCACCGAGGTCGCGGTCGACCCGCGCGCCGACGACGCCTCCGAGAAGGCGCTCGTGCAGCACGTCGACCTCGCCCTCGCTCGCGTCCTGGCGTCGCGGCGGCACGACGTGCAGGACCTGCTCCGCACGCACGAGGGCCGCGGGGACAACGAGAGCGTCAGCGGGATCGGTGCCGTCGTGTCCGCGCTGCAGCAGGCCCAGGCAGCCGTCGTCACGCTCGACGCCGGTGCGCTCGGGGACCGGACGCTGTACGCGCTCGATGCCGCACCCTGGGTCGCCACCGCTCCCGAGCAGGCCGCGGGGGCGTCGGTGCTGGGGCAGGTCCCGGCGGTGTGCGCACTCGTCCGGGCAGTCGTCCTGACCGACGCCGAACTCGTCCTGGTGAACGCGGCGTCGCTGCCGAGCGGTGCCCCCGCGTCCGCGCTCCTGCGCTGGCCGGTCGGTCCCGCCGTCCCGGCCTGACCCCGTCCGCCGCGGAGGCCCCTCGCACGGACGCCCCTTCCGCGGGACGCAACGTCGGCGGTTGCTCGCAGCGGTACACCCCTGCGAGCAACCGCCGACGTTGCGTGTTGCGGGCGGTGCTGGGCGTCAGTCGTGGGAGACGTCGGCGCGCGGGACGACCGGCAGCGCGAGCAGGGGCAGCGCGGCCACGATCGCGAACGACGCCGCGAAGCCGAGCACCCCGACGAGCGCGCCGACACCGGGACCGACGGCGCTCGCCGCCAGGAACTGCCCCGTGTTCTGCGCACCGAGCGCCCGGCCCGACCACGAGGGCCCCGCCGCCTCGGCCACCGACGTGTAGGCGAGCCCGTTGTCCGCCACGGTGACGCTCGTGGCGATGACGAGGAACACCGCCGCGGGCGCCCAGTGCGACACGTCGACGAGCGCGAGTGCGCCCATCACGGCCGCCGCGGCCACCGCGACGACGCGCAACGGCCCGACCCGGGAAGCGACGCGGTCGCTCCAGGCACCGACCAGGATGCGCCCGACGGCCCCCACGAACTGCGAGGCGCCGACCAGCAGTCCGGCCGCAGGCGTCGACCACCCGAGGCCCACCAGCCAGACCAGCCCGTACGTCGAGAGCGTGAACTGCGGCACGACGAGCAGCACCGACACGAGGTGCACCCGCCACAGGAACCCGGACGCCCGGTACGGGTTCGCGGGGCCCGCGTCGATCGTCGCGGTCGTCACCGCTGCCCGGGCCTGCCGAGGCCGTGGGGGATCGACGACGCCCACGGCGCAGAGCGCGGTGAGCACCGCACACAACACGAACGGCAGTACGAGTGCGGTCCGGACACCGTGCGTCTCGGTCAGCAGCGGCACCGTCACGGCAGCGAGCGTCACGCCGAGCGGCTGCGACATCTGCCGGATGCCCATGGCGAGACCGCGCCGCTCCCTCGGGAACCACCCGACCACGACCCGTCCGCTCGCCGCGTTCGTCGACGCGCTCGTCATGCCCGCGGCCAGGAACGCGACGCCGAGCAGCAGTGGGTCGCCCGCCGTGACCCACGCGGCGACGACGGTCAGGGTGGTCAGCGCGAGTCCGCCGGCGATCACCGCCCGTTCGCCGACGCGGTCGGTCACCGCGCCCCAGGCGATGAGGGTGAGGACGAGGCCGATCGTCGGGGCGGCCGCGAACAGTCCCGCCGACGCGAAGGGCATCCCCTGCGCCAGCAGGTGCGGGATGAGCAGCGCCGGGGCGGAGACGACGAGGGTCCCGGCAGCCTGTGCTGCGACGCCGAGCGCGAGCATCGTCCACGCCCTGGCGGGGACGACGGGCGGAGCGGCGGTGGTGGTCTGCGCGGGCACGTCGTCTCGATCGGGGAGCGGCTGGTGTACCAGGACGGTATACCAACACACGTCGATCTGCACTACGCTGGTCCGCCGTGACCGAGACGACCGAGACCGCCGCGCCCGTCTCGCAGACGAGCCAGCTCTACGACAACCTGCGCGCGGCGATCCTGACCCTCGACATCGCCCCCGGAGAGCGGATCTCGGAGCGCGGACTCGAGGGGCGCTTCCACGCCTCGCGGACCCCCGTGCGCGCTGCGCTGTCACGGCTCGAGCGCGAGGGGCTCATCCTCCACGAGGGGCGGTCGTGGACGGTCACCCCGATCGACCTCGACGAGATCGCGTCGCTCGCCGAGCTCCGCGGCGTGCTCGAACCCGCCGCGGCGCGTCTCGCCGTCGAGCGTGCCTCCGCCGAGCAGCTCGACGAGGTCCGTGCGCACCTCGACCAGCTCCGCAGCACACCCGACCGCGAGGCCGGGATCCGCATGGGCTCGACGTTCCACCTGGACCTCGCCGCGCTCGGTGGCAACCGCTTCGTCACCGATGCGATCGCCGACGCCCTCACCCGGCTCGAGCGGACGCGGTGGATCGAGGTCCGCACCGCCGAGGCGCGCGAGGCCGCGTGGGACGAGCACAGCGCGATCCTCGAGGCCGTCCGTGCCGGCGAGGCCGACCGCGCGGCCGAGCTGCTGGCGGCGCACGTCGCGGGGACCAACGACCGCCTGCTCGCGTTCATCGCGCAGGAGCGACGGCGCCTGCGCGGTGCGGGCATGGCGATCGTCGGCAGCCCGGAGACGCTCGGCGACGGCGAGCCGGCCGCCACCCAGACACATTGACCACCCAGGCGCACTGACCACCCGGGCCCACTGACCACCCAGGCGCACCGGTCAGGAGCGAACGGCCGCACTCGCCACCCGGGCGCACCGGCCAACAGGCACCGGGGCGCACCGGCCAGGAGGCACCGGCCGGACCGACGAAGCGGACCCGACCCGTGCCTCCCGGCTGGTCAGGCCCTGGTCGTGGGTTCCTCGGACCCGTCGATCTCCTGGACGGACAGCGTCGCGCCGTGCTCGGTGTGGTCGAGGAGCGCGTCGCGCACCTCGGCCTCGTCGGTGGTGAGTCGGATGGCGTGCTTGCTGCCGGACCGCGTCTGCTGGGACATCGAGAGTTCCTCCTGTGTGCGTGGGCACCGTCGTGGTGCGCTTCCTCACGGGACGTTCTGAGGTCGCAACAGTCTGCGCCCGCCCCTCCGCGGAACGCAAGGGGTGTCGGCCGGCCTGTGGAGGAGTCGGAGTCGGGCCCGTGCCTAGGATGGTGCGGCCGCGCACCGGTGCAGCGGCCGGGTGGACGTCGGACGGGAGGCACGGCATGAGCGCGCAGCGCACCGCACCTCCCACGGTCTACGACGTCGCGTCCCAGGCCGGCGTGTCCATCGCCACCGTCTCCCGCGTGCTCCGCACGCCGGACGCCGTCCGTGAGGGCACCCGCGACCGCGTGCAGGCGGCGATCCGGAGCCTCGGCTACGTGCCGTCCGGCAACGCACGTGCCCTGGCCGGCAAGCGGACCGGCGTGGTCGGCCTGCTGCTGCCCGGGTTCGACGTCGTCCCGGACGAGCGACCCGACCTCGTCACGGACGGTGGCGTCCGGGTGGTCGACGACCGACGCCACGTCACGCAACCGTTCTCGTCGAACCTGTACTTCGACGAGGTCCTGCGCGGTGCCGAGACCGAGGCGTGGCAGCGGGGGCTCGCCCTCATGGTGGCGGCCGGGCGGGGGTCCTCGCGGGACGTCATCGTGAACGACGTCGCGGGCCGCGTCGACGGCCTGGCGGTGCTCGCGCAGACGGTGCCCGACGACCTGCTCGAGCACGTCGCCCGGCGCATCCCGGTCGTGGTGCTCGCGGACGACCGGCGCTCGCACGGCTTCGACTCGGTGAGCGTCGACAACGCCGCGGGCATGCGCACGCTCGCGTCGCACGTGATCGGTCGGCTCGGGATCCGCTCGCTGGCCTACCTGGCGGGGCCGATCGACTCTCCGGACGACATCGAGCGTTCGGCGGGGTTCCGCCAGGCGCTCGCCGACAACGACCTGGCGGCGTCCGACGTGCGGGTGGTGCACGGCGACTTCGGGCGCGCACGGGCTCGTGAGCTCGCGTCGGCCCTGTTCGACGGGGTCGACGTCCCCCGCGGCGTGATCTGCTCGAACGACCAGTCCGCGCTCGGCGTGCTCGACGCCGCCGGCGCGCGGGGGCTGCGCGTCCCCGAGGACGTCGTGGTGACCGGCTTCGACGGCATCGACGCCGGGCGCTTCTCGACGCCGCCCCTGACGACGGTGCACCAGCCGATGGGGGAGCTCGGTCGTGCGGCCGTCCGGGCGATCGTCGACCGGTTCGAACGGCGGGAGGGGCCCCCGCGCGCTGTGCGGCTGCCGGTCGAGGTGCTGCTGCGCGAGAGCTGCCCGCCCGCGCTCTGAGCGGCGCCGACGTTCCGCCCCGGCACGGAACCCGGAGGTTGCACGTGGTGATGTAAGCGCATACATTGGGCGCAGCACCCACTCGACACGGAGGTCGACCGAGCAATGACGCTTCCCCCACAGCGCACGCGCGGGCACCGCGACCCGCGCCCGGACGGACGGCCGACGCCACCGGCGCCGCACACCCCCGCCCGCCGCCGCGGCCGCATCGCCGCCGCCATCGCCGGACTCGCGGTCGTGGCCCTCGTGGCCACCGGCTGCAGCATCCAGGTCCGCTCCCAGCCGGACCCGAGCATCGGCAAGGACACGATGCTCATCAACGCGGACCGTGGCAACCCACTGTTCGACCGCAACTTCAACCCGTACATCCCGAACGCCCGCACCGCGAGCAAGTGGATGTACGAGCCGCTCATCGAGATCAACCCGCTCGACGGCAAGGGCACCCCGTGGCTCGCGAGCTCCTGGGAGCTGCCCGACGCGCGGACGATCGACATGACGATCCGCAAGGGCGTCGAGTGGTCCGACGGCACGCCGTTCACCCCCGAGGACGTCCTCTTCACGTTCGACCTGCTCAAGAAGTTCCCGGCGATGGACGTCAAGGGTGCCTGGCAGCACATCGACCGCATCGATCGGGACGGCGACCACCTGGTCTTCCACCTCAACGGCGAGGACGTCCCGAGCCTCAACATCATCGGCGCGACCTACATCCTCCCCGAACACCACTACGGGAAGGTGAAGGACCCGGTCACCTGGCGAGACCCGAACCCGGTCGGCACCGGTCCGTTCGTCCTGGGCAACTACTCCGATCAGCAGTACTCGATGGACAAGAACCCGACGTACTGGCAGGCCGACAAGATCGCGATCAAGCACCTCGTGCTCCCCGCGACGAACACGCAGCTCGACACCGTCACACGGGGCTACGACTGGGCGTACTCGTTCATCTCGGACGTCAAGGGCACGTGGGGGGCCGCGTCCGACACGAACCAGTGGTGGTTCCCCGCCGGCGGCGTGATCGGTCTCATCCCGAACCTGACGAAGGCGCCGTACGACGACGTCAACGTGCGCAAGGGCATCTCCTACGCGCTCGACCGCGACGGCATCGCCGAGACCGCCTCCGAGGGCAACCTCAGCGCCGCGGGCCAGACCGGCCTGATCCTGCCGAACCAGGAGCAGTACCTCGACCCGTCGATCCCCGACGAGGGGATGATCACGCAGGACACCGACCGCGCCCTCGCCGAGTTCGCGAAGTCCGGCTACGAGCAGCAGGGCGGCAAGCTCGTCAAGGACGGCAAGCAGCTCGAGATCAACCTGATGACCGCGAACGGCTACTCGGACTGGCTCCGTGCCGCCCAGCAGGTGCAGCGTGACCTCGGGAAGATCGGCGTGAAGGTGCAGATCCAGGCACCGCAGCCCGCCGGCTACCAGCAGAACATCAACAACGGCAAGTTCGACATGGCGATGGGCGGCATGGGGAACGGTGACGTCTTCCAGGCGTACAACTCGCTGCTGTCGAGCGACTTCTACCAGCCGGTCGGCAAGTCGACGGTGAACAACTTCGAGCGGTACAAGAACGCGGACACCCAGAAGCTGCTCGACGAGTACCGCGGCACGACCGACCGTGCCGAGCAGCAGCGGATCCTGGACCAGCTGCAGGCCATCGTGTACGACGACCTGCCCGTGATCGGCATGTACTACGGCGGACTCTGGGGCCTGTTCAACACCGGCAAGTTCGTCGGCTGGCCGAGCGCGGAGGACCCGTACATGGCACCGCAGAACTACGACTCGGCCCCGCTGCTCATCTTCACGAAGCTCCGGCTCCGTGACAGCGCCGCAGGCAAGCAGATCCTCGAAGAGCAGAAGACGCAGCAGAAGGAGGCGGGCAAGTGAAGTACATCCTCCAGAAACTCGTCCTCTTCGTCCTGACCCTCTGGGCTGCGGTCACGCTGAACTTCGTGCTCCCGCGCCTCATGCCGGGCAGCCCGTCCGACGCCGCGCTCGCGAAGCTGAGCCAGAACGGTCCGGTCACCGACGCCACGAAGAAGGCCATCGAGGCCCAGCTCGGCGTCCCCAGCGGCAACCTCTGGGACCAGTACGTCAGCTACCTGCACCAGGTCGTCACCCTCGACTTCGGCACGAGCTACACGTTCTACCCGCAGCCGGTCGGTGACCTGGTCGGCCGCGCACTGCCGTACACGCTCGTGCTCGTCGGCACGGTGACGGTCCTGGCGTTCGTCATCGGCACGCTGATCGGTGTCGCTGCGGCGTGGAAGCGCGGCACGTGGCTCGACTCGCTCCCGACCCTGTCCGGCAGCTTCATGTCGACGTTCCCGTACTTCTGGACGGCGCTCCTGCTGCTGTTCTTCCTCGGCTACGTCCTGCACTGGTTCCCGACGACCGGGGCGTCGTCCGCGACGAGCGTCCCGGGCTGGAACGGCACCTACATCGGTGACGTCCTGCGGCACGCGGTCCTGCCGGCCGTGACGATCCTCGTGACGAGCCTCGGCGGCTGGATCATCGGCATGCGCAACGCGATGATCAACACCCTCGGCGACGACTACGTCACCTTCGCCGAGGCCAACGGCCTCCGCGGTCGCACGGTCGCCGTCCGGTACGCCGCGCGCAACGCGATCCTGCCGAACCTGACCGGCTTCGGCCTGGCGCTCGGTGGCGTGGTCGGCGGCTCGGTGCTGGTCGAGCAGGTGTTCGGCTACCCGGGCATCGGCTACCTGCTCTTCAACGCCGTGATCGGGCAGGACTACCCGCTCATGCAGGCCCTCTTCCTGATGATCACCGTGTCGGTGCTCATCGCCAACTTCATCGTGGACGTCCTCTACGGCGTCCTGGACCCGAGGACGCGCCGATGACCAACACGAAGGCACCCGACGCAACAGTTGCCGTCCGGACCCAAGACACCCAGCAAGAGCAGCAGGCCCCCTCCAAGCTCCGATCGGCAGGACGACAGTTCGGCGTCGTCTGGAGCAACACGAAGGCCCGCATCGGCCTGTGCATCCTCGGCTTCTTCGTCCTCGTGGCGATCGCCGCCCCGCTCCTCGCCCCCTACGGCGGCAGCCAGAACGGCTTCGCGCGGAACGCAGACGCCAGCTGGGCGCACTGGATGGGCACCACCGCCGCCGGCGAGGACGTCCTCTCCCAACTGATCTACGGCGCCCGGGTCTCCGTGCTCGTCGGCGCGGTCGCGGGCCTCCTGTCCACGCTCGTCGCCGTCGCGATCGGCCTGAGCTGGGGCTACATCCGCGGCTGGGTCGCCGAGGTCATCGGGTTCATCGTGAACCTGTTCCTCGTCATCCCGGGCCTGCCGCTCATGATCGTCATCGCGGCCTACCTGCAGAACGGCGGCATCGCGGTGATCATCGCCGTGATCGTCGTCACCGGCTGGGCCTGGGGTGCGCGCGTCCTGCGCAGCCAGACGCAGTCCCTGCGCAGCCGCGACTTCGTCACCGCCGCGCAGTTCTCCGGCGACGGTGCGACGCGCATCGTGTTCCGCGAGATCCTGCCGAACATGACGAGCCTGATCGTCGGCAGCTTCTTCGGCGCGGCGACCAGCGCGATCCTCGCCGAGGCAGGGCTCGAGTTCCTCGGACTCGGCGACTCGTCGATCGTCAGCTGGGGCACGATCCTCTACTGGGCGCAGAACTCGAACGCACTGCTCACCGGCCAGTGGATCCTGCTGTTCGCCCCCGGTCTCTGCATCGCCCTGCTGGCGATGAGCCTCACCCTGATCAACTTCGGCGTCGACGCCGTGTCCAACCCGCGGCTGCGCGAGGGCGCGCGCCGCAAGCGCAAGGAGGTCACCGCATGAGCGGCGCAACCAGCGACGGCCTGGAGGCCCGTGGCGGCACCGCCACGCGCCTCCCGTCCGACGGCACCCAGGTCGAGGTCCTGCTCGACGTCCGCGACCTGTCCGTCGTCTACGAGTCGGCCGGCCAGACGGCCGTCCAGGCCGTCGACCACGTCTCCTTCCAGCTGCGCAAGGGCGAGTTCGTCGGTCTGGTGGGCGAGTCCGGCTCGGGCAAGTCGACCCTCGGCTACGCGCTCACCCGGCTGCAGAAGCCGCCGGCGCGCACCAACGGCGGCAGCATCGTCTTCGGCGGCGCCGACATCCGCGACCTCGACGACGAAGCGCTCCGCCAGCAGCGCCAGGGCGGCTTCGCGATGGTCCTGCAGTCCGGCATGAACGCGCTCAACCCGGTGCGCACGATCCGCAACCACTTCGTCGACGTCTTCCGGGCGCACGGGCACGTGCCGCGCGAGCGCTGGGACGCCCGGATGCGGGAACTGATCGGCAAGGTGAAGCTGCCCGAGACGATGCTCGCGCGCTACCCCGGTGAGCTCTCCGGTGGCATGCGGCAGCGCGTGTCGATCGCCCTCGCGCTGTCGCTCGAGCCGCAGCTCATGGTGTTCGACGAGCCGACCACGGCGCTCGACGTCCTCGTGCAGCACGCGGTGATGGACACGATCATCGAGCTGCAGCGGTCCGAGGGGTTCACGGCGATCCTCATCAGCCACGACCTCGGCATCGTGCTCGAGGCCACCGAACGCGTGCTCGTCATGCACGAGGGGCGGATCGTCGAGGACGGCCGCTCGCTCGAGGTCCTCCGCGACCCGCAGGACGAGTACACGACGATGCTGCTGTCGCACTACGCGGACCCGCGCGCGGAGGTCGTGTCGCTGCCGGGCTTCCCGGATCGGTCGCAGCGGTCGGTCTCCCGCCAGGAGACGACCTCGTCGTTCGCCACCGTCGGGTCGCGTGAGCGCAGTGCCGCGAAGAACCCGATCGTCGTCGACCACCTCGTGAAGACGTACCCGGCGCCCCGCCGCGGTGAGCAGCCCGTGCAGGCCGTCCGCGACGTGTCGTTCACCCTCGAGCCCGGGCAGTCGCTCGCCCTCGTCGGCCAGTCCGGCTCGGGCAAGTCGACCATCGCGAAGATGCTCACCGGCGTCGAACAGCCGACCTCGGGCACGGTGCGCTTCGGCGACACGGACGTGGCGAAGCTCGGGAGGCGGGGGCTCAAGGACCTGCGCTCCGAGGTGCAGATGGTGTTCCAGGACCCGTACGCGGCGCTCAACCCGCTGCACACGGTGGAGTACATCCTGTCCCGGCCGATCGCGAACTACACCGGACTCCGCGGGCGGGATGCCCGTCGCCGGATGCTCGAGATCCTCGAGACCGTGGGCCTGACCCCCGTCGAGCAGTTCGCGCAGAAGCTCCCGCACCAGCTCTCCGGCGGGCAGCGGCAGCGCGTCGTCATCGCCCGGGCGCTCGCGAGCGACCCGCAGGTGATCATCGCCGACGAGCCGGTCTCGATGCTCGACGTGACGCTGCGGGCCGGCGTGCTCGCGCTGCTCGAGGACCTGCGCGAGCAGTGGGGCGTCTCGCTCCTCTACATCACGCACGACCTGCTGAGCGCGCGGCTCATCACCGACGACATCATGGTGCTGCACGACGGCGCGGTGGTCGAGCGGGGCCGGACGGCCGAGGTGCTGCAGCACCCGCAGGACGACTACACGGTGGCGCTGCTGGACGCGGTGCCGAACCCGCGGCGGACACTGCTCGCATGACCACGGTGCACGAGTTCCCGTCCGTCCCGGCCTTCGGGCACCTCCCCACGCCCGAGGGCGTCGACGTCGTCGGCATCGACCTGCCGGTCGGGCGGCTCACCGCCTACCGGGTGGTCCCGTCCGGACCCTCGAAGGGTGTCGTGCTCGTCGTCCCCGGGTACACCGGCTCGAAGGAGGACTGGCGCACCTTCATGCCGCTCCTGCGTGACGCCGGCTGGACCGCGGTCGCGATCAGCCGCCGAGGGCAGGCCGACTCGGCGGCACCGACCGCACCGTCCGACTACTCCTTGGACGAGGAAGCGGCCGACGTCGTCCGGGTCGCGGCACTGCTCGACGACGGCGCGCCCGTGCACCTGATCGGGCACTCGCTCGGCGGGGTCATCGCCCGCGAGGCCGCCATCGCCTCGCCGCAGTCGTTCCGGTCCCTCGTGCAGTTCTGCTCCGGCCCGTACGGCTGGCCCTACCGCAAGGTCACTGAGCTGACGATCCTGCACGACACCGGCGGCAACCTCCGCCAGCTGTTCGACGCCACGAACCCGCTGTGGGCGTACCGACCCGACGAGGAACTCCCCGACGACGCGCGGATGGTCCGCGACCGCTTCGACGCCACGAGCCCGTTGAGCGTCGTCGCCGGCGGACACATCCTCGAGGACCACACCGACTCGTCCGCCGAGCTGCGCGCGACCGGGCTCCCCGTCCTCGTGGCGCACGGCGAGTGGGACGGAGCCTGGCCGATCCCGTGGCAGCGGCAGATGGCGGAGGACACCGGCGCCCGCTACGAGGTCGTCCCCACGAGCTACCACGGCCCCCACGTCGAGAACCCGACCGCGACCATCGCGCTCTTCGACTCGTTCTTGACGAGCACTGACTCGTCGCAGCACTGAAAGGACTCATCATCACCACGCTGCAGTTCCCCGACGGCTTCCTCTGGGGCGCCGCCACCGCCGCCCACCAGATCGAGGGCAACAACGTCAACAGCAACTGGTGGGTGCACGAGCACGAGCCCGACACCACCATCGTCGAACCCTCCGGCGACGCCGCCGACAGCTACCACCGCTACCGCGAGGACATCCGCATCGCCGCCGACCTCGGGCTGAACTCCTACCGGTTCAGCATCGAGTGGGCGCGCATCGAGCCCGAGCGCGGTCACGTCTCCCGCGCCGAGGTCGACCACTACCGCCGCATGGTCGAGGCCTGCCACGAGGCCGGCATCGAACCGATCGTCACCCTCATGCACTTCACCGTGCCGCGCTGGTTCGAGCGCGACGGCTTCTGGCGCGCCGACGACGCGGCCGACCTGTTCGCCCGCTACACCGAGGCCGCGCTCCCGGTGGTGCAGGACGGCGTCCGCTACGTCTGCACGATCAACGAGCCGAACATCGCCGCGATGCTCGCCGGGGGAGAGGACGCCGCCAACCTGGTCGCCTACGGCCTGCCGAACCCGGACCTGCACGTGGCGGATCAGCTGCTCGCGTCGCACAAGCGGTCCCGCGAGGTCCTGTCCCAGGTCTCCGGGCTCCAGTCCGGCTGGACCATCGCCACGCAGGCGTTCCGCGCGAACGGCGAGCCCGGCTCCGAGGAGATGCTCCGCGAGTACGGCTACCCGCGTGACGACTGGTACCTCGAGCAGGCCGCGGGCGACGACTTCCTCGGCGTGCAGGCGTACACCCGCACGTTCATCGGCGCCTCCGGTCCGGTGCCGGTCGCGGACGACGTCGAGACGACCCTCACCGGGTGGGAGTTCTGGCCGGAGGCCTCGGCCGACGGGCTCCGCAGCGCATGGGAGCTGTCCGGCCACGTCCCGCTGATGATCACCGAGAACGGCATCGCCACCGCCGACGACTCCCGCCGGGTCGCGTACACGCAGGGCGCCCTCGAGGGCATCCACCGCTGCATCGAGGACGGCATCGAGGTCCTGGGCTACCAGCACTGGTCCCTCCTGGACAACTACGAGTGGGCCTCCGGCTACCGCCCGACCTTCGGGCTCGTCGCATGGGACCGCGAGACCTTCGCACGGACGCCGAAGGACTCGGCGCGCTGGTACGGGAAGGTCGCGCAGGCGAACGCGCTCGAGACGCGTCGCGACTGACGCGACCCCTCTTCCGGTCTGGAGGCTCGTGACCGGTCGTCACGGGCCTCCCGTCCGTCGTCCGGTCGCCCTGCGGTCAGCGGGTCGCCTCGTCGCTCGAGGGATCGTCGGCGACGTGGGCCTCGCCGAAGGCGTGCGCGTCGAACCAGGCGAGCAGCACCTCTTCCGCCTTGCGCGACCCGCGCTCGCGGGCGATGTCGAGCGCCGTCCGGTCCTCGGCGTCGAGCACCGTGACGTCCGCGCCCCGTTCGATGAGCGCCTCCGTCGTCCCGCGCCGGTCGAACCATGCGGCGGCGTGCAGCGGGGCGAAGCCCCAGCGCGGGTCGACCTCGTCGATCCCGGTCGGGTCCGCGCCGACCCCGTCGAGCTCGAGCGAGAGCCCGCCGACGTCCCCGTGACCCGCAGCGCGCACCGCGGGAGCGGCCCACTCGAGCCAGCCGTCCGGCACCGGGCCGTGCCAGCCGTGGGCGGGGCGCGCCTCCAGGTCGGACCACGCCGACTCGGCGACGGGACGGACCTCGATCACCACGTCGCGGAAGTGCACCGCGAGCTCGCCGGTGGGGGAGAGCAGCAGGCGGAGCTCCCAGACGTCGGCGTCGACGTGGGCGATCTCGCCGCGGGAGACCTGGACGTCGCCGGCGAGGACCGCGAGCGGTACGGTGTCCGCGGGCTCGAGGACGGCGCGGTGGAACTCGAGCGTCACGCGGGCGTGGTTCCAGCGGCGCCAGAGGCCGTCCGGGGTGTCGAGGACCTCGTCGGTCCGGGCGACGACGACCGCGCGGACCGTGCGGGTGGGGGTCGCGTCGATGCCCGCGGTGTCGTTCCCGCCGGTCTCGCTGACCTGCCACTCGGCGATGCGGGCCTCGTTCCAGGTGACGGACGCGAGGGCTGCGACGGACGGGGGTGCGTCGGTGACCAGGCGGGCGAGGTGCTCGGCGTAGCCGTCGACGTCCTCGAGGGAGACGTACCCGACACCGGGCCAACCGACTCGACTCCATCGCACGGGAAGGACCATACCAAGCGCTTCGGATCACCGGCGCTCTCCACAGGAATTCATGTTCCGTGTACTGGTGTTCCAGATGCGACATCATTACCAGATGCTCCTCCTCCGCGCCTCCGGAACGCCGTCTCGCCGACGGAGCCTCCGTCCTGAACTCCAGGGCGTCCGAGCTGTCGCGGCCGGTGTGGTACTCGCCTTCCACGCAGGCGTGCCGGGTCTGGACGGGGGCTTCCTCGGCGTCGATGTGTTCCTCGTGCTCTCCGGGTACGTGGTCACCAACGTGTTGCTCGCCGAGCGACGTCGTCTCGGCTCGATCGACCTGCTGTCCTTCGTCGTCGCGCGGTTCAGACGCCTCGCGCCGACCGCCGTGGTGGTCGCCCTCTCGACGTTCGCCGTCGCGCTCCTGATGACCTCCCCGTTGGTGCACCCGCGGCTCGCTGCCGAGGCGGCCGCGGCCGTCCTCGGGTACGAGAACGTGCTGCTCGCGCTCCGAGGTGTCGACTACCTGCAGGACGACACCGCGAGTGCGTTCCAGCAGTTCTGGTCGCTCGGGCTCGAGGTGCAGTTCTACGCGGTCTGGCCGGTGGCGCTCATCCTGGCGCTGCGGTCCGGGGGGCGGCGGGGTGCGATCTGGGCCGCCGGGTTCGGGATCGTCGCGTCGATCGTGAGCGTGCCGCTGGCCCGGGCGGTGGCGGAACCCTTCGCCTTCTTCATGCTGCCCAGCCGCGCA
Organism: Curtobacterium sp. 260; assembly: GCF_030803485.1. NCBI lineage: Bacteria > Bacillati > Actinomycetota > Actinomycetes > Micrococcales > Microbacteriaceae > Curtobacterium > Curtobacterium sp. 260. The sequence continues at coordinate 69,088 of NZ_JAURUY010000008.1, read as the reverse complement.
TGGGAGTTCCTGCTGGGAGCGTTGCTCGCGGTTGCCGTCTCGGTGGCCTTCACCCCTGCCGTCACCGCGGTGGTGCGAGCAGCCGGTCTGCTCGCGGTCGCCGGTGGTGTGGCCCTCGCCGGACCGGAGACCGAGCAACCCGGTCCGCTGACGCTCCTCCCGGTGCTCGGTACCGCGGCACTCGTGCTCCCGGGCACCTCGGCGCGGTCCGACGTGGTACGGCGCATGCTCAGTACGCGACCCGTGGTGGTGCTCGGTGACGCTTCGTACTCGATCTACCTGTGGCACTGGCCGCTCCTCGCGCTCCCGGTCCTCGTGCGCGGAGCGCCCACGCCGTGGCCGTTCCGCGTCCTGCTCGTCGCCGCGGCGGTCGCCGTCGGCCTGGTCAGCGCCGCGGTCCTGGAGCGTCGTGCACGTCGACTGCTCGAACGCTGCCGTCCGCGGACCACGATGGTGCTCGCCGTGGCGGCGGCGGCCGCGCTCGTCGTCCCGAGTGTGGCCGCCGTGTCGGCGCGCACGACCTCGGACGTCCGGGTCCCCGGCCCCGACGCCACGAGCGCAGCCCTCGGCCCGAGCGCCCCCGATGTCGTTCCCGCGAACGTCACGCCGGGGCTCACGGATGTGCTCCGCGACCTGCCCTTCCCGTACCCGGCACACTGCGTGGCGGAACTGCTCGACCCGCCACCCGACCCGTGCGTGACCGACGCGGGACGAACCCGTCGTGTCGCACTGCTCGGGGACAGCCACGCGATGCAGTGGGCGGACGTCGTCCGACGTGCGGCGGAGGACGCCCGAGTCGGCCTGACCGTCCACGGGCGAGCCGCCTGCCCGTTCGCGGACATCCGGGTGGTCAACCCGCAACTCGGTCGCGAGTACCGCGAGTGCGATGCGTGGCGACGAGCGACGTTCGCGAGCATCCGCGCTGAACGTCCGGAGGTCGTCGTGGTCGGAGAGGCAACGTCGCTCTACCGGGGGCGCCAGGTGGACGACGCTCCCTTCGAGCGCGTGTGGCGCGACGGCATCCGGCGGTCCCTCGCCGCCCTGCCCGCCGGGACGCGTGTCGTCTTCCTCCAGGACACGCCGTCGTGGTCGTTCGACCCGAACGAGTGTCTCGCGCGCCACCTCGAGGCGGCGGACCAGTGTGCGCGCCCGAGCGGGGAGCTGCTCGACGCCGGTGTCCGTCGTGAGGTCCGCGGCCTCGGACCACCGGTGACGGTGATCGACCCCCTGTCGGCACTGTGCGACCGCGTCTGCTCCCCGGTCCTGTGGAACGTGCTCGTGTACCGCGATCGGTCCCACCTCACCGCCACCGCCGCCCGCGAGCTCGGCGGGCCGCTCCGGCACCGACTTTCCGCGATATTCCGGCCGTGATATGTTGTACGTCATGGCGTCCTCCGATCGATCGACCGTCCTCGTCACAGGTGGGGCGGGCTACATCGGGTCACACGTGGTCCGACTCCTCGTCGAAGCAGGCAGGGACGTCGTCGTGATCGACGACCTCTCCACCGGTGAGCTGCACCGGATCGGCGGTGTCCCCTTCGTGCACCTCGACCTCGCGTCCGTCCGTGCACGAGCCCGCCTCGGCGACACGATCCGTGCTCACGGTGTCGGCGGTGTCGTGCACCTCGCGGCGATGAAGCAGGTGGGGGAGTCCGTCGATCGCCCCACCTGGTACTTCGATCGCAACATCGGCGGCCTGACCAACCTCCTGGCTGCGATGGAGGACTGCGACGTCCGCGATCTGGTCTTCTCGTCGTCGGCTGCGGTGTACGGCGACGTCGCCGGTGGGCAGGTGCGTGAGGAACACCCCTGTGTGCCGGTCAACCCCTACGGGCAGTCCAAGCTCGTCGGGGAGTGGATGCTGACCAACGCCGCCCGTGCGTGGGGCCTGCGGGGGATCAGCCTGCGCTACTTCAACGTCGCGGGTACGGGGTGGCCAGAGCTGCGCGACCGAGCCGAGACGAACCTCGTGCCGATCGTCATCCGCGCGGTCCGTTCAGGACGACCGGTGCCCGTGTTCGGGACCGACCACCCGACGGCGGACGGCTCCTGCGTCCGCGACTACATCCACGTCGCCGACCTTGCCGACGCCCACGTCGCCGCGCTCGACCACCTCCACGGAGCGGATGCCGGACACACCGCGGTCAACCTCGGAACGGGGCGCGGCACGTCCGTGCTGGAGATCGTGCAGGCGGTCTCGGCGTGCGCGGCACGCCCGGCGGTCGTCGACGCCCTCCCGCCACGCGCCGGTGACCCCGTGACCGTCGTGGCCGACCCGTCGCGTGCCGTCCGGCTCCTCGGCTGGCGGGCCCGTCGCAGCGTGGCCGACGCGGTCAGGAGCGCGTGGTCCGCCTCACTCCCCGCCGATCCCGCCGATCCCGCCGACTCGCCCGTCCCGACTGCCCCCGCCGGCCCGACCGTCCCCGCCGTCGCCGTCCCCGCCGGATCGGCTGGTTGAGCCGGTTCCGACGCCGTGCCCGCTCCTCATCCCGGAAGGAATCCGATGTCCTCGAACCATCCGTACGACCGGACCAAGCGTGTCCTCGACGTCATCGCGGCGCTGGTCCTGCTCGTCCTCTCTGCGCCCGTGTGGCTGCTCGTGACGATCGCACTGCTCCTCGTGCAGGGGCGGCCGGTGTTCTTCCGACAGCGCCGGACCGGGCTGCACGGGACGACCTTCTCGATGCTCAAGTTCCGGACGATGCTGCCGGACATCGACGGCACCGGTACCGCGAGTGATCATCTCCGCGTCACGCCGCTCGGAGCGTTCCTGCGTGCGACGAGCCTGGACGAACTCCCGAACCTGCTCAACGTGCTCCGCGGTGAGATGAGCATCGTCGGCCCACGACCGATGCTCGCGATGTTCATCGAGCACCATGCCCGGGACGGCCACGGCCTCCGGCACGCAGTCCGGCCGGGGGTCACCGGGCTCGCGCAGGTCAACGGCCGGAACGACCTCGAGTACGTCCGACGCTTCGAGTACGACCTCGAGTACGTCCGACGTCGCTCGCTCGGCCTCGACTTCGTGGTCCTGCTCCGCACCGTGCCGGAGGTCCTCTCCCGACGCGGCGCCTCCGGTGCCGAGCCCTGCGCTCTCGGCGCGACGGACGCCGCGGCCGGGGTACAGGCGCCGGTGCTCGGGGAGACCGAGCGGGCGGGGGGCGGTGCTGCGGCCGACCCGCACGACGGCCGGGCCGGGGAGACCGAACGCCACCTTGCCGAGGTCGGGGTCGGCAGTTCCGTGTGAGGTGACAGAGCGGACCGGGCTGCCCGGCCCGCTCGCATCCCGCCGACGAAGGGGCGGTTCGACATCGGTCGAACCGCCCCTTCGTCGTGCGTCATGCTCGGCTGCTCCGGCTCCGGCGGCGTTCTGATCGGGCGCGCTCGACGTACCGGGTGAAGGCGTCCCAGACCACGCGACGGTCGAAGTCCTCAGTGGCGCGGCGGTGTCCGCCGTGGGCGATCGTCCGTCGGAGCGTCGGGTCGGTCGCCACCGCCCGGAGTGCTCGTCCCGTCGCTCGTCGGTCACCGACGGGGACGACGAGCCCTGTCGCGCCGTGCGCCACGAGGTCGGCGAGGCCCGTGCAGTCGCTCACCACGACGGGGAGGCGCGTCGCCCACGCCTCCAGGACGACGGTCGGCAGCCCTTCGCGGTGCGAGGGGAGGCAGAAGACGTCGAACCCGCTGTACTCCTCGGCCGGGTCGTCCACGTTGCCGGTCATCGTCACCCAGTCACCGCACAGCAGCTCCTGGACGTCCTCGTCGAGGAGTTCGGTGCCCTCGTCGAGTCCGACGAGCACGAGGCGGGCCGGTACCCCGTCGTCCCGGACGTCCGCGACGGCACGGACGAGGGTCTCGACGCCCTTGTCCCTCGTGACGCGACCCACGAAGCCGATCACGAACTCGTCGTCGTCCACCCCCCATCGTCCACGCACTGAGGCTCGGAGCGCGGGGTCGTCGGCGATCGCCGTCGCACGAGCGACGTCGGTCCCCACCACCGAACCGGCTCCCACGACGTCGATGCGGTCGATCGGCAGGCCGAGCTCCCCGCACCGGCGACGGAGTCCGTGACCCACCGCGAGGGTGTGTGTCGACATGAGCACGGACAGTCGTTCCGACTCGACGAGGAGTCGCCGTGCGAGCCCCGTCGCAGTCTCGAGGCGGAGGCCGTGGAGGACCTGCACGCGGGTCGGCACCCCCGTCAGCCGGGCGGCGACGCCCGCGAGCAACGTGGCCTTCGGCGTGCCGTACACGACGGTCTCCGGGCGCAGTCGACGCATGAGCCCGACGAGCTCGAGCAGCGCGCGGAGGTCTCGTGCGGGGGACGGATCGCGGGCGAGTGCGAGGGCGTGAGCCGGCACCCTCTCCCGCGCGGCGACGCGATCGAGTCGCCCGGTGTCGCCGGCAGCGACCGTGACGGGTGCCAGCGAGGTCGTGGTGAGGTGGCGCAGCTGGTCTCGCATCACGACGTCGAGGGTCGCGTCGACCGTCTTCACGACGAGTGTGCCGGAACGGGGTGTGGTCATCAGGGCCTCCGGTGGTGTGGTGGGGGTCGGTCACGTGGTGACGAGGTAGCGCGGACGCCGGAGCCCCGCGTTCCGCAGTGCTTGTCCAGCGGTCCAGCAGAGGTCGTGTGCGGACTGCAGGACGACGGGTGTACCCAGGCTGCGTGCGAGCCGGCGGCGCGAGGCGATCACTCTCCGTGCCGATGCCGAGAAGGCACGGGTCCTCCGGCTGTGCATGCCGTCGTGCACCCGGTACTGCACCAGGCGCTCACCGACGTTCCCGAGGGTGCACGTCGCACTGAGGCGCAGCCACAGGTCGTAGTCCTGCATCCGCACGCAGCCCGGGTCGTAGCCGCCCACCCGTTCCAGCGGCGGTCGCCGGAGCACCATCGCCGAGTGCACGAACACGTTCCGCCGGAGGAGCTGCCGAGCGGTGTCCTCCGTCGGGACGTCGATGTGTCCCCGAGGTCGTCCGTCCTGGTCGATCACCGTGGCGGCCGAGCCGACGCCGGCCCACTCGGGGTGCTCGTCGAGCGCTGCGATCTGCCGCTCGAGGCGGTGTGGTTCGGCGATGTCGTCCGCGTCCAGCCTGGCGAAGAACGGCGTGTGCGTCGCGCCGAGGACGGTGTTCAGGGTCGCGGCCGTGCCCTGTCGGGAGGGGGTCTTGAGGACCCGGACCCGTGGGTCGGCCATCCAGGACGGACGATCGCCCTCGAGCGGTACGCCGTCCAGCGCCACGACCACCTCGAGATCCTCGATGGTCTGTGTGAGGACGGATGCGACGGCCGCGTCGAGGTGTGCGTCGAGACGGACCGTGGGGACGGCGACGGTGACGAGCGGCAGCCCGCTGCGTCGAGCAGCATTCGACATAGGCATATTGTATACTAGGACAATGCACCCGATCCTGAAGCCGTCCCCGGGCCGACGCGCACCGGGGAACGGGTTCCGGGTGTTCGTGCTGCTCGCTGCAGCGGCCCCGGGCATCGCCGGTCGGGGCGTGCAGTTCCTGGCGCTCGCCTGGTTCGCCACCCTCGTCCGGCCGGAGCAGTACGGCGCGTTCGCCGTGCTGCAGACGCTCGTCGTCGGAGCAGCGAGCGTCGTCGGGAGCACCGTCGGCATCACCGCCAACACGGCTGCGGCCGAGCGGGGTGTTCGCGGTCCGCGGCTCTTCGCGGTCGTCGGCGCCATGGTCCGCCTGCGAGCGGGCGTGCTCATCGTCAACGCGTGCGCGTCCTTCCTCGTCGTGCTCGTCGGTTTCGTCGTCCTCACCCGCCCGGCGACGCCCGGCGAGCTCGTACCGGCGGTCGTCGCCGGAGCGCTCGGTGGTGCCGTCCCGGTGGCGGAGGTCCTCGTCGGGGTCCTCGCGGGCTCCGGTCGTCCCGGCGTCGCCGCTGCGCTCGACGCGCTCCGCGGGGTCGGCGGCGCCGCAACGGCCGTCCTCGTCGGGGTGCTGTCCGACGGCGGTGCGGCCGCCGCGGGACTGGTCGTCCCCGACGTCGTGATCGCCGTCGTGGTCCTGGTCGGCGCCACCCGTCGGCCCCGGACGCCCGTCGGTCTGCACCCGAGGGCACGCGAGGGCGCTGCGGTCGGGATCGCAGCGAACGTGCTCGGGCAGGTCGCGGTCTGGGTGGTCATCGCCGCGGTCGGCTCGGTGGGCGGTCCTGTCGCGATGGGCGTGTACGGCGTCGCGATGCGTTTCGCGTCCGTCATCACGGTCGCACCGGTGTACCTCGGGAAGGTCGTCGTGCGCCACTTCGTCGAGGGGACGGACGCCCCCGGAAGGTGGACCCCCCGGTCGTTCGTCGTGGTCGTGGGAGTGCTCTGCGCGGTCGGCTCGGTGGTGTCGCTCCTGGTCCTCGCGCTCGGCTTCCCCGAGCTGGTCGACCGGTACCCGGGAGTCGTGCCGGTGACGGTCGCGGTCCTGCTGGTGACCTCGGTCCGGGCGGTCCTGATCTGCGTCGGCCAGGTCTGCGTCGCCCGCCGGGCCTGGCGTACCTGGTTCTTCGCGGACCTCGTCGCGTGCGGTGTGACCACCGCGTCGGTGGCGGTGTCCGTTGCCCTCGGCGCCGGGTTGAGCACTGTCGTCCTCGTGTCCGGCCTGGGGCACGTCGCCGGCATCGCCGTGCGGCTCGCGGGACTCCGCGGCCTCGGCGCTCTCCCGGCGCGCGGATCGGTGGTCGCGCGGTGACCGCGAGGAGCACGGTGGCCCGGGCGACGAGCACGACCCGAGTGATCGACGACAGTCGCGCAGCGGTCCACCACCTCGTGCGCGCGGCGGCGGTGGTCCCCGTCCTGCTCAGCCTCGGCGTCCTCGTGTCCGGGCACGGTGACGCTCGCGCCTTCACGGTCCCCGTCGCCGTGCACGCGGTCCTCGTCGTCCTCGCCCTCGAGGTCTCGCGGCTGCTCGCACTCGGCGTCCGCTTCGACGGCCTGACGCTCTTCAGTGCCTGGGAGGCCGCCCGCGGGTGCGTCGCGCCGGTGATCATCCAGTACGTGGGGAACGGCTCGGCGTTCCACTACCGGCTCGGGAACGTGGAGGACTCACGGACGGTACTGATCCTGGGGTCCACCTTCTTCGCGAGCGCGATCGTCGTCAGGCTCGTCGTCGGACTGGTCGGTGGCCGGACGCGCGGTGGCGTCGGACGGCAGGTCGCTCGACTCCGACCGTCGCGCATCCCGACGTGGGTCCTGATCGTCGCCGGCAGCGTCGGGATGGTCATCCGGTTCCCGACCCCCGGCGCTGTTCTCGGGTTCCTGTCCGGAGCGATCGAGCAGCTCCAGGGCAACGACCAGATCGGGAGCAGCGGGATCGTGCTCATCGGCATGGTGCTCCGCCCGCTGCTGTTCGTCGGCCTCGTCCTCGAACTCCGTCGACGTCGTTCGGAGGGCCGACGCTGGTCCTGGCTGCTCCTGCCGCTCGGGCTGGTCCTCGTCTTCGGGCTCGCGTCCTACGGCCTGAACCGTGCAACGGTGGCGTACGCGGTCTTCGCAGCGGTGTTCGTGTTCCTCGACCGCTCCGAGCGCCGTCTGCAGATCGTGCCGATGATCACCGCGGTGGCCGCGCTCGGCACGTTCTTCGTCGGTATCGGGACGCTCCGGGCGACGCTCTGGGTCAGTCGGACGGCGCTCGATGCGCCGACGATCGGGATCGTCCCGGCGCTGCAGTCCGTGATCCCGTACTTCGGGACCCCGATGCAGCTCGCGGCGGCGCTACCGTGGATCGAGGCGTCGAACCCGTTCGGGCTCCGGACCTTCGGCCTGTCCCTGCTGTCGCCCGTCCCCGGCGCCCCGGACGTCGCGAGGACCGAGTCGAGCACCGCCGTCTACAACCACGTCGTCTACCACAGCTTCCTCGGCAAGGACCAGCTCCTACCGACCTGGTTCGAGGGCTACCTCTGCTTCGGCCTCGTCGGGGTGGTGCTCGCCGGTGCGTCCGCGGCACTCCTGCTGAGCCTGAGCGACACCCTCCGTCTCCGGGCGAGCACGGTTCTCTCCGCTTACGGGAGCGCGCTGCTGGTGCTCTGGAGCGCCCAGGCCGGCGTCACCTCGTTCGGGGTCATCGAGCAGAACGTCATCTACTTCGTCCTCGTGCCGATGGCCCTCGGGCTCGTCGGCACCCCTCCTGAGGTACGTGCCTCACCGAACCACGAAAGGCCACAGCGTGAAGATCCTCATGCTCTCCGGCATCTTCGGCCAGACCGCGGAGTACCGCGCCACGCACATGGCCGAGACCCCCGACAGCCTGTTGGCCGACGGCCTGGCGGCGGTCGGCGTCGACGTGACGACCGCACCACCGCACTTCCGCGGTGACTGGCGCGGCTACGACGTCGTCCACCTGAACCACCTCACGAACGCGTGCCTCCGTGCGCTGGCGCCGTCGCGGCAGCGCATCGTCTTCACGCACCACACGAGCGGGTGGAAGCCGTGGCACCACCGCCTCGTCCGGAACGCCGTCGAGCGCCGCGCCGACCGCGTCGTCGTCTTCACCGCGGACGAACGTCGTCGGCTCGGGAGGCACGTGCGCGACGAGAAGGTCGCCGTCATCAGGAGCGCACTGGCCGTCGAGCGCTTCGCTCCGGCGCCGCACCGGGCCCCGGCTCCCGGCGAGCCGTGGGAGCTGCTGTACGTGGGGCAACTGGTCGCCTTCAAGCGGGTGCACCTGGCACTCGAGCTCGTCCGACGGATGCGCGCAGCAGGCCGCCACGCTCGGCTCCGGATCGTGTCCCACCGTGAGACCCTGCGGCCCGAGCTCGAGGCCGAGGCCTGTCGTCTCGGGGTCGCCGACGCCGTGGAGTACCTCGGAACGCGCACGCGCGACGAGATCGGTCCGGAGATGGCGAGGGCGCACTTCCTGGTCCTGCCGTCACACCGCGAGGCCCTCTCGACCGTGACGAGCGAGGCTGCGCTGACGGCACTGCCCGTCCTGCTCTTCGACGTCAGCGGCGCTGACGAGCAGGTCCCGACCGGGTGGGAGCGTCCGCACCCGGACGACGTCGAACGGTGGTTCGACCTCGCGCTGCACCGTGTCGACCACTACGCCGGAGCAGCGGCGGCCTTCGAGCAGAACGCCGCGGCGGTCCGGGACCGCCTGGGGATCGACCGCGCCGTCCGTGAGCACGTGCAGCTGTACCGATCCCTCCTCTGACCTCCACCACCTCGACCCGAACCAGAACGGAACGCCATGGACCTCTCGATCCTGCTCCGCGCCCTCCGCAAGGGGTGGCTCCTCATCCTCGGCGGCGCCGTCCTCGGCCTGCTCGGCGCCGCAGTCGTCAACGTCACCGCCGTGCCGGAGTACAAGGCGACCACGAGCCTGTACGTCTCGGTCGGCGGCTCCACCAACTCGAGCGAGCTCGCCCAGGGCGGCACGGCCGCTGAGCAGAAGGTGCAGTCCTTCGCGGCGGTGGCCACCGGGGCTCGCGTCCTCCAACCGGTCATCGACGAACTCGGGCTCCGGATGACGTCGAACGAGCTCGCCGAGAAGGTGGCGACGCAGACCCCGATCGACAGCGTCATCATCGACATCACGGTCACCGACGGCTCACCGACCAGGGCGAGCGCCATCGCGAACGCCATCGGTGCAAGCCTCGCCGACGTCGTCACCGGGACGCTCGAGACGCCGAGCGCGGACGGGACGAGCCCGTTCCGCATCGAGACCGTGCAACCTGCGCTCGTCCCGGAGGCGCCCGCGACACCACGCATCGTGTCGAACCTCGTCGGCGGACTCGCGCTGGGCCTCCTGGCCGGCCTCGCCGCTGCGGCGGTGCGCGTCGCCCTCGACACCCGTCTCGAGGGGCGGGCCGACGTCGAGGAGGCCGGGAGCACCCCGGTGCTGGGCGAGGTGCCGTACCACCGCGACTTCCGTGACCGGCCGCTCGCCGTCCACAGCGACCCGCTCGCGCCACGCTCCGAGGCGTTCCGACGACTCCGCACGAACCTGCGCTTCCTCGAACTCGGGCGCGACTCGAAGAGCTTCGTCGTCACGTCCTCGTTGCCGGCCGAGGGGAAGAGCACCGTCGCGGTCAACATGGCGCTCGCGCTCGCCGAGGACGACCAGCGTGTCGTGCTTGTCGACGGCGATCTCCGTCGACCCAGGGTCGCCGAGCTGATGGGCGTCGAGGGCGCGGTCGGTCTGACGGACGTCCTCATCGGCCGCGCCGAGCTCCAGGACGCGCTGCAGCCGTGGGGCCGAGGTGGCCTGGTGGTCCTGCCCTCCGGACAGGTCCCCCCGAACCCGGCGGAGATGCTCAGCAGCACGGGCATGACGGCGATCCTCGCCGACCTCGAGGCGCGCTTCGACGTGGTCGTCATCGACGCACCGCCGCTCCTGCCGGTGGCGGACGCAGCGATCCTCGGACGGATCGCGGGCGGTGCGCTCCTGGCCGCAGCGACGCGCAGGACGAGCCGGAAGCACTTCGCGCAGGCCGCCGCTGCGCTGCGGGATGCCGGGTCCGAGCCGCTCGGGACGGTGATCACGATGGCCCGTGCCTCGTCCCGCGACCCGTACGCCCTGAACTACTCCTACCGGTCGCCGCGCTGACCTCGTCGCGCTGACGGACGAGGGCGGGGAACCAGGGGTTCCCCGCCCTCGTCGTGTTCGAGCCTGGACGGCGCGCTGGTGCTGCTGCTCGCAGCACCGGGACAGGGTGCGCGTTCCGTGGACGGTCCGGCCTGGAGGAACCGGGTGCGTCGGTACCGCTGCTCGCGTCGTCGACGCGGGCGGGCTGGGCATCGGCGGCAGCGCCGTCCGCATCGGCGGGCGCCGGACGTCGCCGCTGGGTACTGGGAACACGAGAGGGCGCCCGCGGTCAGCGGGCGCCCTCTCGTGGTGTGCGGCGGGTGAGTCGGGTTCAGCGAGCGGAGGAGGGAAGGACCTTCGAGCCGGATCCGAGCTCGTTGAAGTCCGGTTCGTCACCGTCGTAGTAGATCGTGTTGTCGGTGCCGCTGCTCGTGACGGTGTCGACGGTGTGCACCGTGATGGTGTTGTGGTCCCCTTCTACGGTGAGCTGCTTCACGTCACCGACGGTGAGCGTGTTGCCGTTCCCCAGGACGTCGAACACGTCGCAGCCGTCGTGCTTGCTCTGCTGGTCGTCGGCCTGGAGTGCCGCGACGCCGTCGACACACTCGGCGGCCGCCGGGGCGCTGGCGCTGGCGGTCGGAGTCGGGGACGGCCTGGGGGTGTTCGCCGTGCAAGCGTTGAGTGAGACGAGTGCCGAGGCGGCGAGGGCGCTGACGATCATCCGAGTGCGCATGGGGTCCTTCTGTGTCGAGTTGGTTCCTGGTCGAGGTGGTGCCGCAGGGGCGGGCGGAGTGCTCGTGTACTCCGCCCGCCCGGCCCAGCACTCACAGAGTGCTGGGGGATGTCACTCGGCTGGAGTGATCGTGAACGGCGGGAGCGAGGTGGTCTCGCCGTCCTTCGTCTGGCTCACCGTGAAGGTGTACGGGCCGTTACCGAGCCACTTCGTCACCGACCAGTCGCCGGTGTTGGTGACCTGGGTGGTCACCTTCGCCAGACCGTTGCCCGGATCGAGGGTGATCGTCGCCCCTGCCGCGCCGGTGCCGCGGAACGTCTCGGAGCGGTTCGGGGTGAACCTGTCACCGTCTGCGTGGCTGGTGATCGCGAAGGGCTGATCGACCGGGGCGGCGGGCTTGTTCACGTGCAGCGTCGTCGATCCGTTCGGGGCGCCGTTCGTGGTCTGCGAGACCTCGAGGACGTAGGAGCCGCCGCCGAGCCACTTGGTGGCCTTCCACGTGCCGTCGGTGCCGACCTTCGCGGTGACGTCGGCGGAGCTGAAGTTGCTGACGTGCACGAGGATGTCGGAGCCGGGGGTACCGGTACCGGTGACGGCGACCGACTCGTTCTTGTGTTCCGAGCCGTCCTCGGGCGACGTCACTGCGAAGGGACGCACGACCGACGCGGGCTGGTTGATCTGGATGCTCGTGCGACCGTTCTCCGCGCCCTTCGTGGTCTGGTAGACGTCGAAGTCGTACGCGCCGGAACCGACGTACCGGTTGACCGACCACTTGCCGTTCAGCGGGACCGTCGTGGTGACGGTCGACAGGCCCGGGACCTTCGGGTCGATCGTGATCGTGCTGCCCGGGGTGCCGGTACCCGTGAAGGCCACCACCTCGTTCTTGTGGGTGGAACCGGAGGTCGGCGCGGTGACCTCGAACGGTCCGTCGACGGGCGTGCCGTCCTCGACCAGCTCGATGCCGTCGACACGGCTCTCCTGCCCCTTCGCGGTCTGCACGACGTCGAACCGGTAGGTCCCGATGTTCATCGGGCGGTCGATGGTCCAGGTGCCGTCCCAGGCCACGGTGGTGGAGTAGTCCGCCAGGCCGCCGAACGCGTCGAGCAGGACCGTCGCGCCGGGCGTGCCGGTCCCGGTGAAGCGCACGGTGGACTTCGCCGGGTAGGTGTCACCGGACTGGGGCGACGTCAGGGTCACCGGGGTGACGACTGCATCGCGAGTGAGCACGACCTCCGCAGTCGTGACCGTGTTGCCGCGTGCGGTCTGGGTGACGGTGTAGGTGTGCTCGCCGTCCTGGACCTTCTCGACCGGGATCGAGAACACGCCGTTCTCGACCGTGCCCGAGGCAACCGGAACACCGTTCTCGGTGACCTCGATCCGCGAGCCGTCCGCGCCCGTACCGGTGACCGTCGCGGTCGAGCCCGCGATCGCAGCTTCAGGCCCGGTCGCGGTGACTGCGGCACCGAAGTCGGCCTCCGTCGTCACGGTCTGCGAGCCCTCGATGCCGGTCTGCTCGACGGTCAGGGTGTGCTTGCCGGCACCGAGCGACCGGATCTGCGTGGACCACTTGCCGTCCTTCACGGTCGTGGTTCCCAGCGTCTTGCCGGTCTCGTCCTTGACGGTGATCGTCGCGCCGTCGACGCCGGCGCCAGTGACTGTCGCCTCGTTCGTGACGTCGTCCGCGAACTGGACCGTAGCGGTCGGGTTCTCGACCGTGGACTTGCCGGGGTTGACCGTCAGCTCCGCCCGGGTGCGGTTGTAGCCCTTCGTGATGCCCTCGACCACGAGCGTGTACTCGCGGTCCTCCAGCGGGACCGTCTTCAGGCGGTAGGTACCGCTCGAGCCGGCGGTGGCAGGCTCTCCGAGCTGCGTGGCGGCGTGGCCCTTCTCGTAGACCTCGACCTTCGTGCCGGCCGGTGCGTTGCCGCGGATGCTCAGCTCGGGTTCCTCAGGATCGATCTCGAAGCCATCGGCCGGAGAGGTCACCGAGACACCCGGGCCGTAGTCGATGTCGAGTGCGGCGCGACCGGCGTCCGCATCCCGGACCTTCTGCACGACGTCGATGTTGTAGAGGCCGGGCTCGTTCGGAGCGTTCACGGTGCCGGTCCAGTTGCCCGCACCGTCTGCGGTGGAACCGCCGACCACCTTCTCGGCGGTACGGAACTCGATCGGCGCGTTCGGCTGAGCGGTACCGGAGAGCTGCACGGTCTTCATGACCTCCGAGCTGAACTCGGCGTTCGCGGTCACCGGAGCAACCTCGAGCTTGACCTCGACATCCGTCTCCGCGATCACCTCGCCGCCGTTCCAGGCCGTGAGGTGCACCGTCGTCGTGCCGATCGCAAGTTCCGTCAGCTGCTGCGTGAACTTCCCGCCGACCACATCGACGTTGCGCTTCTTCTCAGTGCCCTTCGCCGTGGTCCAGCTGATGTCCACATCCGTCGTGTCGGACGACGCGACGCCGGAGAGCGTTGCCGTGCCACTCTCGAGATTGATGTCCGAGGCGATCGCGTTGAGATTCGGCGTGATGTCAGCGACGTCATCGCTGATGACGTCGGTGTAGTAGCCGTTGTTGCCATACCATGTCAGATTCTCGCCCTGGAGAGTTGCTCCGTCGCTCACGCGCGAGATCGCAAGTCTCTCGATCCCGTTGTACTTCGCCGGAACGATGCTCATCAATTGGTCCGCTGAACCGTCGCACGTGACGAACCGCATGTTTGCCCTACCGGTCAGACACCGCGTTCCGTCCATTGTCTGCACGGGTCCGACGCCGTTCAGAGCGGGGACGATGATCTCGTCAGCCCACGCTGCCGCTGCTGCCCTGTCCGACTTGAATTCCTGCTTCTCGATCGAGCCATCTGCCCGAACCCGCAAGGCGGTCACCCGAGGATAGCTTTGACGATCCCAGATTGCTGGATCCATGACCCACTTCATCGTGCTTGTAGTCGGGATGTCGGGGCTTCTCGAATCAGCGTTCGCGGCAGCGGGCCCGAAGCTCGACCCGGTGACGATGGTGGCAGCGGCGAGCCCAGCGGCCCCGACTGCGCGGAGTGTCTTCTTCATGTGAGTGGAGATGTCTTTCAATGCGTGCCGTGTTGACACACGGCTCCAACATGGACATATGAAATATTTCATGCGTCGCTGAAGGCCTCCTGCATGCGATGCATACGTGAACCTGCGCCTTCTCGACGCAACTTCGCTTGGCCGCGCTTGACACGCCTCTCGCCCGGAGTAAACTTGAGCCCATCGGACGCAAGTCCGAGCAGACTTCATCACTCCAGCGAAAGGGAGCCCCATGGGACGTGCAGTAGGCATCGACCTCGGAACCACCAACTCCGTCGTCTCCGTACTCGAAGGTGGCGAGCCCACCGTCATCGCCAACGCCGAGGGGCTCCGCACGACGCCCTCGATCGTGGCGTTCACGAAGGACGGCGAGGTGCTCGTCGGCGAGACCGCGAAGCGCCAGGCCGTCACGAACGTCGACCGCACCATCGCGAGCGTGAAGCGCCACATCGGTACCGACTGGAAGGTCGACATCGACGGCAAGAGCTACACGCCGCAGGAGATCTCGGCCCGTACCCTCGGCAAGCTCAAGCGCGACGCCGAGCAGTACCTCGGCGAGGACGTGACCGACGCGGTCATCACCGTCCCGGCGTACTTCAACGACGCCGAGCGCCAGGCCACGAAGGACGCCGGTGAGATCGCCGGCCTCAACGTCCTCCGCATCATCAACGAGCCGACCGCTGCGGCCCTCGCCTACGGCCTCGACAAGGGCAAGGAGGACGAGCTCATCCTGGTCTTCGACCTCGGTGGCGGCACGTTCGACGTCTCCCTGCTCGAGGTGGGCAAGGACGACGACTTCTCCACGATCCAGGTCCGCGCGACCTCGGGTGACAACCGCCTCGGCGGCGACGACTGGGACCAGCGCATCGTCGACCACCTCGTCAAGAAGTTCAAGGACGAGCACGGCGTCGACCTGTCCACGGACAAGATCGCGAAGCAGCGTCTCAAGGAAGCCGCTGAGCAGGCGAAGAAGGAGCTGTCGTCGCAGATGTCGGCGAACATCCAGCTCCCGTACCTGACGCTGACCGCGGACGGCCCCCTCAACCTCGACGAGACCATCTCGCGCGCACAGTTCGAGCAGATGACCTCCGACCTGCTCGACCGCACGAAGAAGCCCTTCAACGACGTCATCAAGGAGGCGGGTGTCAGCGTCAACGACATCGCCCACGTGGTGCTCGTCGGTGGTTCGACCCGCATGCCCGCCGTGGCCGAGGTCGTCAAGAGCCTGACCGGCGGCAAGCAGCCGAACCAGGGCGTCAACCCGGACGAGGTCGTCGCCGTCGGCGCCGCCCTGCAGGCCGGTGTCCTGAAGGGCGAGCGCAAGGACGTCCTGCTCATCGACGTCACGCCGCTGTCCCTCGGCATCGAGACCAAGGGTGGCCTGATGACGAAGCTCATCGACCGCAACACCGCGATCCCGACCAAGCGCAGCGAGACCTTCACGACCGCCGACGACAACCAGCCGTCGGTCGCGATCCAGGTCTTCCAGGGCGAGCGCGAGTTCACCCGCGACAACAAGCCGCTCGGCACCTTCGAGCTCACCGGCATCGCGCCGGCTCCCCGTGGCGTGCCGCAGGTCGAGGTCACCTTCGACATCGACGCCAACGGCATCGTGCACGTGTCCGCAAAGGACAAGGGCACCGGCAAGGAGCAGTCGATGGTCATCTCCGGCGGCTCGTCGCTGCCGAAGGAGGACATCGAGCGCATGGTGCGCGAGGCCGAGGAGCACGCCGCCGAGGACAAGGCCCGCCGCGAGGCCAACGAGCGTCGCAACCAGGCCGAGCAGCTCGTCTACTCGATCGAGAAGCTCATCAAGGAGAACGACGACAAGCTCCCCGCGGACGTCAAGTCCGAGGTGCAGGCCGACGTCGACTCCCTGAAGTCGGCCCTCGCGGGTGACGACGACGAGGCCGTGAAGACCGCCTTCGACAAGCTCAACGAGTCGCAGGGCAAGCTCGGCCAGGCCATCTACTCGCAGCAGGACGCGGGCGCCGCGGCCGGTGGCGAGCAGCCGACCGCCGACGGCCAGGGGCAGCAGGCGGACGACGAGGACATCGTCGACGCCGAGGTCGTGGACGACGAGGACGACAAGGACAAGAAGTAACGATGACGGACCCCAAGGACAACGTGCCGAACGAGGACGAGCCCCAGGTCGAGGGCGACGCCACCAACGCGCAGGAGCCCGAGGACCTCATCGAGGCGGAGGGGCCGGACGTGGAGATCCCCACGGACGGCCCCGCCGCCGGCGGCCCGCAGGCCGACCAGGCGGGTGCCGACGAGGCCAGCGACCTCTCGCCGGAGGACCAGGCCCTGCTCGACGACGCGGCCCGCGGCATGGAGGAGGACAAGCTGTCGCAGGCCGACCGCGACCTCGTGGCCGACATGCGCGCCGACATGCTCCGCGCGCAGGCCGAGCTGGTGAACTTCCGGAAGCGCGTCGAGCGCGACCGTGAGGCGAACCGCGACGCCGTCATCGCCGAGGTCGTCCGTGCCCTGCTGCCGGCCCTCGACGACCTGACCCGCGCCGAGGCGCACGGCGACCTGACCGAGGGCCCCATGCAGGTCATCGGCCAGAAGATCCGCGGCGGCTTCGAGAAGTTCAAGCTGGTGCAGATCGGCGAGAAGGGCGAGCTCTTCGACCCGAACGTGCACGAGGCGATCGTGCAGCTGCCCACGCCGGGCGCGACCGACCAGACCGTGGCGGACGTCGTCGAGCCGGGCTACAAGCTCGGCGACCGCGTGCTCCGCGCGGCCAAGGTCGCCGTCGCGGTCCCCGCCTGAGGCTCGGGAAGGAGGTAGGGATTCATGGCCAGTCAGGACTGGTTCGACAAGGACTTCTACAAGGTCCTCGGCGTCGACAAGACGGCGAGCGACGCTGAGCTGAAGAAGACCTACCGGAAGCTCGCCCGGCAGTACCACCCGGACTCCAACCCGGGTGACGCCGCGGCCGAGTCCCGCTTCAAGGAGATCAGCGAGGCCTACTCGGTGCTCTCCGACAAGGAGCAGCGCGCCGAGTACGACCAGGTCCGTGCCATGGGCTCGGGTGCCCGCTTCACCGCGGGTGGCCCGGGCCAGGGCGGCGGGTTCGAGGACGTCTTCGGTGGGATGTTCGGCCAGCAGGGCGGGCAGCGCGTCCGCTTCGGTCAGGGCGGCGGCCGCGGCGGTGCCGGCGGCTTCGAGGACATCCTCGGTGGCATGTTCGGGGGCGGTCAGGGTTTCGGGCAGTCGTCCGGCGGCTTCCGCGGCTTCGGCGGTCCGACCAAGGGCCGCGACGTCACCGCGTCGACGACGCTCGACTTCACCACCGCGATCGCCGGTGACACCGTCAAGCTCTCGCAGGGCAACGGCCGACCGGTGAACGTCCGCATCCCCGCGGGCGTCGCTGACGGGCAGAAGATCCGCCTGCGCGGGCGCGGCGAGCCGAGTCCGGACGGCGGAGAGGCCGGCGACCTGGTCGTCAGCGTCTCCGTCCGGAAGCACCCGGTCTTCGAGCGGGACGGTCAGCACCTCCGCGTGGACGTCCCCGTGACGTTCGTCGAGGCGGCGCTCGGCGCGACGATCCAGGTGCCGACGCTCGGCGGCGAGCCCGTCAAGCTCAAGGTCGCCCCCGGCACGCCGTCCGGCCGCGTCCTGCGCGTCAAGGGACGCGGGGTCACGACCAAGAGCGGCACCGGTGACCTGCTCGCAACCGTGCAGGTCGCGGTGCCGTCGCACCTGTCGGACAAGCAGCGCGAGGCCGTCGAGGCCCTCCGCGCCGTCCTGCCCGACGAGGACCCCCGCGAGGACCTCCTCGCCAAGGCGCGCAACTAGCGCTGCGCAACCAGCACGACAACCGGCCTGGAGGCTCGGCGCGGCTCCGTCAGGAAGCCGCACCGGGCCTCCAGGCTGGTTCTGCACCACGCGGACGACGGAAAGGAACCAGCCATGACCGACATGGACGAGAACTCGCCCGTCTTCGCGATCGCGGTGGCGGCGGAGCTCGCGGAGATGCACCCGCAGACGCTGCGGCAGTACGACCGGCTCGGCCTGGTCGTGCCGGGACGCACCCGCGGCGGCTCGCGCCGCTACTCGATGCGCGACGTCGCGCAGCTGCGCGAGATCGCGCGGCTCGGATCCGAGGGGGTGTCGCTGGAGGGGATCCGGCGGGTGCTCGACCTCGAGAACGAGAACCAGGTGCTCCGCGACCGTGTGCGTGAACTGGAGCGTGCGCTCGCCGATCAGCTCATCGCGCGACCGGGCGCCCGTGTCTTCGCGGCGACGACGACCGGCGCTGCGGTCCCGCTGCGCGCCGGCATGCGACCGCAGCGGAACACCGCGGTGGTGCTCTACCGCCCGGAGCGCTGACGTCAGTCGACCGGCGGGTCGAAGAGGTCGCGACGCGCGCCGTCGACCGCGGTGCAGCGGGGGAGCGATGCGCGATCGTCCTCGGGGGAGCAGCGACCGGGACGGTGCGCCCGGACCGTGTCGATGACCGAGCGGACGCAGGACGCGCACACGTCAGGACCGCCCGCGGTCGGGGTCGGGGAGCAGGTGGACCGTCCAGCTCGCCCGCTCCGCGAGCCGTCCGTCGCGGCAGTCGACCGCGACGCGGAGCGCGACGAGGCTGTTCCGGACGTGCTCCCAGGGCCGCGCGCTCCGGATGTCGTCGTGCCGCAGGCGGTAGGTCAGGCCGTCGAGGGTCCCGCTCAGCGCCGCCACGAGCGGGGGGTTGTCGCACGCCGCGAGGAACGTCCGGTAGACCGGGGTGATCGCGTCGGAACCCCATTGCCCGGTGGGCATCGCCATGCAGTCGAGCACGAGCCCGATGCGGCGGAAGAGTGCGGCGCGGTCGCGGTCCCCGAGGCCGCCGATCGTGGTGCGGACGACGCCCCCGACGAGCAGTCCGAGCGTCTGCAGCGTCGGGACGAGTTCGTCGCGGCGGGGGACCGTGACGCGCGTGTACCGGTTCGGGCGGAACTCGACGAGACCGAGGTGCCCGAGGTCCGACAGTGCTTCCCGCACCGGTGCGGCTCCGTACCGTCGTCTGGGTACCCTGGGGCCGTGCCATTCGACTTCGCCGACCACTTCCGGCGCTCCCCGGTCAACGACGAGCCCGACCTCGTCGCGATCGACGGCACCGACCGCTTCATGCTCGACGAGGCACCGCACGTGCACGGCGACGCACTCCGGCAACCCGGTGAGGTCGCCGTCGTCGACGATCGGTACGGGGTGCTGACCCTCGGGGCGATGACCGTGCACGGCGCGTCGGGTGTCCGGGTCGTGCAGGACTCGCTCGTCGGGGTGCGGGCGCTGCAGGCGAACGCGGGCACCTTCGGCCGGAGCGGCTTCGTGCTGACCGAGACGCTCGAGCAGGCCTTCCGCGACGTCCGGCTGGTGCTCCTCCGGCTGTCGAAGTCGAACGACCGGCTCGACGAGTTGGCCCGCGCCGTTGCACGGTGGGCGGCGCCCGACGTGGTCCTGCTCTGCGGCGGGGTCTCGAAGCACATGAACCTGTCGCAGAACGACGTCCTGCGCCGGTACTTCGGCGAGGTCACCGCGTCACGGGGTCGCGGCAAGTCGCGGCTGCTCATCGCGCAGGACCCGCTCCGTGCGACGGCGGTGCGCGCGGACGCGACGAACCGCTGGCCTCGCTCGGTGCACGTCGACGAGCTCGGGATGACGCTCGTCGCGCACGGCGGCGTCTTCGCGGGGACGTCGCTCGACCAGGGCACCCGGGTGCTGCTCGACGTCATGGACGACGCCGTCCCGTCGGCGCGGGTCGCCGTCGATCTCGGGTGCGGGAACGGCGTCATCGCGACTGCTCTGGCGCGCCGCCGCCCGGCCGTCAAGGTGGTCGCGACCGACGTCTCGGCGATCGCCGTGGCGTCGACGCGGGCGACGGCGGTGGCGAACGGCGTCGCGGACCGGGTGACGGTCGTCCGGTCGGACGCGGGCGACGAGCTCGACGAGGGGTCTGCGAAGCTCGTGCTCTGCAACCCGCCCTTCCACGAGGGCACCACGGTGAGCACCGACGCGGCCGAGGCGATGTTCCGCAACGCGGTCACGATCCTCCAGGCCGGCGGGGAACTGTGGTGCGTCTGGAACTCGCACCTGCGCTACCGGCCGCTGCTCGAACGCCTGGTCGGCCCGACGCGGCAGGTCGTGCGGACTGCGAAGTTCACCGTGACGGCCTCGCGGCGCGGGGCCTGAACGACGAGGCGCCCCGCCGGCCGGCGGGGCGCCTCGTCGTGGTCGCTGGCTCAGGCCGGGACGTAGTCGAACGTGTCGGGGTCCGGGCCCGTGCGGTGGCCCTTGTCGAGCGACGTGATCGCCGTCATGTCGTCGTCGGAGAGCTCGAAGTCGAAGATCGCGAAGTTCTCCTCGACCCGCGAGCGCGTGACCGACTTCGGGAAGACGATGTCGCCGCGCTGGATGTGCCAGCGGAGGACGACCTGCGCCGGGGTCTTGCCCGTGGCGCCGGCGATGCGGGTGATGGTCTCGTCGTCGAGCACGAGGCCCTGGGCGATCGGGGACCAGGCCTCCGTCGCGATGCCGTGCTCGGTGCCGTAGGCGCGGAGCTCGTCCTGCGCGAGGTACGGGTGCACTTCGATCTGGTTGACGGCCGGGGTGATCGTCGTCTCGGCGGCCAGGCGGTTGAGGTGGTGCGCCTGGAAGTTGCTCACGCCGATCGAGCGGGCGGTGCCGGCGTGGTAGAGCTCCTCCATCGCCTTCCAGGTCGGCACGAAGTCCGACACCGTCGGCAGCGGCCAGTGGATGAGGAAGAGGTCGGTGTACCCGCCGAGCAGGTCGGCCGACTTCTTGCCGTTCTCGGCGGCGAGGGCCGGGTCGTGGAAGCCGTTGTTGAGCTTCGACGTGACGAAGATCTCCTCGCGCGGGATGCCGGACGCCTCGATGGCCTCGCCGACCTCCTTCTCGTTGCCGTACATCTCGGCGGTGTCGATGTGGCGGTAGCCGACCTCGAGCGCGGTGAGGGTCGCCTCCTTCGTGTCGGAAGGATCGATCTGGAAGACACCGAAGCCGAGCTGCGGGATGGTCTTGCCGTCGTTCAGGGTGATGTTCGGAACGGTCATGCCACCATGCAACCAAAGCGTCCCCAGGAGGCATTCCGGCAACACTCAGTCGGGCGCGCTGCGCGCGGGAACCGGACCGGTCAGGCGAGGGCGTCGGTGATGTACGCGAGCAGTGCGTCCCCGTACGCCACAGCCGGGTCGTCGCTCCGGAACTCCCGGGCGACCCCGTCGATCGTCGCCGTGACGACGAACCCGGCGGCGAGCGACACGAACGCCGGTCCGAGCAGGTCGCGCAGCTGGTCCTCCCGCGGGAGCCAGAGCGACTCGGACGCCTCGACCGAGTCGAGCGCCCACTCCGTCGTGCCGTTGAAGCCGAGCGAGGTGCCGCTGGGGTGGTCGTGCCGCTCCACCGTCATCTCGGAGACGGTGTAGACGTCGTCGTCGACCCCGGGCTTGTCGATCACGAACCGGTCGCCCGTCCCCGGGTGCCAGCGGAGTCCGGCGTCGCGCAGCGACCGGGCGAGTTCGACGGTGATCACCGCACCACCCTGCCACGCAGGGCCGGAGGGCGGACACGACCCGACGGGGCCCGACGCCGTCAGGACGCGTCGCGCGGTCCGTCGTCGCGGACGTGGTCGCCGGCAAGGTCGACGTACTAGCATCGCCGAGCACCCCCGCGCGCGACGAGCACTCGTCCGCGCGCGCGGACGCGACGACGCCTGGGCGACCGGTGCCGTGCCTCCCGGCCGCTCACGCGACCACGGGCACGACCGCCGGCCGGTGTCACGGTGCCGGGGCGGCCACGAGCCGCCGCCGGGTCCTGTCCGCCCTCCCCGTCCGCCCAGCAAAGGACCCGCATGACCCTCGAGCGCGAGGAACTCCGCGACGACTGGACCGTGGCGATCGCCGGCGACCAGGTGCCGACCGGGGCACCGGCCGGGATCACGGGTCGCACGATCCCCGCCACGGTGCCGGGTCAGGTGCACACGGACCTCGAACGCGAGGGACTCGTCGCGGACCCGACGTTCGACCGCAACGAGGACGGCGCGAAGTGGGTCGGCCGGGCCGACTGGGCCTACCGGCGGACGGTGGACGTCGCACCTCGGGGGCACGAGCGCGTCGACCTGGTGTGCGAGGGGCTCGACACGGTCGCCGAGCTGAGCCTCGACGGCGTGGTCGTCGGCACCACCCGCAACATGCACCGGCGCTACCGGTTCGACCTCAACGACGTGCCGGGTGCCGCGGGCGACCGCGAGCTCGAGCTCCTCTTCGAGTCGCCGTACCGCGAGGCCGGCCGGGTCGCCGCCCGCGCCGGCTCGATGCCGGGACCGTACGACGAACCGTTCCCGTACATCCGCAAGCAGGCCTCGAACTTCGGCTGGGACTGGGGCCTGACCGCGGTGACGAGCGGTCCGTGGCGTCCGGTCGCGATCGAGCGCTGGTCCACGGCGCGGCTCGCCGAGGTGAAGCCGCTGGTCGACGTCGAGGCCGGCGAGGGCGTCCTCGACGCGCACGTGCGGGTCGAGCGGTCCGGGATGAACGACCTCGACCAGGACGGTGAGGACGACGACCTCGTGCTCGTCGTCACGGTCGCTGGCCCGACCGTGGACGGCGGGACGACCCGACAGCGCTCCCGGGCGCAGCTGACCCCGAAGGACGACGAGACCGTCGTCACGGTGCGCGTGCCCGAGGTGCGGCGCTGGTGGCCGCGCGGCTACGGCGAGCAGCCCCGGTACGACGTGACCGTCGAGCTGCAGACCGTCGACGGCGAGGTCCTGGACCGCCGGACGGCGAAGACGGGCTTCCGCTCGGCCCGGATCGACACCGCGGACGACGCGATCGGCAAGCCCTTCACCGTCGTGGTGAACAGCACCGTCATCGACGTCCGCGGCGTGAACTGGATCCCGGACGACGTCATCGTGTCGCGGGTGGACCGCGCGCGGACCGCGGACCGGCTCGGCGTCGCCGCAGACCTCGGCGTGAACCTCGTCCGTGTGTGGGGCGGCGGGGTCTACGAGTCCGACGACTTCTACGACGTCTGCGACGAGCTCGGCCTGCTCGTCTGGCAGGACTTCGCGTTCGCCTGCGCGGCCTACCCCGAGATCGAGCCGATCCGCAGCGAGGTCGTCGCCGAGGCCCGGGACAACGTCGCACGCCTGGCCGGCCACCCGTCGCTCGTGGTCTGGAACGGCAACAACGAGAACATCTGGTTGCACGACGCGGACGGCTGGGCCGAGGAGCTCGGTGACCGCGGCTGGGGGCTCGACTACTACCTCGACCTCCTCCCGACGATCGTCGACGCGGTCGACCCGTCGCGCTTCTACACGGTCGCCTCGCCCTGGTCGGGTTCCGAGACCCTGCCCGCGAACGACGTCGACCACGAGACCCACCACTCGTGGGACGTCTGGAACCGGCTGTCCGACGACCACTACCGCGACTCCGTCCCGCGGTTCGTGTCCGAGTTCGGGTGGCAGGCACCGCCCGCCTGGCGCACCCTCCGCGACGCGGTCACGGACGAGCCGCTGCGCGTGGACTCGCCCGGTGTCGTGCACCACCAGAAGGCCGACGACGGCATGGGCAAGCTGGCACGGGGGATCGAGCCGCGCTTCGGCGTCGTCGATCCGGCCGAGTTCGACCGCTGGCACTACCTGACGCAGCTGCAGCAGACGCGCGCCGTCGCGACCGGCGTCGAGCACTGGCGGACGCACTGGCCGCGGAACACCGGGGTCGTCGTCTGGCAGCTCAACGACCTCTGGCCGGTGGCATCGTGGTCCGCGATCGACTCCGCCGGGCGGCTCAAGCCGCTCGCCCACGAGCTGCGTCGGCTGTACGACGACGTCCTGCTGGCGATCCGGCCCGTCGTGCGTCCGTCCGCTGACGACGACGCGGTTCCGACGTCGTCCGGAGACCGGCCTGGAGGCGCGGACCGCGTCGGCACGTCGGCTCCCCTCGACGGGGCGGTCGGGACCGCCGCGAGCACCGGTACCGCCGACGGCGCCTCCGAGTCCGGGGGGCTCGTCGACACGCTGTCGCTCGGGGTGTCGCCCGGGTCGTTCGGACACTCGCCCGTCGAGATCGCGGTGCGGTCCTCCCGCGGTGGTCGCGACAGCGTGGTGCGGGTCCGGCGCATGCACGTGTCCGGCAGGATCCTCGCCGAGGTCACGCTGCCCGTCCGGCTGTCGGAGGCCGGCGTCGCCGTCGTCGACCTGCCCGAGTCGGTCGGCGTCCTGGACGACCCGACGCGTGAGCTCGTCGTGGCGGACATGGACTGGCGTCGTGCGGTCTGGACCGCGTCGCCGGACAGGGACGTGCAGTGGGAGCCAGCGCGGTACCGCACGACGGTCGCCCCCGCGGCCGACGGTGACGGACACGACCTGGTCGTCGAGGCCGAGTCGCTCGTGCGGGACCTGCTCGTGCAGCCGGACCGCATCGCGTCGACCGGCACCGTCGACCGCGGCTTCATGACGCTGCTGCCAGGGGAGCGCGTGGGCTTCCGGGTCCGCGGGCTGTCCGACGCCGAGGCTGCTCGCCTCTCGGAAGGCGCGGCGCTCTGGTCGCTCGACGACGCCCTGGCTCCGACGGCCTCTCGCAGCAGGAACTGATGTACTGGATGTACCCGGCGTCACCGCCGGCCCGGCCGCGCCTCGACCCGCGGTCGGAGCGGCGCACCCCCGGAGAGCAGCGGCCTCCCGGGGGTGCCGCCATGTCGTCCGTCGCAGCCTGTGCGAACGGTGTCCGTTCCGGCTCCCGCCTGGGCTTCCGGTCGGGTGCGGGTTACGATGATCGGACGACGGACTTCCGCCCTCCCGGTCGACGATGACCGGACGGGCGTCGCCAGACCCAGAACAAGGAGACATGATGCTCGGAAACCTGACGGGGATCCACCTGCTGATCATCCTCGGGATCATCATCCTGCTGTTCGGTGCGACCAAGCTCCCGGCGCTCGCCAAGGGCCTGGGCCAGTCGATCAACATCTTCAAGAAGGAGATGGGCGACGACAAGAAGAAGAACGACGACGGCACCGTGAACACGGCGACGACCGGTCCGACCGTGCAGAACACGGCGCAGCCGACCGCGCAGCCCGTCGTCAACCCCGGCCCCTCGGTGCAGCCCGACGTGCACTCGACCGCCGAGCCCAAGAACTAGGACACCCAGCCCCGTCCTGTCGGCAGCCCCCGCGACCACTCTGGTCGCGGGGGCTTCGGCGTTCGGGCGCCGTCCTGCTCCGGGCCCGGTCCTGCTCGACGTCAGGACGTCGTCGTCGGTGGATCGTCGAGTGCTCGGCGAGACGGCCGACAGCGCTCAGCGGGAGCAGGACCGTCGGGGCGTACCGACCGTGGAGTCCGAGCGCAGCCAGCACCGCGAGAGCGACGCCGAGGGCTCCGACGAGCTCGAAGGTCGACCCGGCGTGCTGGGTGACGTCGAGCAGGAGTGCCCACTCGATCCGCGGGAAGGGCGGGTTCTGGGCGACGATGCCGGGGGCGCCCTCAGGGACGGCGGGCGCCACCGGCGCGGGGCCGCTGCCACTGTCCCCACCTCCGCCGACGGGGATCATCGTCCCGACCAGCTCGCCGGGTCCGACCAGTCGAAGAGCGTGTCCGCCGCTCCGACGTGGGTGGCGAACAAACCGAGGACGGCGAGCCCGCGTGCTGCGTCGAGACCGGTGAGGCGTGGTCGATGGGGTGCAGGGACACGGTGCATGCGGACGATGCTCGCGAAGGCGCTGTTTCGCCGGTGCAACCGGTCGCCGCCCGACCCCGACGAGGATGATGGGGCGCATGACCACTCCGGCCGCAACGGCCCCGCTCCGCGACGACCGCCGGGTGGTCCTCGTGGTCGCGATCCTCGCGTCCTTCGTCGTCGGGCTCGACTCGAGCGTCGTCAACGTCGCCCTGCCCGCGATCCGCCGGGAGCTCGGTGGTGGTCTCGTCGTGCAGCAGTGGACCGTCGACGCCTACCTCGTCACGCTCGGCTCGTTGATCCTGGTCGCCGGCTCCCTCTCGGACCTGTTCGGCCGGGTCCGGATCATCCGGTGGGGCCTGGTCGTCTTCGGTGTCGCCTCGGTGGTGTGCGCGATCGCGCCGACGGGCGAGGTCCTGGTCGTCGCCCGGGCGTTCCAGGGCGTCGGCGGGGCGCTCGTGACCCCGAGCGCCCTGGCGCTCATCGTCGCGGCGTTCCGGGGCGCCGCGCAGGCGAAGGCCATCGGGTCGTGGACGGCCTGGTCGAGCGCCGCGTCCATCCTCGGACCGGTCGTCGGCGGGCTGATCGTCGACGGCATCGGCTGGCGCTGGATCTTCGTGGTGACGGCCGTGCCGATCGCGGTGACGATCCCCCTGGTCCGGCGGATCTCCGGCGACGTGGTCACCGGTGACCGTCCGCGGGTGGACGCCGTCGGCGCGGTGCTCGCCGTGGTCGGGGTCGGCGGTGTCGTCCTCGGCCTGATCGAGCAGGAGCGCCTCGGGTGGGGCGCGCCGGTCGTCGTCGCCGCGCTCGTGCTCGGCGCGGCGTCCCTCGTGGCGTTCGTGCCGTGGGAGCTCCGCGTGACCCGGACCGCCGGCTCGCCCCTGGTGCCGCTGGAGCTGTTCCGCGCGCGCAACTTCACAGTCGGCAACCTCGCGACGCTCTCGATCTACGGGGCGCTCGGGATGGTGTTCTTCGTCGTGACCCTGTTCCTGCAGGAGGTCTGGGACTTCCCCGCCTGGGTCGCCGGACTCGCGACGTTGCCGCCGACGCTGATGCTCCTGGCGCTGTCCACCACGGTCGGTTCGTTCTCCGGCCGGTACGGTCCACGGTGGTTCATGGCTGCCGGGCCGGCCGTGGCCGCGGTCGGCGCGCTGCTGATGCTGCTCGCCGGCGACGACCCGGCGGGCTACTGGTGGTCGGTGCTGCCCGGGCTCGTGCTGATCGGCGCGGGGATCGCGACCATGGTGACGCCGCTGACGAGTGCCGTCCTCGGGTCGGTGCCGCAGGCGGAGGCCGGCGCCGGATCCGCCGTGAACAACGCGGTCGCCCGCATCGCCGGGCTGGT
Source organism: Curtobacterium sp. 260 (assembly GCF_030803485.1). Lineage (NCBI taxonomy): Bacteria > Bacillati > Actinomycetota > Actinomycetes > Micrococcales > Microbacteriaceae > Curtobacterium > Curtobacterium sp. 260. The sequence continues at coordinate 41,733 of NZ_JAURUY010000008.1, read as the reverse complement.
GACGGTGGCCCTGGCGGGCGTCGTCCTGGGCGGCGGGGTGAGCGTCGACGGGCTGCACCGCGCGATGGTCGTGATGGCGCTGCTGCTCGCCGCCGGCGCCGTCGTCAGCGCGGTCGGGATCCGGAATGCACCGCTGCGCTCGTAAGTTGAGTGCAGTAGACTCAAGTACACCACCACCGCACGGAAAGGACGGACCGCATGGCGAACCTCCAGGGCGCCCCCGACTCGCAGGAACGGCAGAAGACCGCCCTCGAGCAGTACGGCGTCGACCTCACCGCGATCGCGCGGAGCGGCAAGCTCGACCCGGTGATCGGCCGTGACGCCGAGATCCGCCGAGTCTCCCAGGTGCTGACGCGGCGGACCAAGAACAACCCCGTGCTCATCGGTGAGCCCGGTGTCGGCAAGACCGCCGTGGTCGAGGGGCTCGCGCAGCGCATCGTCGCCGGCGACGTCGCCGACTCGCTGAAGGACAAGCGGCTCGTGTCGCTCGACATGTCCGCGCTCATCGCCGGCGCGAAGTACCGCGGCGAGTTCGAGGAGCGGCTCAAGGCCGTCCTCAAGGAGATCGACGACTCCGACGGTCAGGTCATCACGTTCATCGACGAGCTGCACACCCTCATGGGGGCCGGCGGCGGTGAGGGGTCCGTCGCGGCGTCGAACATGCTCAAGCCGATGCTCGCCCGCGGTGAGCTGCGGCTGATCGGCGCGACGACGCTCGACGAGTACCGCGAGTACATCGAGAAGGATGCTGCGCTCGAGCGCCGCTTCCAGCAGGTGTTCGTCGGGGAGCCGAGCGTCGAGGACACCGTGGCGATCCTCCGCGGACTCAAGGAGCGGTACGAGGCGCACCACAAGGTGACGATCAACGACTCCGCCCTGGTCGCCGCTGCGAGCCTGTCGAACCGCTACATCTCCGGTCGACAGCTCCCCGACAAGGCGATCGACCTCATCGACGAGGCCGCCAGCCGACTGCGCATGGAGATCGACTCGAGTCCGGTCGAGATCGACGAGCTCAAGCGCAGCGTGGACCGTCTGCGCGTCGAGGAGTTCGCGCTGAAGCAGGAGAAGGACGACGCGTCGAAGGCGCGGCTGGCGACCCTGCGCGCGGAGCTCGCCGGGCGCCAGGAGCGGCTCGACGAGCTCGAGCAGCGGTGGCAGGCCGAGCGGGCGAGCCTCAACCGCATCGGTGAGCTCAAGCAGCAGCTCGACGAGCTGAACATGCGCAGCCAGCGCGCGCAGCGGGAGGCGCAGTACGAGACGGTGTCGCGCATCGAGTACGGCGAGAAGCCCCGGATCGAGGCCGAGCTCGCAGCGGCCGAGCAGGCCGAGAGCGCCGACCGCATGGTGAACGACAGCGTCACGGACGAGGACATCGCCGCCGTGATCGCGCAGTGGACGGGCATCCCGATGGGGCGCCTGCTGCAGGGTGAGACCGAGAAGCTCCTGCACCTGGAGACCGAGCTCGGCCGTCGGATCATCGGGCAGCGCGCCGCGGTGTCCACCGTGTCCGAGGCGGTGCGTCGCACCCGCGCCGGCATCTCCGACCCGGACCGCCCGACGGGCTCGTTCCTGTTCCTCGGCCCTACCGGCGTCGGCAAGACCGAGCTCGCCAAGGCGCTCGCCGAGTTCCTGTTCGACGACGAGAAGGCCCTCGTCCGCATCGACATGAGCGAGTACGGCGAGAAGCACTCGGTCGCGCGGCTCATCGGTGCCCCGCCCGGGTACGTCGGGTACGAGGCCGGCGGGCAGCTCACCGAGACCGTCCGTCGCCGCCCGTACTCGGTGGTGCTGCTCGACGAGGTCGAGAAGGCGCACCCCGAGGTGTTCGACGTCCTGCTCCAGGTGCTCGACGACGGACGCCTGACCGACGGGCAGGGGCGCACGGTCGACTTCCGGAACACGATCATGGTCCTGACGTCGAACCTCGGATCGCAGTTCATGACCGACCTGACGCTCACGGACGAGCAACGGGACGAGGCCGTGCGTGAGCTCGTGCAGCAGGCGTTCCGGCCCGAGTTCGTCAACCGTCTCGACGACATCGTCGTGTTCCAGGCGCTCACCACCGACGACCTCGGCCAGATCGTGTCGCTGTACGTCGATCGTCTGGCTCGTCGTCTGTCGGACCGCCGACTCGAACTGGCCGTGACGCCGGCGGCGCGCAGCTGGCTCGCCGACCGCGGCTACGACCCCGTCTACGGGGCGAGGCCGCTCCGCCGCCTCATGCAGCGGCAGATCGACGACCGGTTGGCGCGGGCGATCCTGTCCGGGGACGTCCGCGACGGGGAGACCGTCCGCGTGGACGTCGCCGCGGACGGCGACGAGCTGACGGTCGAGCCGTTCGAGCTCGCGGAGATCGTCGAGGAGTAGGTCGCGTCCGCCCCGCGGCAGGGTGCGGCCGGGAGGCCCGGTGCCGGTTCCTGGAACCGGCACCGGGCCCGGCGGCCTAGCGTCCAGGGCATGCCAGAGCTGCCGATCATCCGTCGCCTCACCGACTCCATCGAGCACGCCAGCGTGCTCGACAAGGCCGTCGACCTCGACACGCGCGTCGTCCGCGCGGTCGCGAAGCCGAAGGCCCTGCGGCAGCTGCTGCACGGCGTGCCGTTCGGACACCCCCTGCACCCGCTGATGGTGCAGGTGCCACTCGGCGCCTGGATCTCGGCAGCCGTCCTCGACCTGATCGGCGGGAAGGGCAACGCGCGCGCGGCGCAGACGCTGACCGGGGTCGGGATCGCATCGGCGGGCAGTGCCTCGATCGCCGGCTACGTCGACTGGGCGGAGCTCTCGCTCGAGCAGCGCCGGACCGGGTGGGTGCACCAGGCGGTGAACTGGGTCGGCATCACGTTCTTCGGCCTGTCGTGGTGGCAGCGACGGAAGGGCAACACCGCGGCGGGCAAGGCGCTCGGCGTCGTCGGGCTCACCGTCGTGAGCGTCGGCGGGTACCTCGGCGGACACCTGTCCTACCGGCAGCGTGCCGGGGTGGGGTCGAGCGACCGGGTCCCCTTCGACGACTGACGCTCCACTCGGCCTCCACAGGAACGCCCGATCTGCACCGGCAGGTCGGGCGTTCCTTCGTTCGTGTTGGTTCTGCCACGAAACAGTTGCGTTCGTGTTGCTTTCGGACGTACAGTTCCTCGAACCAACGAGAACGAAGGAGTTCCGGCATGTACGCAACCGAGCGGCAGGACGCCATCGCCGCCGCGCTGCAGTCGGCCGGGCGGGTGTCCGTCGCCGACCTCGCCGAGCACTTCGACGTCACGACCGAGACCGTGCGCCGCGACCTCGACGCCCTCGAGACCGCCGGTCTCCTGCGCCGCGTGCACGGGGGAGCGGTCCCCGCCGGACGCTCCAGTGTGGTCGAGCTCTCCGTCGCCGAGCGCGAGGGGCAGCACGGCACCGCGAAGACGGCGATCGCCCGCGCCGCGATGCGCCTGGTGCCGTCGTCGTTCACCGGGTCCATCGCCCTCGACGCCGGCACCACCTGCGCCGCCGTCGCCGCCGAGCTGGTCCGCTGGGAGCCCGCGACCCCCGGAGCCACCCTGACCGTCGTCACGAACTCGGTCCCGATCGCCGCCACCCTGCAGCACAGCGAGCACGTCGAGTTGCACCTGCTCGGCGGGCGGGTGCGCGGGCTGACGAGCGCCGCCGTCGGCACGGCCACCGTCGAGCAGATCGCGGCGCTCCGCCCCGACGTCGCGTTCGTCGGCACGAACGGCCTGTCCGCCGGCTTCGGGCTGAGCACGCCCGACGAGTACGAGGCCGGGGTCAAGGGCGCCTACGTCCTCGCGGCCCGACGGAGCGTCGTCCTCGCCGACGCCGCCAAGCACGGCGTCGAGGCGCTCATGCGCTTCGCCCGGCTCGACGAGGTCGACACCCTCGTCACCGACCAGGAGCCCCCGGCGGACCTCGCCGGTGCGCTCGCCGACGCCGACGTGGAGGTCGTGGTCGCATGAACCAGCAGGAGCACACCGTGCACCCCAGCACCCGGATCGTCACCGTGACGCCGAACCCGTCCCTCGACCGCACGATCGAGCTGGGCGGCGAGCTGCAGCGCGGCGCCGTGCAGCGGGCCGTCCGGACCACGGCCGAGCCGGGCGGCAAGGGCGTCAACGTCTCCCGGGTCGTCGTCGCCAGCGGCGGGGACACCCTCGCGGTCCTGCCCGGCGACGAGCTCGACCCCGTCCTGCTCGGCCTGGCGACCCGGGGCATCCCGACCGCCGCGCTGCCGATCGGTGCCCCGCTCCGCTCGAACGTCACCGTCACCGAGCCGACCGGCACGACGACGAAGCTCAACGAGCCCGGGCCCTCGCTCGCGGGTCGTCTCGAGGACCTCGCCGCGCTCGTCGCCGACGCCGCCGGACCGACCCCGACCGGGCCGTCCGCCCGCTGGGTGGTGTTCGCCGGGTCCCTGCCGCCGGGCCTGCCCGACGACGCGCTCGCCGTGCTCGTCCGTGCCGTGCGCGAGCGCCACGGCAACGACGTCCGGGTCGCGGTCGACTCGTCGGGCATCCCGTTCACCGCGCTGCTGCAGTCGGGGGAGCGGATCGACCTGGTCAAGCCGAACGCGGAGGAACTCGCCGAGGTCGTCGGCGGCGACCCCGAGGTCTACGAGCAGGACCTCGAGGCAGCCGTCGCCGCCGCCCACCGGCTGCGCGAGAAGCACGTCGACACCGTGCTGCTCACACTCGGCAGCGCCGGCGCCGTCCTCGTCTCCGGCGAGGGCAGCCACGTCGCCGCCGCACCCCGCATCGTCGCCCGCTCGACGGTCGGTGCCGGTGACTCGTCCCTCGCGGGCTACCTGCTCGCCGAGGTCGCCGGAGCCTCGGCGTCCGAGCGCCTCGCCCAGGCCGTCGCCACGGGGGCCGCTGCCGCGGCACTGCCCGGGAGCGACGTGCCCGCCCTCGACCACACCGACCCCGGCAGCGTGACGGTCCGGACCCTGCACACGACGCAGGTCCCGGCGCCGATCGCCTGACCGATCCCGCAGCACCACCCCGCAGCACCACCCCGAACCAGCACTGCCCGCGCCCCCGGCGCCACTGCAAAGGAGCAACCCCATGTCCGCAGACACGACGCAGCGCCTCATCAGCGCCGAGCTCGTCGGCCTCGACGAGGACCTCGGCGCGACGTCGTCCGACGTCATCCGCGTGCTCGCCGACCGCGTCGCCGCGACCGGCCGTGCGGCCGACGGCGCCACCCTGGCCGAGGACGCCATCAAGCGCGAGGCGAGCGTCGGCACCGGTGTGCCCGGCGGCATTGCGATCCCGCACGCCCGGTCGGCCTCGGTGTCGAGCCCGACGCTGGCGTTCTCGCGGCTCGCCCGGAAGGTGCCGTTCGGAGCGCCGGACGGCGACGCCGACGTCGTCTTCATGATCGCCGTGCCCGAGGGTGCCGACAAGGACCACCTCACGGTCCTGTCGACCCTCGCCCGGGCACTCATCCGCGAGGACTTCACCGCCGCGCTCCGCACCGCCTCGACCCCGCAGGAGGTCGTCGACCTGGTGCAGCGCGAAGTGGGCGGCGAGGTCGCCGCAGCCGGTGTCGGGAACGGGAGCAGTGCCTCCCGTCCGACCACGTCGCAGCCCGCGCAGGCCGCAGAAGCCGGCGGCGCGACCGGCGGCGCCGCCGGTGCACGCAAGGTCATCGTCGGCGTCACCGCGTGCCCGACCGGCATCGCGCACACCTACATGGCCGCCGACGCCCTCGTCGCCGCCGCGGAGCGCGCCGGAGCCGAGATGCACGTCGAGACGCAGGGCTCCTCGCAGGTCGAGCCGCTCGACCCCGCGCTCATCGCCCGCGCCGACGCTGTCGTGTTCGCGGTCGACGTGGACGTCCGTGACCGCAGCCGGTTCGCCGGCAAGCCGCTCGTGTCCGGGCCGGTCAAGCGTGGCGTCGACGAGCCCGACGCGATGGTCGCCGAGGCGATCCGCGCCGCCGACGACCCGAACGCCGCGCGCGTCCAGGGCGGTGCCGCCACCGCGACCGAGTCGAACAAGGCCGACGAGCACTTCGGGCAGGCGCTCAAGCGCTGGCTGCTCACCGGTGTGAGCTACATGATCCCGTTCGTCGCGGGCGGCGGTCTCCTCATCGCCCTCGGCTTCCTGCTCTCCGGCTACGCCATCGCGCTCCCGCACGGCGACTCCGGCCAGAACAACGCCGTCTACACGCTGACGAACTACACGCTCCTCAACCTGCCGCCGGAGGGCCTCGGATACTACCTCGGTGCAGCGGCCTTCCAGATCGGCGGGGTGTCCCTCGGGTTCCTCGTCGCCGCCCTGGCCGGGTACATCGCCTACGCCATCGCCGACCGCCCGGGCATCGCGCCGGGCTTCGTCGCCGGGTCGATCGCCGTGTTCATGAACGCCGGCTTCCTCGGCGGGCTCGTCGGTGGTCTCATCGCCGGTGCCGCCGCGTACTGGATCGGCCGCATCCCGACCTGGCGCTGGCTCCGTGGCCTCATGCCGGTCGTGATCATCCCGCTCTTCGCGTCGATCATCGCCTCGGGCCTCATGCTCCTCGTGCTCGGCGGGCCGATCGCGTGGCTCATGACGCAGCTGACCGGGTTCCTCAACTCGCTCTCCGGTGCCTCGGCGATCCTGCTCGGCATCATCCTCGGCCTGATGATGGCGTTCGACCTCGGCGGCCCGGTCAACAAGGTGGCCTACGCGTTCGCCGTCGCCGGCCTCGGTGCGGGCACCGCCACGAACGTGGTGCCGTTCGAGATCATGGCGGCCGTGATGGCCGCGGGCATGGTCCCGCCGCTGGCCCTGGCGCTCGCCTCGACCGTGCTGTACCGCAAGGGCTTCACCAAGCCGGAGCGCGAGAACGGCAAGGCGGCGTGGCTGCTCGGTGCGTCCTTCATCTCCGAGGGGGCGATCCCGTTCGCGGCGGCCGACCCGCTGCGCGTCATCCCCGCCTCGATGATCGGTGCCGCGGTCACGGGTGCGATCTCGATGGGTGCCGGCGTCACGTCGCGCGCTCCGCACGGTGGCATCTTCGTCTTCTTCGCCATCGGCGACGTCCTGATGTTCATCGTCGCGATCCTGGCGGGCACGGTCGTCTCCGCGCTGGTCCTGGTCGGGCTGAAGAAGTGGGTGCGCAAGTCGCCCGCCGCCGAGGCAGCGTCGGCCGAGCAGGCAGCAGTGGCCGGCGAGACGGTCGGGCAGCGCGCGCCGGCCGCCGTGTAGCGGTCGTCACCACACGACGGACGGGAGGCCCGTGGCGGATCCGCCACGGGCCTCCCGTCCGTCGTCGTGCGGCTCGCACCGCGGGGTCGTGCCGAGTCGCGTCGCCGGGCCGCGAGACGCCGGCGTCTCCGCGAGACGCCGGCCTGCTGCCGAGACGCCGCCGGATGTGGAGGCGTCTCGGCGATGACGAGGCGTCTCGGTCCGACGCCGGCGTCTCGGGAGCGGCACCGATGACGGCCGGACGGGGGCATGTCCGCGAGACGGCGGCGTCCGGCGCGTGCGCGGGCGGCGCACCGTGATCTGTCAGGGCACTCAGGGAGACTCGGGGCATGACGACCGCCCTCACGCTGCCGCCGACCCTGCCCGTGACGACCACCGCCGCGGGCTCCCGGCCGGAGGGCACCGAGGACCTCGGTGGGCTGTCGGGCTTCGTGCTCCAGCTCATCGACGCACTGGGGGAGTGGGGCGTCGCGCTGATGCTCTTCGTCGAGACGGTGTTCCCGCCGATCCCGTCCGAGGTGATCCTGCCCCTCGCGGGGTTCCTGGCGGGTGCCGGGCAGATGAACCTCGTCCTCGTCCTGGTGCTGGCGACGCTCGGGTCGTACCTCGGTGCACTCGTGCTCTACTGGCTCGGCGCGGTGATCGGGTTCGAACGGACCGTCCGGCTGCTGGGACGACTGCCGCTCGTCGACGAGGACGACTTCCGCAAGGCCGCCGACTGGTTCCACCGGCACGGCAAGAGCGCGGTCTTCTTCGGCCGCTTCGTGCCGATCGTCCGCAGCCTGATCTCGCTGCCCGCCGGCGCCGACCGGATGCACCTCGTGCCGTTCTCGGTCTTCACGATCATCGCCAGCGGCATCTGGAACAGCGCGCTCGTGCTGCTCGGTGCCGCGTTCGGCACGCAGTACGACAAGGTCGAGCAGTACACCGAGTGGATCGACCGCGTGCTCTACGTGGCGATCGCGGTCGTCGTCGTGACGTTCGTGGTCCGGCGCATCCGCCGCGTCCGTGCCGAGCGGGCCGAGCAGCGTGCGGCGGCGCAGGACGGCGCGACGACCGGAGCCGCCCGCGGACGCCGCCGTGCGACGCCCGCGAACGACTGACCGGTCACTTCTTCGTGAGGGCCGACTCCTTGTGGGCGGCCTTGTTGCCGGACTTCTCCGACTCGATGATCCAGTACGGGTCGTCGTCCGTCGGCTTGAAGTCCTGACCGTCGAACGTGAAGTCCTTCGTCTTCTTCTCGACGAGCTTGCCGGTCGTCTTGCCCTGCGAGGTGTTCCAGTGCACCTCGTCGCCCTTCGACAGCGCCACGATGTCCTCCTTGCGTAGTGGGTGTGGTTCCGTGACTCCGGACCGTACCCCCGCAGATCCGCGGATCCACGGGCATCTGTCCCCCATCACGATGTCGTAACGCCCCTGCGGGATCGAGGTGGGACGCGTACCGTTGACGGCGAGTCAGTTCGCGGCGTGTGCCGCGGTCCCCGATGGCTCCAGACGGAACGACGTGCACCATGACCCTGGTCGACAGCGCACGAGCCGACACGGTCCTCTCCGGCCGCTACCGGCTCGTCAAGCTCATCGGTACCGGCGGCATGGGCTCCGTGTACGAGGCCCGCGACGAGCACACCTACCGGCTCGTCGCCGTGAAGCTGTTCGCGACACCGGACTCGATGACCACGGCCGACCGCGTCCGTCAGGAACGCGAGATCCGCCTGCTCAGCATGCTCTCGCACCCGGGCCTCGTCCCGCTCTACGACGCCGGGACCCACGAGTTCGAGGACGGTCCGCACCGCTTCATCGTGATGGAGCTCATCGCCGACACGACGCTGCTCCGTCGGCTCGCGGGCGGTGCGCTGCACAACTACGAGGTCGCCGACCTCGGCGCACAGCTCGCCGACGCCCTGGCCTACGTGCACTCGCGCGGCATCGTGCACCGTGACGTCAAGCCGGCGAACATCCTCATCAACGACGAGGGCGCATCCGGCTTCGTCCGCTCGGTCAAGCTCACCGATTTCGGCGTCGCCCACTTCGTCGACGGCTCCCGCCTGACGAACGACGGCACGATCATCGGTACGGCCGCGTACCTCAGCCCGGAACAGGTGGCCGGTGAGCCGATCGGCTTCGCGACCGACGTGTACTCGCTCGGCCTGGTGCTGCTCGAGTCGCTGACCGGCAAGCAGGAGTACTCCGGCACCCTCATCGAGGCTGCCCTCGCGCGGCTCCGGAACGACCCGCAGGTCCCCGCGGAGGTCGGTGTCGAGTGGAAGGACCTGCTCGCCAAGATGACGCACCGCGACCCGGCGAAGCGCCCGACGGCAGTGGCCGTCGCGAACGCGTTGCGCGGCGGGTCGACGCAGATCACCGGTCCCGTGCCGCTCGGGCCGGACCGCACGAAGCACAAGCGTGACCACAAGCTGCACCGCGCGGCGCACAAGCACGCGAAGCGCGGGACCTTCACGGCGGTGCGCCGCTGGCGTCGCCGGAACGTGCTCGTCGGCTCGTTCGCCACGTTCGGTGTGCTCGCCGCGTGTGCGGCAGCGTACGTCGCGGGCACGCTGCACTGAGCGGGTTCGTCCACAGCGCAGATCGAGGGCATCGTCCGACGGTCCGCCCTGGCAGGATGGGACCATGACCGACCAGCGCTGGATCAAGATCTGCGGCCTGTCGACGCCCGAGACCGTGGACGCCGCTGTGGACGCCGGTGCGGACGCGGTCGGGTTCGTGTTCGCCGCCGGCAGCCCCCGCACCGTGACGGCCGACCTGGCCAAGGAGCTCGTCGAGCGGGTGCCCGACGGCATCGACGCCGTCGGGGTCTTCCGAGACCAGCCGATCGACGAGGTCGTGGGCATCGCCTCCGAGGTGGGGCTCACCACCCTGCAGCTGCACGGCCGCGAGTCGGCCAGCGACTTCGCCCGTGCCCGCGACGCGGGCTTCTTCACCATCCGCGCGGTGTCCGCCGACGACTACCTGCGCGAGACCGCCGAGCAGCGCGCGGCGTTCGACCACGACCTGCTGCTGCTCGACGCCGCGGTGCCCGGCAGCGGCACGCTGGTCGACCCGGCGACGCTCGCCGATCGGGTGGACGAGGCCTGGATCCTCGCGGGCGGTCTGACGCCCGCGAACGTCGTCGCCGCCGTGCAGGCGCTCGACCCGGACGGCGTCGACGTCTCGAGCGGCGTCGAGTCGGAGCGCGGCGTCAAGGACGCCGCGAAGATCCGCTCCTTCGTCGAGGCGGCCCGCAGCATCCCCTGACGCCGGGCGACGTCGCGCCTGACGCCACCACGGGACGGACGGGAGGCCCGGTGCCAGCTGGCACCGGGCCTCCCGTCCGTCCGTGTGCGCGTCAGCGCAGGGTGGGGATCAGGTCCGTGAGGAACGCGTCGGTGTCCTCCCAGCCCTCCACCGCGTGGCAGGGCACGCCGAGGGCCTTCACCGGGTAGTCGTTGCCCTCGGGGTCGAGGCGGTCGCCGACGAACAGCATGTCGTCGAGGTCGATGCCCGTGAGCTCGGCGAGGCGGCGCATCCCGTAGGCCTTGTCGATGCCCTTCCGGGTGATGTCGACGCTGGTCGAGCCGCCCGAGCGGACCTCGAGGTCGGGGAGCTCGGCCTGCACGAGTCGGCGCAGGTGGTCCTTCTTCTCGCCGGTCGGGTCCCAGCGCTTCTTGACGTCCACCGGGGCGGACTGGCCGAGCGCCGAGAACGTGATCTGCGACCCGCGGTCCTCGAGGATCTCGCCCCAGGTCTCCGACTCCCAGTAGCCGGCGGCCTTCGCCTGCGACTCGACCGCCGCGAGGGCACGGGCCTTCTCGTCGTCCGTCAGGTCCTCGGCGTACTGCAGGGCCCAGTCCGACCCGGACCAGCGGTAGTACGCCGTGCCGCACGTCGGGAGCAGGTGCAGGTCGTCGAGCACGAGGCCCTCGCGCTCGCGGAGCGGGTGCACGAGCTGCTGCTCGAACTGCTGGAAGTTGCCGCCCGAGATCACCGCGACGGGCACGGTGGCGAGCAGCGCGGCGAACGTCTCGAGCATGCGCGGGTCGAGCGGGGACTTCGACGGCGCGAGGGTGTCGTCGAGGTCGAAGGCGACGAGGCGGGGCGTGGTCATGACACCGATTCTGTCAGGCCCGGTGGGCAGCGGGGTCCCGGCCGTCGTCGTGCGCTGCTGCGCGTCGTCCCTACTCCTTGACGAGGACGACCTCGTCGAGGGGTAGGCGGGTGCGCGGAGCGACCTCGCGCTCGGCGGCCTTCTCGTCGAGCTGCGACGGGTCTGCCACGGTGCCGATCGCGGTCACGGTGTAGGGGAGGAAGCGCTCGGGCAGGTCGAAGGCGGCGCGGAGGCCCTCGGCGTCGATGCCGGCCATCTGGTGCACGTGGAGGCCCTCGGCGTGCGCCTGCACGGTCAGCGCGGTGAGGGACTGGCCGAGGTCGTACTGTGCGAAGGGGCGCTCGTCGCCGTCCTCGGTCGTGGTCTCGAGGATGCCGACCACCAGGGCGCTGGCGCGGAAGGCCCACGCGGCGTTGAAGCCGAGCAGGTTGTCGTTGATCTTCGCGAACGTGTCCGTGCCGCGGCGGCCGGCGACGAAGCGGCGCGGCTGGTGGTTCATCGCGGACGCGGCCCAGCGAGCGGCCTCGAGGACGGCGTCGAGCTGGGCGTCGGTCATCGTCGCGGTGTCGTCGTAGGAGCGCGGGCTCCAGCGCTCCTCGAGCAGCGGCACGAGGGGCTGGCTGGAGTCGGTCGAACGGGAGAGCGTGTCGGGCGTCGAGGTCATGGTGCCTGCAACCGTATTCGATGCGTACGCATTTCCCGGCTGAGTGACGTCACATGTAGGCCGGTCGGCCGCACGTGTTGCCGTGCTGGTCGCCGTCCGTGCCGTCGGGCTGCGAGGATGGGTGCGATGGGTGGCGTGTTGACGGGGTTCGCGATCATCGGCGCGATCATCGCCGCCGGCTACGTGGTCGGGCGCGTCCGCCTGCTCGATCCGCACGCGCAGTTCGTGATGAGCCGCCTGGCGTTCTTCGTGCTCATGCCGTGCCTGCTCTTCCACACCATCGCCACGGCGCACATCGAGTCCTTGCTCTCCCCGATGCTCTGGGTGTCGCTGGTCAGTGCCGTCACGGTCGGGCTCGTCGCCGTCGCGGTGTTCCGCCTGGTGCTCCGGCGGTCCGTCGCCACGACCACGGTCGGGGCCCTGGCGTCCGGCTACGTGAACGCGAACAACATCGGTCTGCCGGTCGCGGTGTACGTCCTCGGCCAGGCCACCGCGGTCGTCCCGGTCATCCTGCTGCAGCTCGTCGTGCTGGCCCCGCTCGCCCTGACGGTCCTCGACGCGGCGACGGCGGGCGGTGGCGGCTGGCGGTCCCGGGTCGTCGGACCCTTCCGGAACCCGATCATCATCGCCTCGCTCGTCGGGCTCGTGTGCTCCGCGCTCCGCCTCGAGCTGCCGGCGCCCGTGCTCGAACCGTTCTCGTTGGTCGGTGCTGCTGCGGTGCCCGTGGTGCTGCTGTCGTTCGGCATGAGCCTGCACGGCGCGACCCCGCTGCGTGACCGTTCCACACGACCGGACGTGCTCGTGGCCTCGGCGCTCAAGCTGCTCGTCATGCCGGCGGTGGCGTACGTCGTCGCCCGGTTCGTCTTCGGGCTCGACGACCAGGACGTCTTCGTCCTCACCACCCTGGGGGCGCTGCCGGCGGCCCAGAACGTGTTCAACTACGCTCAGCGCTACCAGGCGGCCGTCCCGGTGGCGCGCGACGTGGTGCTCGTCTCGACGATCGGCGCCGTCCCGGTCCTGGTCGTCATCGCCGCGCTCCTGCACCCGTAGTGCGCGGGCGCACCGCCCGGGCCTGCCGGTGCCTGCCGGTGCCCTGCCGGTGCATGCCGGTGCCTGCCGGTGCATGCCGGTGCCCGCCGGTGCTGACCGGGCCATTCCTGTCACGGTCAGCGGGTTCGGCCGACCGATCGAGCCCGGTCGGTGACCACCGCGCGGCACGTCGTGCACGCTCGCTGTGGTCCGAGCGGGCACAGGGTGGCCTCGAGCGCGCTCGGAGACGACAGGGACGGGCGCGCTCGGAGACGACAGGGACGGGCGCGCTCGGGGACGTCAGCGGCGGGCGCGCTCGGGGACGTCAGCGGCGGGCGCGCTCCGCGACCGCGGGCGCGGCGCCGGCTGTCGGCCGGGACCGGGCCGGCGTCAGAAGATCATCGGACGATCGTCGTCGAGCGAGGTCTCCAGGTCGAGGTCGACCGACACCGGGACGTGGTCGCTCGGGGCGTCACCCTTGCGCTCGTCGCGGTGGATCGTGGCGCCGACGGTGACGTCCGCGAACGCCTGCGACCCGAGCACGAAGTCGATGCGCATGCCCTCGTTGCGGGGGAAGCGGAGCGACTTGTAGTCCCAGTAGGTGTAGCCCTCTGGCACGAGGGGGCGGACGACGTCCTGCAGCCCGCGGGTCTCGAACTCGCGGAACGCCGCACGCTCCGGCTCGCTGACGTGCGTGGCGCCCTCGAACACCCGGAGGTCCCAGACGTCCTGGTCGAGCGGCGCGACGTTCCAGTCGCCCATCAGCGCGAGCGGGGTGTCCGGTTCGGCGTCGAGCCACTCGGTCGTGCGGTCGGCCAGCTGTGCGAGCCAGTCGAGCTTGTACGTGTAGTGCGGGTCACCGAGCTCCCGGCCGTTCGGGACGTAGAGGCTCCACAGCCGGACACCGTCGACGGTGACGCCCATCGCCCGTGCCTCGACCGGCAGGTCCGGCCCCTCGTGGCCCTTGAGGAAGCCGGGCTGACCGGGGAAGTCGCGGGTGACGTCCTCCATCGGCAGGCGACTGGCGAACGCGACGCCGTTCCACTGGTTCAGCCCGTGCGCCTCGACCTGGTAGCCGGCCGCCTCGAACGCCTCGACCGGGAACTGCTCCGGCTTGCACTTGATCTCCTGCATGCCGAGGACGTCGACGTCCTCGCGCACCAGCCAGTCGACGATCCGGCCCACTCGGGTGCGGACGGAGTTCACGTTCCAGGTCGCCACGCGCATGGGATCGAACCTACCGGTGACGGCTGGCACGCCGCTCGCGCCGGACCAGGAGCTGACACCCGGCGCGTCCGGCCCGACGCCGCTGGCCCGACGATTCTGGCCGGGTGTGCGACATCGCACCCGTCGATCGACAGGTGCGATGTCGGAGTCGCGGCGTGACGCGCGCCGCCCGCCGTGCAGCGCCGGCGTGACGCGCGCCGCCCGCCGTGCAGCGCCGGCGTGACGAGCGCCGCCCGCCGTGCGCTCCGGACTAGAGGCGGACGCCCCGCGCCGCCATGAACGGAGCCGGGTCGATCGTGGCGCCGTTGATGTGGACCTCGTAGTGCAGGTGGCAGCCGGTCGAGTTGCCCGTCGAGCCGACCAGGGCGATGAGCTGCCCCGCCGAGACCCGCTGGCCGGGGGAGACCCGGAAGCCACCGTTCACGATGTGGCCGTACGCGGTCGAGACACCGCCGCCGTGGTTGATGCGGACGTAGTTGCCGTACCCGCCGTACCAGCCGACGTACTCGACCGTGCCGGACGAGGCCGCGACGATCGCCGTCGAGCAGCCGCTCGTCAGGTCGAGTCCGTCGTGCTTCGTGACGCGACCGGTGATCGGGTGCACGCGGTACCCGTACGGGCTGATGACGTAGCCACCGCCGGGGCGCACCCAGCCGGTGCCGGAGCCGGAACCGACCCCGCCGCCCCCGCCGCCACCGCCGGCAGCCGGAGCGGGCGCACCACCGCCGCCACCGCCACCGCGGTTCGCTGCCGCCGCCTGTGCGTCGGCCAGCCGCTGGGCTTCGCGCTGCCGTGCGGCCTCGGCCTCCTGCCGGGCCTTCTCCTCAGCCGCCTTGCGGACCTTCTCACCCTCGGCGAACTCGGCCTCGGTGCGCACACGCCCCGAGGTCAGGGTCGCGAGCTGGGCGTCGAGCCGCGCCTTGTTCTCCTGCTGCTCGTCGTACGCGGCCTGGACCTTGTCGGCGGCTGCCTGGGCCGCCTGCATCTTGCGCTCGGCCTCGGCCGCGAGCTCGTCGAGCGCCTTCGACGCGCGGTCGGCCTGCGCGGTCAGCGACCGGGCGACCGAGGCGTCGGCGCTCGCCGCTGCCTCGACCCGCTCGGCCTGCTCCGACAGCTTGCTCAGGGCGCCGAGGTCGTACAGCAGGTCGCGGGCGTCCTCGCCCTCGGCCAGGACCGACGCCGTCACGTCGGCGCCACCGTGCCGCGCCATCTGCGCCGCGAACTGCCCCGCCTGCGACGCGCTGCGCTCGGCGATCTCGGCGTGCTCGTCGGCCTCGGCACGGAGCTTCTGCTCGGTGGCCGCGGCTTCCTGCGCTTCGCTCTGCGCGTCGAAGAAGTCGTCACCGAGGCGCTTCGCCTCGGCCTCGGCTTCCTGCACCTGGTCCGACAGCCCGGAGATGACCCCGCGGATCTTCGTGATCTGCTCCTGCTTCGCGGACTCCTGCCCCCGGGCCGCCATGACCTCGTCCCACGAGGGGTACTTCGCGGCGCTCGCGCTCGGCGCGTCGACGAGCACCGTCGCGAGCAGGCCGGCGAGGGCCAGGCCGGTGGCGGCGATGCGGAGACGGAGGGCGGGGCGCGGGACGCGGTGGCTTGTGGGACGAGTCACGGGGTCGAGCCTATACATCCGTACAGCCGGCGCGACACGCCGCCGCGCCGCCTGTGGAGAACTCCCGACGGCATCGCGGGCCGCGACCGCGCCTCAGAAGCCCCGCTCGCGACGGATGGCGTCCGCGCTGCCGACCACGTCGCGCTGCAGGACGGCCGCCCCGACCGTGCCCGCGTAGTCGTAGACGTCGAACCCGGTGCAGTGCGTGATGGTCGCCGGCGCCCCGAGCGAGTCCTCGACCGCGGTCGTCCAGACGTCGTTGGCACCGATCACCACGAAGGTCGGTCTGGCGTCCCGGTAGGCGCCGAGGTCGACGAGCCACGGGTAGGTCTCGAACGTGTCCCGGACCTGCAGGAGCTCGACGTCGTCGGACGCGTACGCCGCCAGGGGCCGGACGGTCCAGAACTGCCCGACGCCGGTGACCTGCCGTCCGTCCGCCCAGCGGTCCAGGCAGTCCGCCGGCGCGTACCGGGCCGTCGCGACGGTGCTGACCGTGGCCGGGGCGACGGCCGCCCCACCCAGCAGGACCACCACCGCGGCGATCGCCGCGGTTAGCTGCACGCCGCGGCGCGGCCGGTGCACCCGGGTCCGTCGGACGGCGGAACGCACGAGCTCGGCGACGGCGACGAGCGCCAGGAGCGGCGCGGTCACGATCGGCTCGAGGTACCGCGGTGTCTCCGACCCGGCGACGACCACCCCGACGGACACCGCCACGACCGTCACGAGCGGCAGCACGGTCGCGACGAGCACGGTCCGCGCGGTCCGCACCCGCCAGGCCCAGACCGTGCCGCCGACGGCGAGCACCACGCCCGCGAAGAGCAGCAGCAGCTCGGCGTCGCCACGGGCCGACCCGGCGCGGTCGTCGGTCAGCGCCGCGAAGAAGGCGAGCGTCCGGCCCGCCTGCTCCGGGTGCACGTAGGTCGACGGGTCGAGCGACACGAACGGGGCGAGCGGGATCCGGAGCAGGTACCCGACGACGGAACCGGCGACGAGGACGGCCGACATCCACCCGGTCGGACGCCAGGGGACGCGTCGCGCGAGCGAGAGCAGCACGAGGGTCACGACGACGGGCGCCGCCGACCACGGGACGTACAACGGGTTCGACGCCGTGGTGCACGCGGCGACGAGGCCGGTCACGACGAGGACGACGACGGAGGCGCGGCCGGTCCGGACCGCGCGGAGCACCAGGACCGCGGTGCCGAGCATGGCGAGCACAGCGCCGTAGTAGTAGGTCGTCGTCAGGAGGAGTGATCCGAGTTCGAGCGAGGTCGCAGTTGCCGTGTACTCCGTGAGCACGATCGCGGTCACGAACCCGAGCGCGACGGCGGACACCGCGATCCTGGCCGACCGGCGTGCGGCCGGCATGAGCTCGTTCGCCGCCGCCCGCACCAACGCGTACACGGCGAGCAGCACGAGCACACCGTTCAGCGCCAGCGCCTGCTGCGGGGTCGCGGTGACGAGGGAGCAGAGCAGGTAGACGGGCAGCTCGGGGAAGAAGAACAGGGCCGGTGACATCGCCCACTCGAACGGCTGCCCGAGCCGGATCGACCGTTCGACGAGCGGCAGCAGGACGGAGTCGCCGTCGTACCAGAGCAGGGCGACCCGCTCGGTGACCAGGACGTGGCCGAGGGCGATGACGGACAGGGCGAGCGCGACGGCGGCGCCCAGTGCCTCCTGGCCGGACGCGACCCACCTGCGGCGCGACGGCGGACCCGCCGGAGCGATCGCGACCGGCTCCGGGACCGCAGCGCGGCCGGACGGGCCGGGCGCGACGGGTGACATGAGCGGAGCGTACCGAGCGAGCCGTGACGCCGCCTGGCGATGGCGTTCCGGGGCCGAGCGACTACCCTTGTGGGCTGTGACCGACACGCGCGACCAGCTGATCCAGCACATCTCCGCAGACGCGGTGTTCCACGGCGACTTCACGCTCACCAGCGGCAAGCAGGCGTCGTACTACATCGACCTGCGCAAGGTGAGCCTCGACCACCGGGTCGCTCCGCTCATCGGTCAGGTGATGACGGACCTGCTGCAGCAGGTGCCGGACGTCGACGCCGTCGGTGGCCTCACCATGGGCGCCGACCCGATCGCGAGTGCCGTGCTGCACCAGGCCGCGGCGCGCGGCCTCGCCTACGACGCGTTCGTGGTGCGCAAGGAGCCGAAGGACCACGGCCGCGGCCGCCAGGTCGAGGGTCCGGACGTCCGCGGCAAGCGCGTCGTCGTGCTCGAGGACACCTCCACGACGGGCGGCTCGCCGCTCAAGGCTGCGGAGGCGCTCGAGCGCGAGGGCGCGATCATCGCCGCAGTGGCCGTCGTCGTCGACCGCGACACCGGCGCGAAGGAGCGCATCGAGGCGGCCGGCTACCCCTACTTCGCCGCGATCGGACTGGCCGACCTGGGGCTGAGCGCGTGACCGGGGAGCGTCCGGACGACGCGCGCGATCCCGACCGTCCGTCCGGCCCGGCAGACGGGGCGGACGACCGGGAGGCCCTGCGTGCGTCCGGCTCGGACGCTCCGTTCCGCGGTCTCCGCAGTGCCGCAGACATCTTCGGTGCGCCGCGTGGTGCCGACGAGTGGCCCTCGCGCCGCGAGCGGCGCGAGGCGGAGCGGGCCGCTCGTGAGACCGGCGCGCCACTGCCGGAGCCGTTCGAGCCGGAGGCCGTCGATCCCGCACCGGTCGCGCCCGCACCGGTCGTGCCGGCGCCGCCCGTCGGCGACCGTGAGGCCGGGTCCGGGCCGGGGTCCGCGTCCGGGGCTGCGTCCGGATCCGAGTCCGACGAGGATGCCGGAGCGACCCAGGCGATCCACATGGGCGACGAGCTCCGCGAGCCGTCGGAGAACCCGCAGGCGACGGTCGAGCACGAGCGCGAGACGCTCGGGGACCGCATCCCGCCCGCTGCGCCGGTGCCGCCGACGAGCACGGTCTCGCACCCGTCCTCGATCTCGCTGCCGACCGCGATGCGCCACCGGGACGAGCGCGCTGCCGAGAACCGCGCCGTCGACGACGAGCGACGACGTGCCGACCCGTTCGGCCAGGGGCGCAGCGACGTCGACTGGCTCGGGCGGGTCACCGGGTCGCAGCCGGGAACGCCCGCGCCGACGCCGACCGGGCCGGTCGCGCAGCCGCTCGGGGTCGAGAACGTCCTGCCGCCCGCGCCGGCACCCACGAACGAGCCGCCGAGCTTCACCGAGCTGCTGCGCCTGCAGGGAGCGGGTGACGCTGCCCCGGCCGGCGCGACGGAACGGCCGTTCGACTGGGCGATCCGGGACGACGAGACCGGCGAGGTCCCGACGACGCTGACGACCGACCGGTTCGACACCACGGCGCTCGGGGCGCGGTCGTGGTCGCTCGCGGACGAGGCGGACGACGACGTGGTCGCGGGCGAGGTCGACACGCCTGCCGGTGGGCTCCCGAGCGGGCTGCTCGCGGCGCCGGTGCCGGCACCGGTGCCGGTACCCGCTCCGGTGCCGACGTCGGCCCCGGCGGATGCGAAGGACGACGACGTGGCACGGACGACGGCGCTGCCGTCGGTGCAGGACGACGACCGGGGCGACCGCGAACACCGCGACGACGATGCACGGACGACGGCGCTGCCGGCCGTGGGCGGTGTCGGACGTGACGACTCCGCTGCGGATGCGCCGGTGCCCGTCGCTGCACCGGCGACCCCCTGGTGGGCGGAGCCCGACGCCACCGTGCCGCCGACCGCGGCGCCGCCGCTGATCGAACCGGCGTCGTCGGACGCCACCGCTGCGTACCCGGCGCACCTCCCGCCGTCCGTCGGCCAGGACCTCCGGGGGCTGGCCGGCGATCGCGACGCCCGCAGCGACCGCCGCGACGAGGACGACGTCCACGACGAGCGGTACGACGAGCACCCCGTCGAGCGCCTGCCCGCCGCTGCACCGGACGACCTCGACCAGGACGAGTGGGACGGCCGCGAGACGAGCGACACGAGCGTCATCAAGGACCTGTTCGGCACGGCTGCGGTCGGGCAGCTCGGCGACACCGGGTACGACCCCGAGGACTCGGGGACGCGCATGATGCCCGCGGTCGCCGCTCCGGCCGGCGCTCCCCGTCGTGACGGGACGCCCGGTGCACGCGCAGCAACCCGTGGGACGGCTCCCGACCGCACGGCCTCGGGGAGCACGGCTCCCGGCGACGGCGGCGGACGGGACAACTTCATCAACGAGGGCTTCGGTCGGCTCGCGGGCGAGGGCAAGCGCGGCAAGCAGTTGCTCGTCATCGGCGCCGTCGTGCTCATCGTGGTGCTGCTCGTGGCGGTCTTCGGGCTCACCCGCTGGATCCTCGGGAACTCCATCAGCGAGGAGAGCGCTCCAGCGGCGAGCGCGTCGTCCGCCGCTGCGTCGGCCGCTCCCTCGGACGAGCCCTCGGCAGAGCAGTCCACCGAGGCCGCCGCGGCCCCCGCGCCGCCGCTGCAGTTCGCGACCACCCAGGCCGCCCCGGGTGAGCACGCCTGGAACGAGCTCGCCGGCGGTGAGTGCCTGTCGCCGTTCACCGACGCCTGGGCGCAGTCCTTCACGGTGGTCGACTGCACGGCAGCGCACGCCGGGCAGCTGACCGCCCGCATCCAGGTCGAGGCCGGAGCGTGGCCGGGGCCGGACGACCTGGCGGCGCAGGCGGCGCAGGTATGCCAGACCGCCCAGGCCGTCGACACCGCGGCGGCGGCGCGGTACGGCGACGTGCAGGTGCAGGGCACCTACGCGCCCGACCAGGAGACCTGGGACCGCGGCAACACCTTCATCTCGTGCTTCGCGACGCGCTCGAGCGGCCAGCCGCTGACGGGCTCGCTCGCCCCGAGCGGCACCTGACCCGATCCCCTCTCCGCAGGACGCAACCTCGGCGGTTCCTCGCAGCGTTGTACCGCTGCGAGGAACCGCCGACGTTGCGTTTCGCGAGGGTAGCCGCGCCGCAGGGCCGCGGGCGCGGGAGCGCGGGGGCGCAGGGCGGGGCGGGCGGCGCCGGTCAGGACGCGGCGGGGACCCGCGCGGACGCCTCGTCCAGGGCGCGGAGCTCCTCGGCGCCCAGCTCGAGGTCCGCGGACGCCAGGAGCGCCGGCAGCTGCTCGGTGTTCCGCGCGCTCGCGATCGGCGCGACGACGTCCGGCTGGGCCTGCAGCCACGCGAGGGCGACCGATGCGATCTCGGCCTCGTGCGCCTCGGCGATGCGGGAGAGCGCGTCGACCACGGCCAGTCCCTCGTCCGAGAAGTAACCCGACACCTGCCCCTCGCGGTCCTTGCCGGCGAAGTCGTCCTTCGTGCGGTACTTCCCGGTCAGGAACCCGGCGGCGAGGGCGAAGTAGGGCACGACCCCCAGGCCCTCGGACGCTGCGAGCGGGGCGATGTCCGACTCGTAGGGCTCACGGGTGACGAGGTTGTAGTGCGGCTGGATCGCGACGGGCAGCGCCAGCCCGTTCTCCTTGGCGATGCGGATCCACTCCTCGGCACGCGGACGCGAGTAGTTCGAGATCGCCGTGTACCGGACGAGGCCCTCCTGCACGAGCTGGTCGAACGCACGGACGGTCTCCTCGAGCGGGGTGTCCTGGTCGTCGAAGTGCGCGTAGTACAGGTCGATCCGGTCGGTGCCCAGCCGCTCGAGGCTCGCGCGGGCAGCCGCGGCGACGTTCGACGCCGACAGCCCGCTGTACTGCGGGTGCTGCGAGACCTTCGTCGCGACCACGACGTCGTCGCGCTTCCCGGACGCGCGGAGCCACGAGCCGATGACGCGCTCCGACTCGCCGCCCTCGTTGCCCGGCGCCCACGCGGAGTACACGTCCGCGGTGTCGACGAAGTCGCCGCCGGCCGAGGTGTACGCGTCGAGCACCCGGTGCGAGGTCTGCTCGTCGGCGGTCCAGCCGAAGACGTTGCCGCCGAGGGCGAGGGGGAACACGTGCAGGTCACTGGTTCCGATGCGGGGCATGGGGAGTCCTTCCGGTGCGGTACGGGTCCCGTCCACGCTATGCCCCGGCTCCGTGCACGTGACCAGCGGGTACCCGGTGTTGCATGAGGGGATGACCACCCTCGCCGACGACCTCACCGACCCCCGCTCGTCCGTCCGACTCCGTGCCGTGATGGCCGCCGGCACCGAGGCGAGGCCGTCCGACCTCGAGGTGCTCGTCGAACGCTGTGCCGTCGAGCCGGACCTGCAGGTGCGCGAGGCCCTGACCTGGGCGCTCGTCAGGCTGCCGGCGGAGACCGTCGTGCCCCGGCTGACGCACGAGCTGCACCGTCCCGAGGCGCAGGCGCGCTCGCAGGCGCTCCACACCCTGTCGAAGATCCGCGACGGGTCGGTGTACCCCGAGGTGGACGACCGGCTCGGCGACGACGACCCCGGTGTCCGGCGCACGGCCTGGCGTGCGGCCGTCCTGCTCGCTCCGGCCGAGGAGGGTCCCGCCCTCGCCCGACGCCTCGCCCGCGAACTCGGTCAGGGTGACCGGGAGACCCGACTCGCGCTGAGCCGTGCGCTGGTCTCGCTCGGCGAGGACGTCGTCGCCCCCGTCCTGGCAGACGCGTCCGATCGTCGCGGTGAGGCCGTCCGCGCGCACGTCGACGAGACCGAACGACTGCTCGCCGACCCGGACGCCGGGTCGGCGCTCGCGCTCGAACGCGCCCGACGCGAGATGGCGCTCGGACGCGGCAAACGCGCCTCCGGGTGACCACCTGACGGACGGGATGCCCGTGGCTGCGCCGCCACGCGCCTCCCGTCCGACGCGCGGTGCGCCACGAGCGCGTCCCGCCGTTCCGGGACGGGCCGCGGAAGACCCGGATTCGGGTCGACGAACAGGCCCGATCGGCTTGCGCACGCGGATGGGAGCCCGCCAAGGTGGACGGCGAAGGGGAGTAGCTCCCAGCGCGTGCATCGACACACTGGCCATCACGACGATCGGCCCGGTGCACCACCTGCCGGTCCCACCCGGCGGGCGAGCGAGACCTTCGGCCGTTCTGCCGTGCCGAAGCGCTCCCCACCCCTGCGCGATCGGTGCGGCCCGACCAAGGGACCATCCCGTGATCGACACCTCACCCGTCCGCGTCGTCGATGCCGACGCACCGCCCGCCCGCATGGGCCGCAGCGCCTGGGGGCGCATCGCGATCTGCATCGTGATCGCCCTGCCCGCCGTGGTCTTCCGCGTCACGGGCTTCGCCCCGAACCCCGTCGTCGACCTGCTGGTCTTCGGCGGTGCGGTGGTCGCCGCCTCGTTCCTGCTCGCCTGGGCCGCCGAGGCCGCGCAGAAGGACATCTCCGGCGCCCTCGCCATCGCGATCCTCGCGCTGATCGCGGTGCTGCCCGAGTACGCCGTCGACCTGTACTACGCGTTCCGCTCCGGGTACGACCCGTCGTACGAGCAGTTCGCCGCCGCGAACATGACCGGCTCGAACCGGCTGCTGCTCGGGTTCGGCTGGCCCCTCGTCGTGGTGATCTCGCTGCTCGTCGCCCGCCGGTACGTCCGCGCCGGCACCCTGCCCCGGTCGGCGACGAAGGTGCTGCAGCTGGAGCAGTCCTCGCGGCTGGACATCGGCTTCCTGGCGCTCCTGGCGGTCGTCGCGTTCCTCATCCCGCTGATGGGCTCGATCCCGCTGTGGTTCGGGTTCGTGCTGCTCGCCGCCTTCGTCGCGTACCTGTGGCGGGCATCGCAGGCGCCGGACGACGGCGGCGACGAGGAGATGGTCGGCATGGCGGGGAACATCGCCTCGATGCCGCAGCGTGCGCGCCGCTGGACGATCGTCGCGCTGTTCCTCGTGGCCGCCGCCGTCATCCTGTCGTCGGCGGAGCCGTTCGCGGACGGACTCGTCGAGTCGGGGAGCGCGCTCGGCATCGACAGCTACTTCCTCGTGCAGTGGCTCGCGCCGCTCGCCACCGAGGCGCCCGAGTTCATCGTCGCAGCGCTCTTCGCCCTGCGCGGGATGGGCGGCGCGGCGATCGGGACGCTCATCGCGTCGAAGGTCAACCAGTGGTCGCTGCTCGTCGGGTCGCTGCCGATCGCCCACGTGCTCGGTGGCGGGACGACGGGCGGGCTGCCGCTCGACGGTCGGCAGGTCGAGGAGTTCGTGCTCACCGCGTCGCAGACCGTGCTGGGCGTGACGATCATCATCGCGCTGCGCTTCCACCGGTGGTCGGCGATCGCGCTCGTGGCGCTGTTCGCGGTGCAGTTCGTGGTGACGGACACGAGCGGGCGGTGGGTGCTGAGCGGGGTGCACGTGGTCGCGGCGCTCGTGGTGCTGTGGATCAACCGGAAGGACATCGTGCCGACGTTGCGGGCGCCGTTCCGGCGGGCCGGCGCCGCCGGCGCTCCGGCCGCGTAGGCGGCGGCGCGGCTCCGCCCGCGGCCGCGGCCGCGGCCGCGGCGGCCGCCGCCGCGAGCGGTCCCGGTCGTACGACCTGCCGCCGGCGGCCGTTCCGGTCGCATGACCTGCCGTCGGCGACCGTTCAGGTCGCACGACGTGCCGTCGGCGGCGGAGGTGAGCGGCATGTCGTGCGACGGGAATCGTGGGACGGGAGGCTCGGGGCGGGCTGGCACCGCCTCCCGTCCGATGGGCGCGCCGGCGGTTCCGGTCGCATGACCTGCCGTCGGCGACCGTTCAGGTCGCACGACGTGCCGTCGGCGGCGGAGGTGAGCGGCATGTCGTGCGACGGGAATGGTGGGACGGGAGGCTCGGGGCGGGCTGGCACCGGGCCTCCCGTCCGTTCGTGGGCACCAGCCGCATCGAACGGGCAGGACATGCCGCGCGCGTCCCGTCGGGCGGGCAGGATCCGTCGGCAGGAGCCGCCGAGTGTGACAGGAAGTGTCCGCTCGGCGAGCGGGCGGCGGGCTGGCGTCAGTCGGCGTCGGGGGCGAGCCAGATGGCCGAGGCGGCGGCGGCCGGCAGGTCGACGAGGGACTCCTCGCCGTCGGGAGCCCGCCGGCTGACGGCGATCACACCCGCGTAGTCGCGGACCCGCTCGACGCGCAGGTGCGTACCCAGAGCGACCCCGAGCTCGTCGAAGTACCGGAGCAGGGCCGGGTCGTCGTCCGACACCCGGTCCACGACCCCGCAGGCACCGGGTTCGACCGAGCCGAGCAGCGTGCCCGCCGACGACGGGACCGAGCCGTCCGTCGCCGGGATCGGGTCACCGTGCGGGTCGTGCGTCGGGTGGCCGAGGTCGGCGTCGACCCGCTCGAGGAACGTCTCGGACACCGCGTGCTCGAGCGCCTCGGCCTCGGTGTGGACCTCGTCCCACGAGTAGCCGAGCCGCTGCACCAGGTACGTCTCGATGAGCCGGTGGCGACGGACCATCGCCACGGCGACCTGCTGCCCGAGCGGGGTGAGCACGACGCCGTAGTAGGGGGTGTGCTCGATGAGGCCGTCGCGGTCGAGCTTGCGGAGGTTCCCCGACACCGTCGACGCCGAGACCCCGAGGGCCGCCGCGATGTCCCGCGTCGCGAGCCCCTCACCGCCGCGCTCGGTCGACTTCCACACGAGCTTCACGTAGTCCTCCGCCATCACGGACAGGGAGGGCAGGCGCATCACGACACCGCCGTGGTGCAGTGTCCGCTCCGGGCCATCACGGACAGGGAGGGCAGGCGCATGCGTCAATGGTACAAACGGCGGGTGACCACCACCGCACCCGTCCGACGCCGTCGCTGGCCGGTGCCCCCGTCGCTCCTGCTCGGCCTCGCGCCGCTCGTCGCCTTCGCGGCCGTCAGCGCCTGGCGCTCGCGGCCGAGCGACGACTACAGCACGCTCGGGCAGACCGTCGAGGGCGTCCTCGGGGCACTCGTGGTGCCGGAGGGCATCGCGGTGCTCGTGCTCTGCGTCTACGTCACCGCGCTGGGCTGGTGGCCGATCGCGACCACCGACCGTCGTCGGACGGCACTCCGGTGGACGCTCACGGCCCCGGCGTTGATCGCAGCCGTGTGCGTCGCCCGGCTCCCGCTCGTCGAGTGGGGCGCCCAGCCGGTGCGGTACTTCCTGCTGCTCGCGGTCGGGGTCCTCTTCGTGGGGGTGTTCGAGGAGCTGCTCACCCGCGGCGTGCTGCTCGTCGGGCTCCGGCGGCGGCTGCCCGAGTTCGGCGTGTGGATCGCGTCGTGCGTGCTGTTCGGGCTGCTGCACTTCCTCAACGTCCTCTCCGGTGCGGGGGTCGGTGCGACCGTCGTGCAGGTCGTCTTCGCCGCGTCGTTCGGCTCGACGCTCTACCTCGCCCGCCGGCTCACCGGGAACCTGCTCGCGCCCGTGCTGCTGCACGCCTTCTGGGACTTCGGGTCGATCGCGGTGTCGGCCACGGTGCCGACGCAGGACCTGGTGCGGATGGTGCCCGTCGGACTCCTCGGACTGTTCGCGTTCGCGGTGCTCGCCCTCGGGGTGGTCGCCGGCGGCGTGGTCGCATGGCGGGACGACCGGGGCCGCCGCCTGCTGCGCCGGTGGCGGTCGGTGCCGCCCGTGGGGGCGCCCGCGGTGCAGGGGGACGAGCCGCGCCTCCCGTCCGCCGTCTGACCCGACCGCCTGCGCTCCGGTACCGGGCCCGGCGGGTGCCGCCGGGCTGACTCGTCCGCCGGTGCGCACCCGGGCCGCCGGTCGGAGACGCCGGGTACGCTCGGGCCGGTGACCGACGGGACCGGACAGTTGCCCAGGACCCTGCGGTCCGGGGCCGGTGCGACCGTGCGCCGACTGGTGCACGTCTCGCGTCCGGTCCTGTGGATCAACACGATCGGCTCGGGGCTGGTCGCCGTGTGGCTCACCGGAGCGCTGTTCGACCTTCGGGCGCTGCCGATCCTGATCTGGCTGACGCTGCCGTTCAACCTGCTCATCTACGGCGTCAACGACGTCTTCGACCAGGACACCGATGCGACGAACCCCCGCAAGGGGTCCATCGAGGGTGCCAGGATCCGGCAGTCGGAGGTCCGACTCATCGTCTGGGCGGTCGCCGTGGTCAACGTGCCGTTCCTCGTCGCGTTCCTGTTGACGCTGCCGCCGCTCGCGAACGCCGCGATCCTGCTCTACGCGGTCGTCTTCGTCTGCTACTCCGCGCCACCGCTGCGCTTCAAGGCCCGGCCGTACCTCGACTCGCTGAGCAACGCGGCGTACGCGCTGCCGCTGGTCATCGTGCCGTTCGCCCTCGAGGAGGAGCCGACGTGGCCCGCCGCGCTGGGACTGATGGCCTGGAGCGTCGCCAAGCACGCCTTCGACGCCGTGCAGGACATCGTCGAGGACCGTGACGCGGGCATCACCACGACCGCGGTCCGGCTCGGACCCCGGGGGACCGCACTGTGGAGCGGCGCCTGGTGGGCGGTGTCGACGGTGTTGTTCGCGGTGGTGAGCATCCCGGTGGCCGCCGTCAACCTGTTCATCGCGGGCGTCCTCGTCGTGCGCCTGCTGCGTACCCCGTCGCCGGAGACCGGTCACCGCCTGTACCGCCTGTCGGTCGCCTTCCCGTACATCGCGGGATCCTTCGCCGGGGTGCTGCTCCTGGTGTCCATCGTGCTCGGAGGTGCCCGGTGAGTCGTGTCGTCGTCGTCGGAGGCGGGATCGGTGGCCTCACCGCCGCCGCCCTGCTCGCCCGTGCCGGGCACCGGGTGACCCTGCTCGAGGCGTCGGACCGGCTCGGCGGCAAGAGCCGTCGCATCCAGCTCGGGGCGGACCGGATCGACACCGGGCCGTCGCTCGTCACCTTCCCGGCGGTGTGGGACGAGCTGCTGCGGCGACTCGGCGGACGTTCCGGCGAGGACGGGCACCTCGACATGGTGCGCATGCCCGAGGTCGGCCGGTACTTCCACGGCGTCGAGGAGACCGCGCTGCCGGTCTCGCCCGACCACCCCTGGTACCCGGCGTGGCGACGCTTCGCCGACCTGCACGCGCCGCTCGCCGACGACGTCACGCGGCTCCTGCTCGCCGACCCGCTCGACCCCTCGGCCCTGCCGGCCGTCCGTCGCCTGCTCTCCGTCTACGGCTCGCGGCTCACCACGCGCGCCTACCTCGACGGCCTGTCCTGGCTGCCGGACGGACTGCGCGAGATCATCGCGATCCACACCCTCAACGCCGGGGTCTCACCCGCACGCACCCCCGCGCTCTACGCGAGCATGCCGGCGATCATGGCGGAGACCGGCGCGTGGGTGCCCCGCGGCGGCGTGTACGAGGTCGTGCTCGCGCTGCAGCGACTCGCCGATGCCGCCGGCGTCGAGGTCCGCACCGGCGAGGCCGTCACCCGCATCGCGCGCGGTGGCGTCACCACCGAGGCCGCGCACCACCCCGCCGACCTGGTCGTCAGCGCCCTCGACGCCGACCGGCTCGCCGCGCTGACCGGACCGGCCGGTCCGTCCGCTATGTCCGTGCTGCTCCGCCCGCGCTCCCGCCCCCGCCCCCGAGCCCTGTCCTGCTCCGCCGTCGCGCTCTACGGCGTGCTGCGCGAGGAGCTGCCCGAGGGCCTCGCGACGCACAGCGTGGTGCTGCCGACGAAGCCGGACGCGCTGTACCGGAGCCTCGAAGCGGGCGACGAGCCGGCGGACACGATGGTGTTCGTCAACCACTACCGCGCCGGCGAGCTCTCCCCGAACCCGCACGGCACCGTGGGCGTGCTGCTGACCGCACCCGCGGACGGCGCGCACTACGAGATCGACCACCCCTTCGTGCGGCGGGAGATCGACCGGGTGTCGGCAGCGCTGGGTCTCGACCGACCGATCACCGACCTGCTCGAGGACCACGTGGTCCTCGACCCGCAGTACTACGGCACCGGGGGAGAACCGCACGGGGCGCTCTACGGGGCGGCCCGTCCGCCGTGGCAGAGCGGGCCGTTCCATCGCCCCTCGTACAACGACCGCTGGCGGCCCTGGCTGTGGCGGGTGGGCGCGTCGGTGCACCCCGGCGGGGGGATCCCGGCGGTCGTCGGTGGCGCGATGATCGCGACGGAGCGGCTGCTCCGGGCGAACCCGGTCTGAGCGCGACGGCGCGCCTGCTCCGGTCGCCGGTCCGCAGGCCGGGACCGGTGGTGACTCGCCGGTCGGCGCACCGGGACCCGTGGTGACCGATCGCTAGAGCTCGACCTCGATCGGCTCCGCGCGGACGAGCTCGTGCACGCCGGCGATGACCTCGCTCGGGCGGAACGGGTACCGGTCGATCTCGGCCTGGTCGCTGATGCCGGTCATCACCAGGACGGTGTGGAGCCCGGCCTCGATGCCCGCCTGCACGTCGGTGTCCATGCGGTCGCCGATCATGCCCGTGTTCTCGGAGTGGGCCCCGATCCGGTTCATCGCCGAGCGGAACATCATCGGGTTCGGCTTGCCGACGACGTACGGCTGCTTCCCGGTGGCCTTCTCGATCATCGCGGCGATGGCCCCGGTCGCCGGCAGGACCCCCTCGGCACTGGGCCCGGTGGCGTCGGGGTTCGTCACGATGAACCGGGCGCCGTCGCGGATGAGCCGGACGGCCTTGGTGATCGCCTCGAACGAGTAGTTGCGGGTCTCACCGACGACGACGTAGTCGGGCGCGGTCTCGGTCATGATGAAGCCGGCCTCGTGCAGCGCCGTCGTCATGCCGGCCTCGCCGATCACGAACGCGGAGCCCCCGGGCATCTGCGAGCGGCAGAAGTCCGCGGTGGCGAGCGCCGACGTCCAGATGCGTTCCTCGGGGACCTCGAGCCCCGACCACCGCAGCCGGGCGCTGAGGTCACGCGGCGTGAAGATCGAGTTGTTCGTCAGGACGAGGAACTCGGTCCCTTCGTCCAACCACTGCTGGATGAGCTCGGGAGCACCCGGCAGGGCCTGGTTCTCGTGGACGAGCACGCCATCCATGTCGGTCAGCCAGCACTCGACTTCGTCGCGGGTCGCCATGGGTCCAGCGTACTGGGGCCGCCGCTCGCCGGACCCGGTGGTCACCCGGCTGTGGAGGACTGGCCGACCGGACACCGACCGGCGTTCGGCTTTGGGCTACGATTTTCGGGACACGTACCGGATCAAGGAGGCCTCCCCGTGCTCGTCGACCCCGGCAGCCCCACCGCCCAGCCGCGCACCACGACCGACGGCCGTACCGGCGCGGGAGCGGCCGACGCCCCCACCGGAGCCACCCCGGCGACCGACGCCCCCACCGGGACGGCACCGGCAGCCGACACCGCCGCCGCACCCCGTCGACGCCGCGGTCGCCCCAACGTCCTGAGTCGACAGCAGGTGGTCGACGCCGCCACCGCCATCGCCAACGAGGAGGGCCTCGACCGCCTCTCCTTCCGCGCCCTCGGCGCGAAGCTCGGCGTCGCACCGATGACCGTGCACCGGACGATCGGCGGCCTCGACGACCTGCACGCCGAGCTCGTCCGTCGTACCGTCGACGAGTTCACGGCCACCTTCGTCTGGCCGGACGACTGGCGTTCGGTCGTCCACGTCTTCGCCTGCACCTTCCGCGACCTCATGCGCACCCACCCCCTCGTGCTCGAGTCGCACAGCCAGCGCGCCCCGCTCGCCTCCACCGAGTCCGACGCCGTCGTGGCGAAGGTCGTCGGGGCCCTGCAGCAGGCGGGTCTGCCCGAGCGCGAGGCCATGTACGCGTTCTTCGTGGTCTACGACTTCGTCGTCGGGCACGCCGGCGTGCAGGTCGGCCGCGGCGATTCCGAGGCCGGGCGCCCCGAGCGGCACCGTGTGGTCGGGGAGATCCTCGGCGAGCACTCGTACGACGACCGCTTCGCCCTGGGCCTCGAGATCATCACCGCCGGCATCGAGGCCCGCGTCCGCACGCACGGCACCACCGCCTCGTGAGCACGGTCGACCCGCAGCAGGCACGCCGCGAACGCGAGGCCCGGTACCGCGGCTCGACCCCTGCCCTGACGATGACCGTCGTCGGTGCACTGCTGGTCGTCGCCGCGGGGGTGATCGGTGGACTCGCGGTGTCGGACTTCGTCCTGCGCTTCCGGATGATGACGGTCAACAGCATCTTCTCCGACAGCCCCGACCCGGAGACGCACCTGTGGGCGGCCCCGAGCGCGGTCGTCGGCACCCTGGTGGCCGTCGGCGTGTACACGCGGTGGAACCACCGCTGGTCCGGGCGCACCACCGACCTGGTCGGGCTCGGGCCGCTGCCGCTCTGGCTCGTCGGTGCCACCGCGTGCACCTGGTGGGCCACGACCACGCAGTGGCCCGCCCCGGACCGTGTCGGCGTGGCCGTCGACCCGACGTTCGGGCACGACGAGACGTGGGGCATCGGCAGCTGGATCCTGTACACCGCCGTGTGGTGGCTGCCGGGGCTCCTCACCGTCGTGACCGTCCTCGCGCTCGTGGCCGGCGGTGCCACGCGGATCGGCCGTGGGAACCGGCGCGCCCGGCTCACGGACGTGCTGGCGAACGGCCGCCGCACCACGGGCGAGGTCACCGCGATCAGCGGCGGCACGACCCCGGACGCGTCGCGCACGCTGCTGCGGTGGACGTTCTCGTTCGTGGACCTGCACGGCGTCCGGCGCTGGGTCGAGCGGACCGAGGGCTTCACCCACGGCACCGCTCCGGTGCTCGGTGGGACGGTCACCGTGCTCTTCGACCCGGCCCGCCCCGGTGACCGGAAGCGCATCTTCACGACGACCGGCAGCGGCGACGACCCCGAGGACTTCCTGCGCCCGGGCACGACGTGAGGCCGGACGAAGATTGGCACTTCTCCACGAAAACGCGGCGCTCCTAGGCTCGTCAGCCGTGTCAGAACAGAACGTCCAGCCCCAGCAGCACCCGTACCAGCCGTACGCAACGGCGCCGGCCGCCCCGCAGCGCACGAACACCCTCGCGATCATCGCGCTCGTGGCGGCGTTCGTCGCGCCGATCGTCGGGTTCGTCCTCGGCTTCGTCGCGATGTCCCAGACGAAGAAGCGTGACGAGGGCGGCCGTGGCCTGGCGCTCGCCGCGGTGATCGTCGGCGGGGTGATCACGGTCTTCTACGCCGTGCTCTTCATCGCGCTCGTCGCGGTCGCGATGTCCGAGCCGTCGGTCACGTACCCGACGTCGTACTGACCGTCGGCTGACGGCGGTCGCCGGACGGGAGGCGCGGGGCACGCGCCCTACGCTGGTCACGTGACCGAGCGCCTCCCGTCCGACCCCGTGGTCCCGTCGACGGGACCGGCGCAGCCGGACGGTCCCACGCTGCCACCGACCCACGAGGCCACGACGAACGGCGTCGGGCCGCACCCCGAGCCCTGGCCGGAGGACCCCCGGCTCGACCCGGAGCTGCTCGCCGCCGGGGACACCCGCAACGTCGTCGACCGCTTCCGGTACTGGTCGATGGACGCCATCGTCGCCGAGCTCGACACCCGCAGACACGCCTTCGACGTCGCGATCGAGAACTGGCAGCACGACCTCAACATCGGGTCGATCGTGCGGAGTGCGAACGCGTTCCTCGCCGGCACCGTGCACGTCATCGGTCGGCGGCGCTGGAACAAGCGCGGGGCGATGGTCACCGACCGGTACCAGCACGTGCAGTACCACCCGGACGTCGCGGCGTTCCTCGCCGCGATGCACGAGGAGGGGCGACCGGTCGTCGCGATCGACAACACCCCGGGCGCCGAGCGCATCGAGACCGCGGCGATCCCGGAGCGCTGCGTGTTCCTGTTCGGGCAGGAGGGACCCGGGCTCACCGACGAGGCCGTCGCCGGTGCGGACGCCCACCTCGAGATCACGCAGTTCGGGTCGACGCGGAGCATCAACGCCTCGGCCGCGGCGGCGATCGTCATGCACGCGTGGGTCGTCCAGCACGCGGTCCTGCCGACGGACTGACGCGCTCGCCGCGGGCGGCTGGGCCGCGGGGCCGTCGGGCCGCCGGGCCGCCGGGCCGCCGGGCCGGCGGGGCCGCGCACGAGACTCGGCTCCGCGGACACGTTCGCGGCGCCGGGGCCGCGAAGACGTCCGCTCAGGCGAGTCTCGTGCGCGCGGGCTCGCGTCAGCGCGGAGCGGTCGTGCGGCGGGCGACGAGCCGGGGCTCGACCAGGGTCTCCTGCGCCGGAGCGGTCGGGTCGGCGATCCGGGCGAGCAGACGCTCCCCGGCGCCGCGGCCGATCTCCACGCTGCGGTCGTCGATGCTCGTGAGGCCGACGTAGGACGACGCCGCGAGCGGGGTGTCGTCGTAGCCCATCACCGACACGTCCTCGGGGACGCGCAAGCCCCGGGCGGCGAGCCCCGACATCGCACCGAGCGCCATGACGTCGTTCGCGGCGAACACCGCGGTGACGTCGGGGTGGGCGTCGAGCAGGTGCCCGACGGCCTCGGCGCCGGCCTCCTCGGTGGGTTCCACGGGCATGACGTGGGTGGCGAGCCAGGCGGGCGACGTGGCGGAGGTGATCCGTGCCTCCAGGCCGGTGAGCCGCTCCGCGGACGCAGCCGAGCGCCCGCCGACGAAGCCGATGCGCGTGTGGCCGAGCGCGAGCAGGTGCTCGGCGGCCATCCGACCACCGGCGCGGTCGTCGTTCGCGACGGTGTCGGCGCGGGGGAGCACCGCACGACCGCCGGCGACGACGACGGGCATGCTCGCCGGGATCGCGAGGTCGGTGTCGGGCTCGCCGGCGATGACGATGCCCTCGACGCGCATGGACAGGAAACCCTCGACGGGTGAGGCGTCGAGCCCGGTGTTGAGGAAGCGGTCGGCGACGACGAGGCGGTGCCCCTGGTCCTGCAGCGCCTCGCGCAGGCCGGTGAGCAGGTCGACGAACCACTGGTTGCGGAAGTCGTCGAGGACGACGCCGATCGTGCGGCTGCGGGTGCCGGCGAGGGACACGGCCGCGGTGCTCGGGCGGTAGTCGAGTTCCTGGATGGCCCGCAGGACGGCCTCGCGGCGCTGGTCGCTGACCTTCGGGGACCGCTGGAGCACGAGCGAGACGAGGGACTTCGAGACCCCTGCGCGGGCGGCGACGTCGTAGATGGTCGCCGGTTTGCCGTCTGCGGTGGCGGACCTGCCGTCTCCCATGATCTCCCTCGACCCGTCGTGGTTTCCCTCGATCGTAGCGGCCCCGACTCGAGCGGTTGTCAGGACATGGTGCGCCACCGGGGGTGGGGTGCGGTGGGGCGAGCGCGGGGTGTCCGGCGTGCTCGCGGGGCGGAGGTGGCGCGGAGGCGGCGTGTGGTGCTGGGTGCTCGCGCACCACCGGAAGCACGTCGCGCCACGGAACCGCGTGGCGCGACGTGCTTCTCGTTGTGCTGACGGCCGAGCCGCCCCGAGCGCCGAGCGCGCCGCCCTGAGCGCCGAGCGCCGCCCGCGCCGCCGCGCTCCGCGCCGCGCCCGCGCCGCCCGCGCTACCCGATCAGGCTCGGCCGCAGGTCGCGCAGCGTCCGCGAGCGGGTCTGCCGCGCCGTGACGACGTACGACACGAGCAGCGCGCCGAGCAACCAGCACGCGAGCACCCCCGCGTCCGACCACACCGCCGCGAACGACCCGCCGTACATCGTCTGCCGGATCGCGTCGACGGAGTAGGTCATCGGGAGCGCGAAGTGCAGCGCCGCCAACGGCCCCGGCAGCGTCTGCCACGGGAAGGTCCCGCCGGCGGTCACGAGCTGCACGAGCATGAGCACCAGGCCGAGGAACTGCCCGACCGAGCCGAGCAGCACGTTGAGCGCCGTGATGATCGCCGCGAAGGTCGCCGAGGCGAGCACCATCACGGCCACCGTCGACCCGGCGTGCACCACGTCGAGGTCGAGCGCGAACCGCACGATCAGGAACAGCGCCGCCATCTGCACGACCCCGAGGAGCGCCGGGGTGAGCCAGCCGCCGAGCACCACGCGCAGCGGCTTCTGCACGGCGGTGATCGCCCGCTTGGAGATCGGCTTGAGGATGAGGAACAGCGCGTACATGCCGATCCAGGCGGCGAGCGAGATGAAGAACGGTGCGAGGCCGGCGCCGTAGTTCGACGCGGCGGCGACGTTGTCGTCGCCGACCTTGACCGGGTCCGAGATCACGGACGCCTGCGACGAGCGCTGTGCGGCGGTCGACGCCGGGATCCTCGTGCGTCCCTGGTCGAGCTTCGCGGCGAGCTCCTTCGAGCCGTCCTCGAGCTGGTCGACACCCGATGAGAGCTGCGAGGCACCGGACGCGGCCGACGCGGCACCGTCCGCGAGCGAGGCCGCACCGGAGGACAGCGTCGGTGCCGCGGCGGCGAGCTTCGACGTGCCCGCGGCGACCTGCGACGAGCCCGATGCGAGCTGCGAGGCGCCGCTCGACGCCGATGCGATGCCGTCCGCGAGCTGCGGCGACGCCGAGGCCAGCGCCGACGTGCCGGCCGCGACCTGGGCCGACCCGTCGCGGAGCTGGTCGACGGCCGACTTGGTCGACGCGTAGGTCTCCTTGGCCGAGGCGCCGGCGGTGTTCACGTCGCCGACCGCCTTCGTGATCGCCTCCTGCTGCGAGGGGGTCAGCGTGACGCCCTCGGGCAGGTTCGCGGTGATCTGCGCGAGCACCGTGGCGGCGTCCACCGGCTGCACCGCGTCGACGTCGGCGCTGACCGAGTCGACCTTCTCGGCCAACGCGGCGTTCCCCGCGGCGACCCGCTGCGCGCCGTCGTTCAGCTGCGCGGTCTGCGCCGGCAGCGAGGCGGTCTGCTGCTGTGCGGACTGCAGCCCGGACGCCAGGGTCGAGGCCCCGGACGCGACCTGCTGTGCGCCGCTGTCGAGCTGCGCGGTCTGCGACGGCAGTGCGGCGGTGCCGGAGGCGAGCTGCGATGCCCCGGCGGACAGCGCGGAGGTGCCGGACGCGAGCGAGGACGCGCCGTCGGCAGCCGTGGTCGCCCCCGATGCGAGCTGTCCCGCACCGTCGACGGCGTCGCCGAGGCTGTCCCGCACGTCGGCGAGTCCGACGAGCAGGGTCGTCGCCGCCTGCTTGCCGACCCGCTCGGCGACGGCCGTGCGCATGGTCTTGCCGGCCTGTTCCGCGATGGTCGAGGCGAGGTACGAGTTCGTGTCCGCGGTCGTCATGACGAGTTCGGCACGCTTCGGGTCGTCGCCCTGCGCCGACGCCAGGGCCTCGGAGAAGTCGTGCGGGATCGTCACGACGAAGTCGTACTTGCCGTTCCGCACGCCCGAGCGCGCGTCGGCCGCGGTCGTCTCGGTCCACTTGAAGTCGGCGCCGTCGATCGCCTCCTTCGTGACGTCCTCGCCGTAGTCGACCCGGTCGCCGTCGAGCGTCGCGCCGGCGTCCTGGTCGACGATCGCGGCCGGGATCTGGTCGAGCTTGGCGTACGGGTCGCGGTTCGCCCAGAGGTACGCGCCGCCGTAGAGCAGCGGCACCACCATGAGGGCGACGAACGCGAGCCGGGCGAGCGGCGTTGCGGTGAGGCGCGCCAGTTCGGCGCGGATGAGCGAGGGGATGGTCACGCGGGTGCCTCCGTCGGGACGGTTGCGGGAGTTTCGGGGTCGGAGGGGCCGGACGGGAGGCCCTGGTCGCCCCCGTCGGTCGAGGTCGCGTCGTCGGGACCCTCGGTGCGGATCGTGTCGAGCAGCTGCTCGACGGTGGCTGCGGCGGCCTTCGACGTCACGAGGACGACGGTGACGCCGCGCCGGGCGACGTCGCGCACGACCGTGAACCAGTCGGCCACGGCGCCGCCGTGCCGCTCGGGCGAGGTGAGCACGATGCCCGTGACCCCGTCCCGCAGCAGCGCGAGCTCGACGAGCAGCCGCACCCGCACGTCGGTCGGGACCCGCTGCACGTGCGTGTCGGCGTGGTCCCGCATGCCGAGCTCGTCGAGCACGGTGTCGACGTGGTCGCGCGAGGGGCGCTGCCCGGCGAACGCGAGTTCCTCGCGCACGACCTTCCGGATCGTCATGACGGGGAACGGTTCGGCGACGCCCGGGGTGTCCACGAGCGCGAAGGCCGCGCGTACCGCTGCGGCGTCCTCGTGTCCGTCGAGCAGCACCCGCCCGGACTCGGGACGCATCCGCCCGCCGGCGATCAGGGACGCGAGCACCGGCGCCTGCTCGGTCTCGACGGCGACGACACCGGGGCGACCGGGAGCGGCGACGGCGGACACGACGGGCAGCGCGGCGCCGGGCTCGTCGCCGATGCCGACGTGGTCGAGTTCGAGCGTCATGCGCGGGTCTCCTGCTCGGTACGGGGTGCGGGTGCGGCGGGTTCGGACAGCAGCGCGGTGCGCCAGTCGATGCCGGCGGTGCCGAGCGCCGACAGCACGACCGTGCGGCGACCGGCTTCGTCGCTCGTGCCGGACCGGGTGGCCTCGTCGAGGACGGCGATGCAGGCGGCCTCGACCAGGCGGGCGAGCGTGTCCGCGTCGACGTCGTCGCGCATCGAGCCCTCGTCGATGCCGAGCGCGCAGGCCGTGCGGACCTGTGCCCGCAGCGGCGCGAACACCTCGGCCACGGACTCGGCGAACGGGCTGCGCAGGGCGACGCGGGCCATGGAGCGCACGTGCGAGACCTCGGCCCAGAGCGTCACGGCGATCGCCGCGAGCCGTGCGGCGGGCGGGAGGTCGGCGAGCTCGGACGACGACGGCATCGCGCCGGCGATCCGTGCGGCGCCGCCGGTCACGACCTCGCGTACGAGGTCGTCGCGGGAGGGAAAGTGTCCGTAGACCGCACGGCGCGACAGGCCCGCGGCGGACGCGATGGTCTCGAGCGAGGCATCGGGGTCCTGCTGCAGGACGCTCCGTGCGGCCTCGATCAGGGCGGCCCGGTTCGCCGTCGCGTCCCGTCGGGGCGCGCGTCCGGGCTGGTCGGTGGTGGTCACGAGCACCATCGTAATAACGTGCACACGGCTGTGCAAGTTACGAGGTGGTGTACCCCCGAACGAGGGCCAGTCCTCCAAAGTGCGGACTGTTCCGCCTGTGAACGAACGCATAACTTCACAGGAATTCCCACCACGGACAGAGCCGAGGAGTGCGCCCTGTGACACGTGCAACACCGAACCGTGCAGTACCCGAGCAACCACCCACCACGGAGCGCACCACGCGGTCACGCGTCGCACGCATCCTGACCGCCGGCATCGCCGCCGTCGCCCTGTCGTGCGGCGGTCTCGCCGTGGGCGGCGCAGCGAACGCCGCGCCGAGCGGTCTCTCCGCCGCCGACCTCAAGCTCGCGGCGCCCCTGCGCGACGCCAAGCCCCAGAAGACGGTCGCGGCGTTCGTCCGCACGACCGGCCAGGGGGCCCTCGAGGTCGACGCGAAGGCGAAGGGCGGCGACCTGACGAGGTCGAAGACGCCGTCGTCCGCCGCGAAGGAGCGCGTGCAGGCGATCACGTCGACCGTCGACGCCGTCCGCGCCGCCGTCAAGCGGTCCGACGCAGAGGCGACGGAGCTGTACTCGACCGAGTACACCGTCCCCGGTGTCGCCGTCGTCGCCGACGTCGACGCCCTGCGCGACATCGCCAGCCGGTCGGACGTCGAGAGCATCATCCCGCTCACGCCGAAGAAGATCGTCGACCCGACCCCGGGTGACGCGTCGAAGGCCCCGAGCGGCGTCGACCCCGACCTGGTGCAGCCGGGCGCGGACGGCGTCAGCCCGAAGAACGCCGCGAGCGACGTCTACACGCGCTCGCTCGACGCGTGGCAGCAGACCGGCCGCACCGGCAAGGGCGTCAACGTCGCCGTCCTCGACACCGGTCTCGACTACACCCAGGCCGACTTCGGCGGCCCCGGCACGACGGCCGCGTACGAGCAGGCCCTCGCGAGCACGAGCGCGCCGGACCCGAGCTGGTTCGATGCGAAGAAGTACCTCGGTGGCTACGACTTCGCCGGCCCCACCTACAACGCCGACTCCTCGAGCGCGGGCTACGACCCGACCCCGAAGCCGGACGCGAACCCGATCGACGGCAAGGGCGGCGACCACGGCACGCACGTGTCCGGCACCGCCGCGGGCTACGGCCTGACCGCGGACAAGAAGACGTTCCGCGGCGACTACACGAAGCTGACCAACCAGTCCGTCCAGGACATGTGGATCGGCCCGGGCACCGCGCCGGACGCCGGCCTCTACGCCCTCAAGGTGTTCGGTGACGGCGGCGGCTCGACCGACCTGACCGGTGCCGCGCTCGACTGGGTCGGCCAGGCCCTGACCGAGGGCAAGGACATCAACGTCCTCAACCTGTCGCTCGGTTCCGACTACGGCGCACCGGACGACCCCGACAACGCGAAGATCGACGCGCTCACCGCCCGCGGTGTCCTGCCCGTCATCGCCTCGGGCAACGCCGACGACTTCACCGACATCGGTGGCTCGCCGGGCAACGCCGAGGGCGCCCTCACCGTCGCCGCGAGCGCCACCGGGCAGTCGCTGTTCGACGGTGTCAAGGCCACCGCGCCGTCCGACGTCGCCGGCACCTACCGAGCGCAGTACTCGCAGAACTACCAGGGCACGCTGCCGGTGGAGGGCGACGTCGTCGTCCCGACCACGAACATCGACGGCTGCCAGGCGTTCAGCGCCGACGAGTCCGCGAAGATCAAGGGCAAGGTCGTCTGGCTGAAGTGGACCGACGGGGCGCTCGAGTGCGGCTCCGGTGTGCGCTTCAACAACGTGCAGGCAGCCGGCGGTGTCGGCGTCCTGCTGGCCGGGACGGTGACCAGCTTCGACTCGGGCATCGCGGGGAACGCGACCATCCCGGGTGCCGAGCTGACCTCGGACAGTGCTGCGAGCCTCCAGGCCGCCGCGACGGCCGGGACCCTGCACGTGCAGTTCGCCCAGGAGCTCAAGGGCTTCCAGCTGGCGACCGACCAGGCGAACGTGAACACGCTCGCTCCGTTCACCAGCCGTGGCGTGCACGGCTCGTTCGACGACATCGTCAAGCCGGACGTCGCCGGCCCCGGGGTCAACGTGATCTCCGCGGCCAACGGCACCGGTGACGGCCGCATGTCGATGAGCGGCACCTCGATGGCGACCCCGCACGTGGCCGGCATCGTCGCGCTGACGTTCCAGTCGCACCCGTCGTGGACGGCCCCGCAGGTCAAGGCCGCCGTGATGAACACCGCGACGCACGACGTTCGTCAGGGTGACCGGGACGCCACGCTGCTGCGCCAGGGCACCGGCCGCGTCGACGCGCTGCAGGCGGTCACCGCGGGCACCACGGTGCGCAGCATCGAGAACGACCAGCTCGTCACCGCCTCGTACGGTGTCGTCGAGGTCAGCGGGAAGACCACCGAGTCCCGCACCCTGCAGATCCAGAACACCGACGGCCGTCCGCACACGTACGACGTGGCGTACCAGGCCCAGGTGGACCAGCCGGGTGTCGCGTTCTCGCTGAGCACGAAGCGGGTCACCGCTCCGGCGCACGGCACCGCGACCGTCAAGCTGACGTACACGATCGCCGACCCGACGCAGCTCCGTCGGGTCATCGACCCCACGCAGGAGTCGGTGCAGTCCGGCTACCAGCGTGAGTTCGTCGCCGCCGAGTCCGGTGTCGTGTCCTTCACGCCGACGGACGCGAAGCTGAACCCGATGCGCCTCGGTGCGTACGTCGCGCCGAAGCCGGTCAGTGCCGTGCACGGCAAGGACATCGCGTTCTCGGGCTCGACCACGACCGCGGAGCTCGCGCTCACCGGCCGCTCGGTCGACCAGGGCGACGCCGTGACCGGGTACCACTCGTCCGTCGCACCGTTCGTCCTGGGCGGGACCGACCCGCAGGAGCCGCTGCCCGCCGGTTCGGCGAAGCAGTCGCTGCAGGCCGCCGACATCCGGGCCTACGGCGCGAACTACGACAAGGCATCCGACACGCTCGCCTTCGGCGTCCAGACCGCGGGTGCCGACGCGAACCCCGGCGCGGTGACCAACGTCGAGGTCCTCATCGACACGGACCGCGACGGTGAGCCGGACTACCTGGTCTACGACGCCAAGTCGGCCACGGTCGACGCGACGCTCGCCACCACGGTGGACCTCGCGACGGGCAAGACGGTCGACGCGCAGCCGCTCAACGGCGGTACCGCGGGACAGGACGTCAACACGTTCGACAGCGCCGTCAAGGTGCTGACGGTGTCGGCGTCGACCATCGGCGCGACCGGTCCGTTCGACTACTCGGTCCTGACCGAGTCGGCGTACGCCCCGGCCCTCGCCACCAGCGGCTCCAACGTCGTGGACGAGACCGACCCGGCGACGTACGACCCGTCGGCACCGGCGCTCACCTTCGCGCAGGGCACCACCACCGGTGTGCTCTACGCGGACAAGGGCGCGCTGCAGGTCACGCGACAGGCCGACGCCACGAACGCCCGGGTCCTGCTGCTCCACCTCGGCAACGCGGTGGGCGACCAGGCCGACGTGCTCCAGGCGGCGCAGACCGCGCCGACGCTCACCCTCCGCGAGGGCAGCGCCGTCACGATCTCCGGCACCCCGAAGGTCGGCAAGACGCTCAAGGCGAAGCCCGGCTCGTGGGACGGCAAGAAGGTCTCGTACTCGTACCAGTGGCTCCGTGACGGCGTCGCGGTGCAGGGTGCGACGGACCAGCGCTACACGCTCGGCACGACGGACGCGGGGCACCGCTTCTCCGTCGAGGTGACGGCGAAGGCGACGGGCTACCAGGACGGCTCGGCGACCTCCGCCGAGACCGCGAAGGTGGCACCCCGCAAGTAGTTCTCGACACGAACGCCCCGTCGCCGGTCCGGTGGCGGGGCGTTCGCCGTTCCCGGTCGTCGAGCGGAGTGGTCCCGAGTGCGGCAATGGGACATGTAGTTAGGCAAACTAGGCAATGGATGGGAGAGTGAGGCCATGCGATCCCACACCTCCCTGATGCAGCTCCGGGCGAACCCGATGGAGTGGCGCCGCCGTGGGCTGACCCCGCCCGACGCGCTCCAGGCCATGGTCGAGGAGCGGCTCGCGCAGCCCGGTCACGCCCAGCCGGTGGGCGACCCGTCGTACCAGGACTTCTTCCGCGCCTGATCGCGGAACGCCACCACCACGACGGACGGGAGGCGGGGGGGGCGCGGGGCCCCCCCCCCCCCCCCCCGGGGGGGGGGGGGGGGGGTTGGGGTGTTTTTGGGGGGGGGGGGGTGCGCCCAGTGGATATTGGG
>NZ_JAURUY010000007.1:0-168962 GCF_030803485.1 Curtobacterium sp. 260 | reverse complement strand
GCTCACCCCAGAGGTGAGCGGCACGTCGTGCGACCGGAGCGCGTGCCGACCACGGGACGGACGGGAGGCGCGGTGCCAGCCGGCACCGCGCCTCCCGTCCGTCCCGTGGTCGCGACTACTGCTGCGGCGGCTGCGGGGGCCGCCACGGACCCTCGCCGCCGGCGGTGCCGCCGTCCTTGCCGTCCTTGCGCTCGCGTCGGCGGAGGTACTGCTCGAACTCCTGCGCGATCGCGTCCCCCGATGCCTCGGGGGAGTCGACCGTGTCGCGGGCCTGCTCGAGCTGGCCGATGTAGCTCGCCATGTCCTCGTCGTCGGCGGCGAGGGCGTCGATGCCCTCCTCCCACTCGGTGGCCTCGTCGAGCAGGCTGCCCCGCGGGACCGTGACGTCGGCGAGCTCCTCGATCTTGTCGAGGAGGGACAGGGTGGCCTTCGGCGACGGCGAGTTGTGCACGTAGTGGGGGACCGAGGCCCACAGGGAGAGCGTGGTGAGCCCCGCGGTGTCCATCGCGTCGGAGAGCACGCCGAGGATGCCGGTCGGTCCCTCGTACGTCGACCGGTCGACGTCGAACGCCGCACGGACACCGGCGTTCTCGCTCGACACGAACACCGAGATCGGTCGGGTGTGCGGGACGTCCGCCAGCATCGCGCCGACGAACACCACCGCGTCGATCGAGTACACGTCGGCGAGGTCGATGACCTCCGCGCAGAACCCCCGCCAGGTCCGGGACGGCTCCGGCCCGACCAGGACGAACACGTCGCGCTCGGTCTCGGAGCCGGCCGCGCCGATGACCGGACGCCCCTCGGCGCCGGGCCCGTGCAGGACGATGCGGGGCCAGCGGATGGCTCGGGAACCGTCCTCCGCGGTGCCGACCTCCGGCCGGTTGAACTGGTAGTCGACGTACCGCTCGCCGTCGATCTCACGCAGCTCGTCGAGTTCCAGCGCGTCGACGATCCGGCGGGCGAGGCCGCTCGCAGCCTCGCCGGCGTCGTTCCAGCCCTCGAAGGCGACGACGAGCAGTCGGCCGTCGCTGAAGGGGGAGTGCTGTGGCACGGAGGGGCCTCCTGGTGGTGGAGCGGGGCGCGCACGGTGATCGCGCGCGGCCGGACACGGTCGATCACCCAGGATATGCCGGAGCCGCCCGCAGGCACCCTCCGTCCGCCCCGAGCGGAACCGCGGCGCCGGTCGGTGCCCCGGTAGACTCGTCGCCCGTGACCGCCCAGCACCCCGAACGCGTCCTCCCCGCAGCCGTGCTGTGGGACATGGACGGCACGATCATCGACACCGAACCGATCTGGCAGCAGTCCCAGGTCGAGCTGACCGACCGGTACGGCGCCGAGTGGACCCACGAGGACGGCCTCTCCCTGGTCGGGAGCGGGCTCGAGCGGTCGGGTGAGATCCTCCGCGACCGGGGCGTCGACATGGACGTCGAGGAGATCGTCCTGTGGATGACCGACTACGTGACGCAGCGCCTGCAGGGCGGTGAGCTCCCCTGGCGTCCCGGCGCCCGCGAACTCGTCGAGGAGCTGCACGACCGCGGCATCCCGACCGCGCTGGTGACGATGTCCCGCCGCACGATGGCGCTCGTCACCGCCGACGCCCTCGGGGCCCGTGGCTTCCGCGTGGTCGTCGCCGGCGACGACGTCGACCGTCCGAAGCCCCACCCGGACGCCTACCTCGCCGCGGCGGCGCAGCTCGGGGTCGACCCCACCGCGTGCGTCGCGATCGAGGACTCGGCCACCGGGGTCGCCTCGGCCGTGGCCTCCGGCGCCGTCACCGTCGCGGTCGAGCACATCGTGCCGCTGTCCGAGATCGCCGGTGGCGACGTGCACCTGACGACGCTGGCGGACGTGGACGTCGACCGCCTCGTCGAACTGACCAGCCCGGCCCTCGCGGCCCGTACCGAGACGGCGAGCCGATGACCGAGCAGACCCAGCAGCCCTCGCAGGACGACGTCGTCGCCCTGCCGCAGACCGCCGGTGGCGCCCCGCACACCCCGCCGCGCGGTCCGTTCCGCGCCGGTGACCGCGTGCAGCTCACCGGCCCGAAGGGCAAGCTCACGACGCTCTCGCTCGAGACCGCCGGCGAGTACCACACCCACCGCGGCGTGCTCCGGCACGACGACGTGATCGGGCAGCCCGACGGCTCCGTGGTCCGGGCGAGCACCGGCGACGAGTACCTCGCGCTCCGGCCGCTCCTCAACGACTACGTGATGTCGATGCCCCGCGGCGCGGCCATCGTCTACCCGAAGGACGCCGCCCAGATCGTCGCCTTCGCGGACGTCTTCCCGGGCGCCCGGGTCGTCGAGGCCGGCGTCGGCTCGGGAGCACTCTCGCTCTTCCTGCTCCGGGCGATCGGCCCGACCGGCCGGCTGCAGTCGTTCGAGCGCCGCGAGGAGTTCGCCGCCATCGCGCGCGGCAACGTCGGCACGTTCCTCGGCGCCGTGCCGGACAACTGGTCGGTGACCGTCGGCGACCTCGTCGAGGAGCTCCCCGGCGCCACCGGACCGCAGAGCATCGACCGCGTGGTCCTCGACATGCTCGCGCCGTGGGAGTGCGTCGACGCCGC
Source organism: Curtobacterium sp. 260 (assembly GCF_030803485.1). Lineage (NCBI taxonomy): Bacteria > Bacillati > Actinomycetota > Actinomycetes > Micrococcales > Microbacteriaceae > Curtobacterium > Curtobacterium sp. 260. The sequence continues at coordinate 166,396 of NZ_JAURUY010000007.1, read as the reverse complement.
GGCGGACGCGCTCGTCCCCGGCGGGCTCGTCGTCTGCTACGTGGCGACCGTCACGCAGCTGTCCCGCACGGCCGAGGCGCTGCGGGACACCGGGCGCTTCACGGACCCGCAGTCGAGCGAGACCCTCGTGCGCACCTGGCACGTGGAGGGTCTCGCCGTCCGTCCGGACCACCGGATGGTCGGCCACACCGGGTTCCTCGTGACCGCCCGACGCCTCGCCGACGGCGTCGTGCTGCCGAACCTGAAGCGTCGTGCAGGCAAGGCCGAGTTCTCGGACGAGGACGTCGAGGCCTGGACCCCCGGCGCCGTCGGCGAGCGGTCCGCCAGCGACAAGAAGCTCCGGAAGGTCGCCCGTCAGGCAGCGGCCCAGGCGCGCAGGGTCGCCGCTGCCGAGGCCTCGACGGACGCGCAGGGGATCGCGCACGGCGGCGCCGAAGGCACCCCGGATGCCTCGCACGATGCCGCCGACGGCGACCGCTAGGCTACGCATGCCCGTCCAGCACCGAACGGAAAGAGGGTCCGTGCGCACCATCCCCGCACTCCTGGTCACCATCGGCCTCGCCGCGTCCCTGACGGGGTGCGCCGCCAGCGGGGCCGGTACGGCCGCGTCCTCCTGCCCGGCTCCCGGTGCCGCGTCGGCAGCGGTGACGGCGTCCGGTGCGTTCGGCAAGGAGCCGAAGGTGTCGGTGCCGTCCGGGCTGACCACGACGGACACGCAGGTGTCGGTCCTGCGCTCCGGCAACGGCCGCCAGATCGAGGAGGGGACGCCGGTCCTCGTCGAGTACACCCTCGTCGACGGCAGCACCGGTCAGGTCGCGCAGACCAGCGGGTACTCCGGGCAGACCGCCCCGATCACCGCGGGCGCTGCGAACTACGGCCCCCTGGGCACCGCGCTCGAGTGCGCCCACGTGGGCGACCGGCTCGCCGTCGCCCTGCCGAAGAGCGAGCTGAGCGGGAGCGCGTCCGCCGGATCCGGCACGTCGCGCAAGGCCGAGGACGCCGTGATCGCGGTCATGGACGTCAAGCAGGCCTTCGACGCCCGGGCGACCGGCACGCCGCAGCTCGCCGGCGACGGCATGCCCGCCGTCGTCCTCGCGCCGTCGGGTGCGCCCGGCATCACGATCCCGTCGTGGAGCGCCCCGAAGGACGACGCGCTGCACCTGCTCCGCAAGGGGTCCGGGGCGGAGCTCACCGCGAAGGACACCGCGGTCATCAAGTACACGGCCGTCTCGTGGGCCGGCAACAACGGCGACTCGTCCGTCGTCGGCTCGAGCTGGACCGACGGATCGGGCGCACAGGCGATCCCGCTCGCGAAGGGCCAGGTCATCGACGGCGTGCGGAACGCCGTCCTCGGCCACCGTGTCGGCGACCAGGTCCTGGCGATCGTGCACCAGCAGGACGGCACCACCGCGTACGTCATCGACGTGCTCGGGAAGATGCCCGCCTGACCCTCGACGGTCCGTCCACCGACCGCGCGCGGGTGCACTCCGGTGCACCCGCGCTGCCGTAGGATCGGGCTCGTGCCAGCCACCCGAGCCCCCCGCGTCCCCGCCGAGGAGCGGCTCTTCAGCCTGGTGCTCGCGCTGCTCTCGACCGAGGCCGGGCTGACCAAGGCGGAGATCCTGGCCAACGTGCAGGGCTACCGGCAGCGGTACACGTCCGGTGGGGACAACGCGTCGCTCGAGCGGCAGTTCGAGCGCGACAAGGACGACGTCCGCGACCTCGGCATCCCGCTCGAGACGATCGAGACGCCCGGCGCCGCCGGCAACAACCAGACGCTCCGGTACCGCATCCCGAAGGGCGAGTACGACCTGCCGCTCGACGTCCGCTTCACCCCGGACGAGTCCGCACTGCTGTCGCTCGCCGCGATGGCCTGGCGCGAGGGCGCACTGTCCACCGACTCACGACGGGCGCTGCTGAAGGTCCGGTCCGCCGGTGCCGACGACGGTGGGACGACCACGGCGCAGGGTGTCGCCGGCATGGCCGCCTACTCGCCCCGGCTCCGCGCCCGTGACACCGCGTTCGAACCCCTGCGTTCAGCGCTCGACCGTGGCGCTGCCGTGCGCTTCGACTACATCACGCCGGGCGAGCACGCGCCCCGCCGGCGTGACCTCGCACCGCTCGCGCTCGTGCAGCACGGCGGTCGCTGGATGCTCGCAGCGCACGAGTTCTCCACCGGCGGCACGAAGAACTACCTGCTGTCGCGGATCGTCGGACCGGTCAGCGTGCACCAGGTCGGGCAGCACCCCGCTCCCGCCGGCGCCGCCGAACGTGCCCTGACCGAGCTGGACCGGGTGTGGGCCGAACGGACGGCGCGGATCGCGGTCGTGCCCGGTTCCGATGCCGAGCGCCGGCTCCAGCGTCGACGCGGCACCGAGGTCGACGACGACGGCGTGCTCGTCGTGCACCACGTCGACCCGCAGATCCTCGCCGAGGAACTGGCGGCCTTCGGTCCCGAGGTCCGGGTGCTCGAGCCCGCCGCGGTCCGCGAGCTCGTGGTCGCCCGCCTGCGCGCCCTCGTCGCCGACCACGCGGAGGCCGGCCGAGCCGACGCAGACCAGACCACCGACGCCGACCAGACCGCCGACGCCGGAGGTACCCGTGCCTGACCAGCAACCGCTCCAGGCACAGGACAAGCTCGCGTTCCTGCTCGCCCTCGTGCCGTACCTCATCGACCACGAGCGCGTGTCCGTGGCCGAGGCCGCACGGCACTTCGGCGTCCCCGAGCAGCGCATCCGCCGTGCGGTCGAGCTCATCGCGGTGTCCGGGGTGCCCGGCGAGACGATGCAGTACCAGCACGGTGACCTGTTCGACATCGCCTGGGACGACTTCGAGCAGAACGACATGATCGTGCTGACGAACCTCGTGGCGATCGACGACTCGCCCCGGCTGTCGGCGCGTGAGGCCTCGGCCCTGATCGCCGGCCTGCAGTACCTGTCCGCGCTGCCCGAGGCCGCCGACCGGGACGCGATCCGGTCCCTCATGGCGAAGCTCTCCCGCGGTGCCGGGGGAGCGGCGTCGAACGTCGCGGTCGGTCAGGACCTGCACGACGCGGCGCTCGCCACCATCCGCCGTGCCGTCGCCGACGGTCGTGGTCTGGCGTTCGAGTACGCCGGGCCGCGCACCCGCGGCGGGACCCGCCGTGTCGACCCGCTCCGCGTCGAGTCGATCGACACCGACTGGTACCTGCGTGCCTGGGACCTCGACCGGCAGGCGCTCCGGACCTTCCGGCTCGACCGGATGACGAGCGTGCGCGTGGACGACCGCCCGGCCGAGAAGACCATCGGCGACGTCGTGATCCCGGACACGCTCTTCCAGCAGTCCGGCGGCGACGTCATCGTCACGGTGGAGCTCGACTGCTCGGCGCTGCCCCTCGTCGCGGACTTCCTGGCGGACACCGCCGACGCCGAGGACGCAGACGGCCGCGTCCGCATCCGGCTCGCGGCATCGAACGGCTTCGACGGGGTCGTCCGGCTGGTGGCCGGCCTGCCGGGCCGCGCGGTCGTCCTCGACCCGCCGGCGGCCCGTGCCGCCGTCCGCGCGTTCGCCGAGGCGGCCCTGGCCGCCGAGTAGCGCGCGCACCGCGCCGTCGCCGGCCACCGCGTGCACCCCGCCAGCGCCGGCCACAGCGTGCACCGCGCCCGCCGCGCACCCTGACGGACGGGAGGCACGGGGCGGGCCCGCCGTGCGCCTCCCGTCCGGTCGTCCGCCTGTGGGTCCGCCGCCGACGGCCCGACTGTCGGCCCCGGTCCCGTAGGATCGGGCCATGGCTTCGACGACCGCGAGCGGGCGAGCGAGGCGACCAGGCCGTCCGGAGAAGGACACCGAGGGTCGCATGTCGCTCGGGCAGCACCTGATCGAGCTGCGGAACCGTCTCTTCAAGGCCGTCGTCGCGGTCGCGCTCTGCGCGGTCGGCGGGTGGTTCCTCACCCCGTTCGTGCTCGATGCCCTGCGGCAGCCGGTCACCCAGTTGGCCGAGGTCGGCGGCCACACGGCCGAGCTGAACTTCCCGCAGATCACCGGCGCGTTCGACCTGCGGCTGCAGATCGCGATCACGATCGGTGTCGTGATCTCGAGCCCCGTCTGGCTCTACCAGGTCTGGGCGTTCATCGTCCCGGCGTTGGTGCGGCGCGAGAAGCAGTACGTGTTCGGGTTCCTGGGCACCGCGATCCCGCTGTTCTTCGCGGGCTGCTGGTTCGGCTGGTACGTCCTGCCGCACATCGTCGGGATCCTGGGCAGCTTCGTGTCGGCGCAGGACACGTCGATCGTCGACGCCAAGGCGTACTACGACTTCGTCATCAAGCTCATCGTCGCCGTGGGCATCGCGTTCGTGCTGCCGGTGTTCCTCGTGCTGCTGAACTTCGTCGGGGTGCTGTCGGCCAGCTCGATCATCAGGTCGTGGCGCGTCGCGATCGTGTGCATCCTGGTGTTCTGCGCGATCGTGACCCCGTCGGCCGACGTCATCTCGATGTTCCTGCTGGCGATCCCGATGACGGTGCTCTACGCAGCAGCGTGTCTCGTGACCTGGCTCCACGACCGCAGGCTGGCGAAGCAGCAGGCGAAGCTCGACGAGGAGTACGCACGCTGATGACCGCCGGACCCACTGCCGCCGAGCGCTACCAGGCGGCGAAGGTCCGGAACCGCTCGCGCAACCTCGAGCTGTTCCGTTCCGACCTGCGCTTCGACCTCGACCCGTTCCAGGTCGCCGGCTGCGACGCACTCGACCAGGGCCGGAGCGTCCTCGTCGCCGCACCGACCGGTGCCGGCAAGACGATCGTCGCCGAGTTCGCGATCTGGCTCGCCATGCGGCAGCCGACCGCGAAGGTCTTCTACACGACGCCGATGAAGGCGCTGAGCAACCAGAAGTACAACGAGCTCGTGGCCGACTACGGCGAGTCCGAGGTCGGGCTCCTCACCGGCGACACGAACGTCAACCCGCGGGCCCGTGTCGTCGTGATGACGACCGAGGTGCTCCGCAACATGATCTACGCGGACTCCGACCTGCTCGACGACCTGGCGTGGGTCGTCCTCGACGAGGTCCACTACCTGGCGGACCGGTTCCGGGGAGCGGTGTGGGAAGAGGTGATCCTGCACCTGCCGACCGAGGTCCGGCTCGTCTCCCTCAGCGCGACGGTGTCCAACGCCGAGGAGTTCGGCGACTGGCTGCAGACCGTCCGCGGCGACACCGACGTCATCGTGTCCGAGGACCGGCCGGTCCCGCTCGAGCAGCACGTGCTCGTCGGCTCGAAGATGGTCGACCTGTTCGACTCGAGCGGTGCGGCGGCCACGAACCGGGTGAACCCGGAGCTGCTCCGACTCGTCGGCGGCGCCTCGCGCAGCGAGCGGCACGGCGGCGGCCACCGTGGTCGTCGCGGACGCGGCGGCTACCCCGAGCGCCGGGGCCCTCGTACCGAGAAGATGTACCGCGAGCAGATCGCGAAGGTGCTCGACGAGCGGATGCTCCTGCCGGCGATCTTCTTCGTGTTCAGCCGCAACGGCTGCGACCAGGGCGTCCGTCAGGTCCTCCGGTCCGGCATCTCGCTGACGACCGCCGACGAGCGCAACGAGATCCGCGAGACGGCCGAGTACCACTGCCGGACCCTGCTCGACGAGGACCTCGCGGTGCTCGGCTACTGGGAGTGGCTCGAGGGCCTCGAGCGCGGTGTGGCCGCACACCACGCCGGCCTGCTGCCCGCGTTCAAGGAGGTCGTCGAGGACCTCTTCCAGCGCAAGCTCCTCAAGGTCGTGTTCGCGACCGAGACCCTGGCGCTCGGCGTGAACATGCCGGCCCGGACGGTCGTGCTCGAGAAGCTCGAGAAGTTCAACGGCGAGGCCCGGGTGCCGATCACGCCGGGGGAGTACACGCAGCTCACCGGTCGCGCCGGACGCCGTGGCATCGACGTCGAGGGCCACTCGGTCATCCAGTGGTCGGACGGCCTCGACCCGCAGGCCGTCGCGTCGCTGGCGAGCCGTCGCACGTACCCGCTCAACTCGTCGTTCAAGCCCACGTACAACATGGCCGTGAACCTCATCGAGCAGTTCGGTCGGCAGCGGACGCGCGAGGTCCTCGAGACCTCGTTCGCGCAGTTCCAGGCGGACCGTTCCGTCGTCGACCTCGCACGCAAGGTCCGGTCGCAGCAGGAGTCCCTCGACGGCTACCAGCGCGCGATGCAGTGCCACCTCGGGGACTTCACCGAGTACGCCGCGCTCCGCCGTCGCCTGTCGGACCTCGAGCGCACGAACGTCCCCGGCGGTCGCGAGGCCTCGCACGGCGCCCGGCAGGAGCGCCAGGCGGCGATCACCGAGGTCCGTCGGCAGATGCAGCGCCACCCCTGCCACGCGTGCCCGGACCGCGAGGCGCACGCCCGCTGGGCCGAGCGCTGGTACAAGCTCAAGCGCGCCAACGACAAGCTCGTCCAGCAGATCCGCTCCCGCACGGGTGCCGTCGCGACGACGTTCGACCGGGTCACCGACGTGCTCCTGCAGCTCGGCTACCTGGTCGCCACCGGGGACGACGAAGCGACCGTCGCCGCTGGCGGACGTCGCCTGCAGCGGATCTACGGTGAGCGCGACCTTCTCGTGGCCGAGTGCCTCGAGGCCGGCGTCTGGAAGGAACTGACCCCGGCGCAGCTCGCCGCCATGGCCGCCACCATCGTGTACCAGCCCCGGCGCGAGGACGCCCCGGGGACCGAGCACGCCCTGCCCCGCGGAGCCTTCCGGCCGGCGCTCGACGAGACGCTGACCATCTGGGCGCGGCTCGACGACATCGAGCGCGATGCGCGGCTCGCCGGTTCGCAGCCGCCGACCCCGGCGATGTCGGTCGGCATGTTCCGCTGGGCGTCCGGCTCCGCGCTCGACGACGTGCTCCGGACCCTGGACATGCCCGCTGGCGACTTCGTGCGCTGGTCGAAGCAGGTCATCGACCTGCTGGACCAGGTCCGGAACGCCGGCGACGAGGAGCTCGCCCAGACCGCGCGACGGGCGACGGACGCGGTGCGCCGCGGCATCGTCGCCTACGCGACGGTCTGACGGGAGGCCCGGTGCACGTCCCCGACGCGGCCACGCGCCCGCAGACCGGCGCTTCCACCACGGGACGCCGCGTCGTCCGCGCCGCCTCGCGGGCGTCGACGGTGTCCCCGACCGGGACCGGGATCCTGCCGGACGGGCGGCGCGACGAGTTCGCCGCGCTGCCGCTGCGCCTCGCGTTCCCGCTCGCGGTCGTCGGCGGCCTGCTCTTCGCCCTGTCGTTCCCGTCCCCGGGCTGGTGGTTCCTCGCCTACCCGGCGATGGCCTGCATGCTGCTCGCCGCGATGGGGCAGCGCGCCCGACGTGCAGCCTGGCTCGGGTACGTGGCCGGCGCGGCCTTCTGGCTGCCCGCGATCTCCTGGGCCGGGCGGTACCTCGGTCCGGTCCCGTGGCTGGCGCTCGCGCTGTTCGAGGCCGCGTACTTCGCCCTCGGCAGCGTGGCGATCGCCCTCGCGTACCGCTGGATCGCGCGCGTCCTGCCGTCGACCGCCTGGCGGGTGTGGGGCCTCCCGGCCGTCGTCGCCGGACTCTGGACCGGACGCGAGTGGTTCTCCGGCAGCTGGCCGTACGAGGGCTTCGCGTGGGGCCGGGTCGGGCTGTCCCAGTCACAGGGACCCTTCACGCACCTCGCGGCGTACGTGGGCGTGCTCGGCGTGACGTTCGTCGTCGTCTACTGCGTCGCGGTCGTGCTGTCGCTCGCGCTCGTCGTGCCTCGCACACCCGGCTCGGGCGTCGCCGCGTCCACGCGCGTGGCCACCGCCGGGCTCCTGGTCGCCGTGGTCCTGGCCGTGCCCGCCTGGCCCACCCGCATCGACGGCAGCATCCGCGTCGAGGCGGTGCAGGGAAACGGTCCGGCCGGGTACTTCGACCGCGCCCAGCCGGGCGAGGTCCTGGCCGCGCAGGTCGCCGCGACCGACGTCGAGGCGCGTGGCGTCGACCTGGTCGTCTGGCCCGAGGCTGCCGCCGAGGCCGACCCGCGGCGCTTCCCGGCCGTCGCAGGCGCCCTCGACTCCGTGGTCGACACGGTCGGGGCGCCGCTGGTCGCCGGGGCGATCACGCAGACACCGTCCGGCGTCCTGCACAACACGTCGTTCGTGTGGACCGCCGACGGCTGGCAGTCGTCCTACGACAAGAAACGTCCGGTCCCCTTCGGCGAGTACGTGCCCGACCGCTGGTTCTTCTCGAAGCTCGCGCCGTCGCTCATCGGGCTGCTGCAGCGCGACTACACGCCGGGCACCAGGCCGAACGTGCTCGATGTCGCCGGCATCAAGGCGGGGATCGCGGTCTGCTTCGACATCGTCGACGACGGACTCACGTCCGACATGGCTCGCGGGGGAGCGCAGGTCATCCTCGCGCAGACGAACAACGCCGACTTCTCCGGGACCGACGAGAACCTGCAGCAGCTCGAGATCGCCCGGCTCCGGGCGGTCGAGACCGGTCGCTCGCTCGTCAACATCTCGACGGTCGGTGCGTCCCAGGTCATCGACCCCTCGGGGCGGACCATCGACCGCGTCCCCGAGTACACGGCGACCTCGATGGTCACGGACGTGCCGCTCGGCACCGGGACGACCCCCGCCACGATCGTCTCCGGGTCGGTCACCCTCCTGGTGTCGCTCGGGGCCCTCCTCGCCCTGCTCGCGTGCGCACCGTGGGGCCGTCGATCGACACGGTCGCTCCGCCGCGATTCCTGAACACCGCCACCTCCCACTGGGAACGCTCTGTGAATGCGCCCAGTCGGGATGCATCCCGCGTGGGACAGTGTTGAGGAGGGCAGACGAGCGAGAGGAGCACACACATGGCTGATCGGAGTCTCCGCGGGATGCGGCTCGGGAGCCAGAGTCTCCAGAGCGAGGAGGGCGTCGAGCTCTCCGACCGGAAGCGCGCGGTCTACCAGACCGAGTCGGGGGAGACGTTCGACGTCGTCTTCTCCGCCGAGGCGGACGTACCGCAGACGTGGTCGGAACCCCGGACGGGGCGCGAAGGACGGCTGCTCGGCGACGACGGGATCCCCGTCGAGGTCGCTGCCGAGGACGTCAAGGCGCCGAGGACGCACTGGGACATGCTGCTCGAGCGTCGCTCGCGCGAGGAACTCGAGGAGCTCCTGGAGGAGCGTCTCGCGTTCCTGCGTGCACGTCGCGGCGCCTGAGCACCACCCCCGACACGACGACGCCCGCCCCGGGAGATCCGGGGCGGGCGTCGTCGTGTGCGGGGAGACCTACGGCCGGTGGTCGTCCCCGAGCGCGGTCTGCGAGGCCTCGTCGGCCGCGGCGAGGCGCGCGTCGACACTGCGGTTCGACTCCTCGAGCCGCTCGTCGAGCGCGGCGTCCGGGACGATGTCGGCCGCGGTGGCGTCCGGTCGGGGGTTCGCCGCCGCCGCGCCGTCCGCGGTCGCGGTGTTCGCCAGGCTCTCGTTCGCGAGCTTCGAGATGCGCGACAGGAAGTCCGTGCCCCCACCGGCTCCCGCGACCGGACCGCTGCCGGTCCGCCCGCCGGTGAAGCCCTTGGCGATCCCGGACAGCGCCTCGGTGAACTCGCTCGGGATCATCCACAGCTTGTTCGCCGTGCCCTCGGCGATCTTCGGCAGGGTCTGCAGGTACTGGTAGGACAACAGCTTGTCGTCCGGGTCGCCCGTGTGGATCGCCTCGAAGACGGTCGCGATGGCCTGCGCCTCACCCTCGGCGCGGAGCACCTGGGCCTTCGCGTCACCCTCGGCGGCGAGGATCGCGGCCTGCCGTTGGCCCTCGGCCTCGAGGATCGCCGACTGCTTGGTGCCCTCGGCCTGCAGGATCGCGGCTCGACGGCTCCGTTCGGCGCGGAGCTGCTGCTCCATGGCGTCCTGGATCGACACGGGCGGCTCGATCGCCTTGAGCTCGACACGACCGACCCGGATGCCCCACTTGCCGGTCGCCTCGTCGAGGACGACCCGGAGCTGGCCGTTGATGTTGTCGCGGCTGGTCAGTGCCTCTTCGAGGTTGAGGCCACCCACGACGTTGCGGAGCGTCGTGGTGGTGAGCTGCTCGACCGCACCCAGGTAGTTCGCGATCTCGTAGGTGGCGGCGCGTGCGTCGGTCACCTGGAAGTAGACGACGGTGTCGATCGAGACCACCAGGTTGTCCTCGGTGATCACCGGCTGCGGTGGGAAGGACACGACCTGCTCGCGCATGTCGATGAGCGGGCGGAGCCGGTCGATGAACGGCACCAGGATGTTGAGTCCGGGGCTGAGCGTCTTGTGGTACTTGCCGAGTCGTTCGACGATCCCGGCCGTCGCCTGGGGCACGATCCGGATCGCGCGGGACAGGACGACGATCACGAAGATCACGACGACGAGGACGAGGACGATCAGGGCGATCGTCCCGGCTGAGATGGTCACGAGGTGGCCCTTTCTCCGAGGCGGACGACCGCGGTCGACCCCTCGATGGACTCGACGACCACGGGGGTGCCGAGCGGTGGTGTGCGGTCGGGGGAGCCTGCGGCGAGCCGGGCGCTCCAGGTCTCGCCGTTCGCGAGACGGACCTGCCCGGGGGACGACGACGTGAAGGCCACCGCGACGGTGCCGCGCAGGCCGATCAGCCCCTCGATGTTGGTGCGGTGCGGGTCGGCGTTCCGGCCGAGCGCCACGAGCAGCCGGGGGCGGACGAGCGAGAGCAGCACGAGTGCGACGACGGCCGCGATGATCGCGGAGAGCCACCACGGCGCGCCGACCAGCGCTGCGATCAGACCCCCGGCCGCGCCCGCGGCGAGCATCAGGAAGATGAAGTCGAGCGTGAAGATCTCGACCACGCCCAGCAGCAGTGTCAGTCCGATCCAGACGACGGTCTGGATCCAGTCGATGTTCACGCGATCTCCCTCCCTTGCATCGCGCGCTCCGGCGTGCAGCGTCGCGACGGCCGGTCCAACTCCGTTCAACATATCAAGTCACGCTCGGGTCCGCGCGGGTGCGACTGACGCTCGCCCGGCGCGGGCCGCGTGGTTGGTAGGCTCGTCGGCGGCCGACCGGCCACAGCAGCGACCTGGAGAACACGCCCGTGACGAACCCCCTCGCCCCCGGATCCCTCGCCGACAAGCGCGCCCTCGTCACGGGGTCGTCGCGCGGTATCGGCGCCGACACCGTCGGCTACCTGGCCGAGGTCGGCGCGAAGGTCGTCGTGAACTACCGCAACAAGGCCCGGCGCGCCGAGCAGATCGTCGAGAAGGTCGTCGCTGCCGGCGGTTCCGCGATCGCCGTGGCTGCCGACCTGACCGATCACGACTCCGTCCAGGCGATGGTCGACCGCGTCGTGGCCGAGTGGGGCGGGATCGACCTGCTCGTGCTCAACGCCTCCGGCGGCATGGAGGCCGACCTGGGGGAGGACTACGCACTCCGCCTGAACCGCGACGCACAGGTCGACATGCTGCAGACCGCCGTGCCGCACATGCCGGCCGGCTCGCGTGTCGTCTTCGTGACCAGCCACCAGGCCCACTTCGTCGAGACCGCCGAGACGATGGATGAGTACGTCCCCGTCGCCAAGAGCAAGCGTGCCGGCGAACTCGCGCTGCGCGAGCTCATCCCGCAGCTCGAGGCCGCCGGCATCGAGTTCGTGACCGTCTCCGGCGACATGATCGAGGGCACCATCACGGCGACGCTGCTCAACCGCTTGAACCCCGGTGCGATCGAGGGTCGGCGCCAGGAGGTCGGGAAGCTCTACAGCGTGTCCGAGTTCGCGGCCGAGATCGCCCTGGCCGCCGTCGAGCCGATCCCGGCCGACCACACGAAGCTCGTCGGTGACACGAGCGGCTTCACGGCCTGACACGGAGCGGGGGACGGCGCGACGGGTAGCCTCGGGCGGATGACAGCGAAGCCCGGCCTCCGTCTGACCTCCCGCATCCTCCTGCTCGACCCGGACGGCCGCGTGTTCCTCATGGACACGCGGTCGCCGTCGTCCGACCACGCGCACCGGTGGATCACCCCCGGTGGCGGCGTGGACCCGGGGGAGTCGTACCGCGACGCCGCCGTCCGCGAGCTCCGTGAGGAGACCGGCGTCGTCGTCGACGATCCGGGCGACCCCGTGTGGAGCTGGGACTTCACGGTCGAGTGGGACCTGGCCGACCACGACCGCGGCCACAGCGAGTTCTACGTCGTCCGGACGCCCGGCTTCGAGCTGTCCGATGCCGAGTGGACCGACGACGAGCGCGTCGACATCCTCGCTTCGCGGTGGTGGACCGCCGAGGAGCTCGACGCCACCGACGAGCCCTTCGAGCCGGTGGAGCTCCCGGACCTGGTCCGGCGGCACCGTGCCGTCTGATCCGGCAGCACCGGGTGCGTACAGCTGATGTGAACGCACTTCGCAGGAAGCGCCTACCGTGTGCGCTGACGGCCGCACGCAACCCGTGCCAGCGGCCCTGACACGAGGAGCTCCCATGTCCACGAACGGTTTCCCGCCGGCACCGAACACGCCCGGCGCGGCACCCGCGACGAACGGCGGCAACGGCCTCGCCATCGGGTCGCTGGTGCTCGGCATCGTCGCCGTCGTCTTCGGCTTCCTGTTCTCGATCATCGGTCTGATCGCCGGCATCGTGGGCCTGATCCTCGGCTTCGTCGCGCGTCGCCGGGGCCTGAACCGCGGCATGGTCCTCGCCGGCATCGTCCTGAGCGTCATCGGTATCGTCATCGCGATCATCTTCATGATCTTCGGCGCCGTGCTGGCGACGCAGATGCTGCAGAACCAGTAGCACCACCGGACGGGAGGCGCGTGGCGGCACCGCCACGCGCCTCCCGTCCGTCTGTCCGGTCACCGTCGACGACCGCACCGCCCGGACCGACACAGGCCGCGCCGAGTAGCGTCCCCGCCATGACGTACAGCCAGCCGGACCCCGCAGAAGAGACCACCCAGGCCGAGCAGCCGGAGCAGCCGGACACCGACCGTTCCGAGGTCGAGGAGGACGGCAGCGAGCAGGCCGCCCTCGAGATCGACGCCGACGACGTGCCCACCGGCGACGAGACGCCCGAGCACTGACGACCCGGCCGTCGCCGCCGACCGCGCAGGTCCGTCGGACCCGCAACGCCACCGCGGGCCCGGCCACGATGCGCCGCCGGTCACGACGCCCAGGTCGCACGACATGCCGTTCACGTTGATCGTGAGCGGCATGTCGTGCACCCACGGCGGACGAACGGCGGCGCGTCGTGCGACGAGAACGGTGCGTGGACGCGAGTTCACCGGCTATCTAGCTGTTCAGCGCTGAGCGCCGATAATGCATATTATGTCAACTCAGGTGACTCGTGACGGTCGGACTCCCGTCTGTGCGGCTCCCCTGACCGCCCCGCCCTGCGTCACGGCGCAGGCCTCAGCGTGACCAGCGGGCAGCCGTCGACCTGCGCGGCGACGAACACGAGCACCAGTTCCTCGTCGGACGCGTTCGTCGCCTCGTGGTCGACGAAGGGTGCCTCGACGAGCACCTGACCGGGCTCGTGGTACTGCACGACGTCGGCCGTCCGGTGTCGCAGTCGCCCCCGGGCGACGATCCCCGTCTGCCAGGCGTCGTGCCGGTGCCACCCCGTCGACGCCCCCGGTGGGATCCGCGCAACGAACGAGCGGACGACTCCGTCCGCCCGGCCGACGCCCGGTGGCACCGTCAGTCGACAGTCGTCGATCACTGCGAGCTCCGCGAGCTCGACGCCCGCTCCGCTTCCCCACGTCATGTCCGCAGTACGTCAGATGACACACCGGCTGTCCGCAGGTTGCGGATGACAGGGATGACGGCGTCTCAGAACACCGCGACGGTCATCCCCGACCCGGTCGCCGGCCGGTCCATCGCCTCGAGCGCATCGGGCAGGTCGCCGAACCCGATCGTCCGTCCGATCGACGCGGCGGGACGGAGCCGACCGGCGACCACGTCGGCGAGCATCGCGGCGTACTCCCCCACCGCGATCCCGTGACTCCCGAGCAGCTCGAGCTCGTCGGCGATGACCCTGCCCATCGGGATGACCGGCACGGCCTCGTCGTCGAGCAACAGACCGACCTGCACGTGCCGACCGCGCGGACGGAGCGAGCCCACCGCGGCGAGCGAGGTCGCCCGACTGCCGTAGGCGTCCACCGACACGTGCGCGCCCCCTCCGGTCACACCGTGCACCGTCGCCGCCACGTCCTCGCCCATCGGCAGCGTGGTCGCGCCGAGTGCCGCCGCCCGCTCGAGCGCTGCCGGCGAGACGTCGACGGCGATCACACGTGCGCCCGCTGCCACGGCGACCAGCACGGTGGACAGTCCGACACCGCCGCAGCCGAAGACGGCGACCCACTCCCCTGCGGCGACCCGCCCCCGTGCGTGCAGCGCGTGGTACGCGGTACCGAACCGGCAGCCGAGCCCCGCCGCCTCGGCGAAGCCGACCTCGTCGGGCAGCGCCACGAGGTTCACGTCGGCGTGCGGCACCACCACCGCCTCGGCGTACGAGCCCGGCAGCGTGAACCCGGGCTGCTGCTGCCGGGTGCAGACCTGCGTGGCCCCGTCGCGGCACTGCTCGCACGTACCGCAGGCGAAGACGAACGGCGCGGTCACCCGGTCGCCGACGGCGAAGCCGGTGACGTCGTCGCCGACGGCCGACACGGTCCCCGAGAACTCGTGGCCCGGCACGTGCGGCAACGACACCGAGTCGTCGTGGCCCTTCCACGCGTGCCAGTCGCTCCGGCACACCCCGGTCGCATGGACGGTGACGACGACGCCGCCGACGGGTGCCTCCGGCGTCGGGAGCTCGACGATGACTGGCATGGAACCGAAGCGGTCGTACCGGACTGCGCGCATGCCGTCATCCTGGCAGACCGACCGACGGCAGGCGCGTGGCGGACCCGCCACGTGCCTCCCGTCCGACGTCCGGTCAGTACTCGATGCGGCCGGTCCGGTCGTGGAACTCCCCCGTCGGTCCGTCCGGGCCGATCTGCGCGAGCGCCACCGTCGCGTCCGTGCCCTCCGTGACGGTCTGGTGCCCGCCGAAGCCGTTGAACGCAGTCGCGGTGTAGCCGGGGTCGGTCGCGTTGACGCGGAACCCGGGCAGGTTCTTCGCGTACTGCACGGTCGCGGCGATGAGCGCCGCCTTCGACGCCGCGTACGGCACCGCGGGGACCGGGTGCTCGTCGCGACCGGGCGTGGTGAGCCAGCGCGCGAAGCCGACGCCGGACGCGACGTTGACGATCACCGGGTTCGACGAGCGACGCAGCAGCGGCAGGGCCGCCTGCGTCACCCGGACGACCCCGACGACGTTCGTGTCGAGCACGTCGGCCATCGCGTCCGCGTCGAGGTCGTCGACGCCGAACGAGGTCCCGAGCACCCCGGCGTTGTTCACGAGCACGTCGAGTTGCGGCAGCGACGCGAGCGCGGCGTCGACGCTCGCCTGGTCGGTGACGTCGAGCGCCACGACGTGCGCGCCGATGGCGCGCGCCTCGTCCCCGGAGGCGGTGTCGCGCATGCCGGCGTACACGGTGTGCCCGGCCTCGACGAGTCGGCGTGCGGTCTCGAGGCCGAGCGAACGGTTGGCCCCGGTGATGAGTGTGGTGGTCATGCCGTCCACGATGCCCGCGTCGCCGTCGGGTTCCCAGGCACCGGTCGACGGTGGGACCGGCAGTACCAGGACCGCCTGCCCGAACCGGGTGATGATGGTCGCATGAGCGAGTTCGCGGAGGTGTTGCGCGCCTGGCGTGACCGGGTGCGTCCGGCCGAGGTCGGACTGCCGGCGGGGCCGGGCCGGCGCACCGCCGGGCTCCGACGCGAGGAGCTGGCGACCCTCGCCGGGGTCAGCGTCGACTACGTGGTGCGCCTGGAACAGGGCAGAGCGACGAACCCCTCACCGCAGCTGCTCGGCGCACTCGCGATCGCGCTCCGGCTCACGGAGGCCGAACGCGACCACCTGTTCCGGGTCGCGGGCGCCGCGGTGCCCTCGCGGGGCGAGGTCCCCCGCCACGTCCCGCCCGGCGTGCACCGCATGCTCGACCGGCTCGGGGACGTCCCGCTGGCCGTGTTCACGGCGGCGCACGACATCGTGCTGTGGAACGACCTCTGGGCCACGGTCTCCGGCGACCCCGGGCGCTGGACGGGCCTCGAGGCGAACCTCGTGTGGCGGCACTTCACGCAGGGGCACGACGGCGTCGAGTGGGACGACACCCACCAGGAGGACTTCTCGAGCGACCTGGTCGCCGACCTCCGCTCCGCCCTGGGCCGGTACCCGGCGGATCGGCGTCTCGCGGAGCTGGTGGCACGGCTGCGCCGTGCGTCCCCGGAGTTCGAGCGGCGCTGGCACGGTGGGCGCATCGCCGAGCACCGGACCAGTCGCAAGGTCGTGCACACCCCGGTCGGCCCGGTGGAGATCGACTGCGACGTGCTCAGCGTGCCGGGCAGCGACCTGCGGATCGTGGTCTACACGGCGGTGCCCGGCAGCGAGGACGCCGCGAAGCTGGACCTGCTCCGGGTCACGGGGCTGCAGGAGTTCGTGACACCCGGACGCTGAGCACCTCCGCCGCGCCCGCCCCCTCGGCGCGCGCGGCGGCGCTCGTCACTCGCCGAAGCCGGAGCGGACGAGCGCGACGAGGGCGTCGACGGCGTCCCGTGCGTCGGGTCCGTCCGCCTCGATCGTCACGGTCGCGCCCTTCGGCAGGGCGAGCGCCATGATCGCGAGGAGGCTCTTCGCGTCGACGCCGTTGACGCGGACGCGCGACTCGTGCTTCGCGGCGGCCTTCACGAACTCGGCCGCGGGCCGGGCGTGCAGGCCGCTCTCGTTGACCAGTTCGACGGTCTCGGTGACCGCCCCGTCGGTCGGATCCGCGTCGTCGACGGGTGCCGTGCCTCCCGGCCGGTCCCCCGTCGGGTCGGAGGCGCTCTCGTCGTCGTCCGCGGACCGCACGGCCGACGACGCCGCGGCCAGGACGGCGTCGACGTCGCCCCCGGTCTGCGCGGCGACCGCCGCGGCCACCGTGCCCTCGACCAGCGGGGCCCGCGAGACGTGCACCCGGTCGCGGTCGGCCTCGTCGAGGAAGTCCAGTGCGGTGTCGGTCGTCAGGTAGGCGGAGCCGAGGTCGCAGAGCACGACGACGGCGTCCGCCGACGAGAGCTCCTGGATGCCGCCGGTGATCGCCTCGAATGACGTCCCGATGCCGCCGTCGTCCGTGCCGCCGGCGGCCACCATCGGGACGTCCGCGGCCATCTGGCGGGCGAGCTCGACGGTGCCGGTCGCGATCGCCGCGCTGTGCGAGACGACCAGGATCCCGACGGTCACGCGGCGTCCACCGCTGCGCGCAGGATGTACGCCGTCGACTGCGCCCCGGGGTCGCGGTGTCCGATCGCCCGCTCCCCGAGGTAGCTGGCGCGGCCCTTGCGGGCGACGAGCGGGTCGGTCGACTCGGCGCCGGTCACGGCGGCGTCGGCGGCGGCCTCGAGCACGCGCTCGGGACCCTCGCCCGCTGCTGCCGCGGTGGCCGCGGCATCGACGGCGGCCGACCAGGCGTCGACCATGGTCTTGTCGCCGACCTCGGCCTTGCCGCGCGAGACGACGCCGTCGCGGGCGGCGGTGAGGACGGCGACCAGGGCGTCCGCGTCGAGCTCGGACGCGTCGCCGGCGGCCTGCGCGGCCTTCAGGTACGCGGTCCCGAAGAGCGGACCGGCGGCGCCGCCGACCGTCGAGATGAGCTTCGTCGCCACCGTCTTGAAGACCGCGCCGGGGGTGTCGAAGGACCCGGCGTCGACAGCCTCGACCACGGCGCGGAAGCCGCGGTCGAGGTTCTCGCCGTGGTCCCCGTCGCCGATCTCACGGTCGAGCGTGACGAGCTCGGCGCGGTGGTCGTCGATCGTCGCGGCGGTGCGGCGCACCCAGTCGATGGCCCATGCGGTGTCGAGCGCCAATTCGTGTTCCTTCCTGGATGGTGGACGGTGGTCAGCGACCCCAGCGCAGTGCCGTGGTCTCCACCGGGGCGTCCCAGAGGGCCGTGATCTCCTCGTCGAGCACCGTGACGGTGATCGAGAAGCCGGGCATCTCGAGGGACGTGACGTAGTCGCCGACCACGCTACGCGCGACGTGGTGGCCGCGGTCCGTGAGCACCTCGGCGGCGCGCCGGTAGACGATGTAGAGCTCGGACAGCGGGGTCCCGCCCATCCCGTTCACGAGGAGCAGCAGCTGCGAGCCCGCAGGCGCGTCGAGGTCGGCGAGCACCGGTTCGAGCACGCGGTCGACGAGCTGGTCGGCCGGAGCCATCGGGATGCGCTCGCGGCCGGGCTCGCCGTGGATGCCGATCCCGAGCTCGACCTCGTCGTCCGCGAGCGTGAAGGACGGCTCCCCCGCGTGCGGGACGGTGCCGGAGCCCAGGGCCAGGCCCATCGACCGGGTGACCTCGTTGACACGGCGGGCGACCGCCGCGACGGCGTCGAGGTCGCCGCCGCGCTCGGCTGCGGCGCCGGCGCACTTCTCGACCACGACGGTGCCGGCCACGCCGCGGCGTCCTGCCGTGTAGAGCGAGTCCTGCACGGCGACGTCGTCGTCGACGACGACGGACTCGACGCGGATGTCCTCCAGCTCCGCCAGCTCCGCAGCGGTCTCGAAGTTGAGGACGTCCCCGGTGTAGTTCTTCACGATGTGGAGCACGCCCGCTCCCCCGTCCACCGCCTTCGTCGCGGCGACGATGGGGTCCGGGGTCGGACTGGTGAAGACCGGCCCCGGCACGGCTGCGTCGAGCATGCCGTGGCCGATGAACCCGGCGTGGAGCGGCTCGTGCCCGCTGCCGCCGCCGCTCACGATGCCGACCTTGCCGCGGACGGGGGCGTCGGCGCGGTGCAGGTGGATCGGGTCCTCGACCAGGACGACGTGCCCCTCGTGCGCCCGGGCGAACCCACGGACGGTCTCGGTCACGACGTCGTGCGGATCGTTGATGAGCTTCTTCATGACGGACCTCCACGAGGACGGGGGTCGACCGCGGGCGGATCCACACCGCCGTCGTCGACCGGAGTGCGTTCACCCTACAGCGACCGCCCGTTCGCCTCCGGTGCACGTTCGTGCAGGACCATGCTCGCGGGGCCCCGGTGCGGGATGCCGGACCGCACACCGCTCGTGCACGTTCGTGCAGTTTCGCGGACTCGACTCGCTGCGTGATCGCGTCGCGACGATCCGCCTCACTATGCTCGGCCCCAATCACTCGACGGGGAGTGCCGGACGCAGCAGCCACCGGACCCCCACCACTCGCACTGGAGGTCACCGATGGACGGCATCGGCGTCAATTTCATGTCAGAGCTCGTCGGCACGGCGTTGCTCATCATCCTCGGTGGCGGTGTCGTCGCCGCCGTGTCCCTCACGAAGTCCAAGGGCTTCGGCGCCGGCTTCCTCATGGTCACGATCGGCTGGGGCTTCGCGGTCTTCGCCGGCGTCACCGTGTCTTACAGCTCCGGCGGCCAGCTCAACCCCGCCGTGAGCCTCGGCCTCGCCCTGCTGGGCAAGATCACCGTCGGCGAGATGTTCCTCTACTGGATCGCCCAGCTCATCGGCGCGATCATCGGTGCCGTCATCGTGTGGCTCGCCTACAAGCAGCACTTCGACGAGGAGCCCGACGCCGCCGCCAAGCTCGGCGTGTTCTCCACCGGCCCGGCCATCCGCAGCTACGGCTGGAACGTCGTCACCGAGATCATCGGCACCTTCGTCCTCGTGTTCGTCGTCCTCGCCTTCACCAACGGCAAGACCCCGGCCGAGCTCGGCGCGGTCCCCGTCGCCTTCCTCGTGATCGCGATCGGCGTCTCGCTCGGTGGCCCCACCGGCTACGCCATCAACCCGGCCCGTGACCTCGGCCCGCGCATCGCGCACGCCCTCCTGCCCATCAAGGGCAAGGGTTCCAGCGACTGGTCCTACGCCTGGGTCCCGGTCGTCGGCCCGCTCGTCGGTGGCGCCCTCGCCGCCGGTGCCTCGACCTTCCTGCTCCCCGTCGTCTCCTGACGACCACCCGTCCACCACACCGAACGCAACCCAAGGAGAACCCATGGCCGACTACATCGTCGCCATCGACCAGGGCACGACCTCGACGCGCGCCATCGTCTTCGACCACTCCGGCTCGATCAAGTCGGTCGGCCAGAAGGAGCACGAGCAGATCTTCCCGCGTGCCGGTTGGGTCGAGCACGACCCGGCGGAGATCTGGGACAACGTCCGCGAGGTCATCGGCCAGGCCCTGTCCCGCGCCGACATCACCCGCCACGACGTCGCGGCGGTCGGCATCACCAACCAGCGCGAGACCGCCGTGGTCTGGGACAAGAACACCGGCAAGGCCGTCTACAACGCCATCGTCTGGCAGGACACCCGCACGCAGTCGATCGTCGACGAGCTCGCCGACGGTGACACCGACCGCTACAAGGCGATCGTCGGCCTGCCCCTCGCCACGTACTTCGCCGGCACCAAGATCGCCTGGATCCTCGACAACGTCGAGGGTGCGCGCGAGAAGGCCGAGGCGGGCGACCTGCTCTTCGGCACCACCGACACCTGGGTCCTCTGGAACCTGACGGGTGGCACCGACGGCGGCGTCCACAAGACCGACGTCACGAACGCGTCCCGCACGCTGTTCATGGACCTCGAGACGCTCCAGTGGCGCGACGACATCCTGGCCGACTTCGGGGTGCCGAAGTCGATGCTCCCGGAGATCGTCAGCTCCTCCGAGGTCTACGGCCACGTCGAGTCCTCCAGCCTGCTCCGCGAGGTCCCGATCGCCGGCATCCTCGGCGACCAGCAGGCCGCGACCTTCGGTCAGGCCGCGTTCGACCAGGGCGAGTCGAAGAACACCTACGGCACCGGCAACTTCCTCATCTTCAACACGGGCACGGAGATCGTCCGGTCGGAGAACGGGCTGCTCACCACGGTCGGCTACAAGCTCGGCGACCAGGAGACGCACTACGCCCTCGAGGGTTCGATCGCCGTCACGGGCTCGCTCATCCAGTGGCTCCGCGACAACCTCGGCATCATCGGCAGCGCCCCGGAGGTCGAGGCCCTCGCCAAGACCGTCGAGGACAACGGTGGCGTGTACTTCGTCCCGGCGTTCTCGGGCCTGTTCGCGCCGTACTGGCGACCGGATGCCCGCGGTGCCCTGGTCGGCCTGACCCGCTACGTCAACAAGGGGCACATCGCGCGTGCCGCCCTCGAAGCGACGGCGCTGCAGACCCGCGAGGTCCTCGACGCCGTCAACGCGGACTCCGGCGTGGACCTGACCGAACTCAAGGTCGACGGTGGCATGACGGCCAACGACGCGCTCATGCAGTTCCAGGCGGACATCCTCAACGTGCCGGTCGTCCGTCCGGTCGTCGCGGAAACCACCGCCCTCGGAGCCGCGTACGCCGCCGGTCTGGCCGTCGGGTTCTGGGCGAACCTCGACGAGCTCCGCGCCAACTGGCAGGAGGACCGGCGCTGGGAGCCGCAGCTCGACGACGCCGAGCGCGACCGCCAGCTCCGCCTGTGGAAGAAGGCCGTCACGAAGACCTTCGACTGGGTCGACGAGGACGTGCGCTGACGCACTGACGAGGTGACCGCCTGGAGGCGCGGTGCCGGCCCCACGGGCCGGTGCCGCGCCTCCAGACCTTTGCGGTGGTGCGTCCGGAGCGGGGCCCTCGTGTCCGTCTGCTCGCCACGGGACGCCGCCCGCACGACGAGACGCCCCCGGATCCGGGGGCGTCTCGTCGTCTCCGGTGCGGCTCGCGCCGACGCCGGCGTCCCGCGCGGGGCTGCTCAGGCCGCCGGCGCGGCGCCGACCCAGTCGGCGAGCTTCCGCGCGGCGGCGCCGGAGTCGACGGCCTCGGCTGCGACGGCGAGCTGCTCGCGGAAGCGCTGCAGGATCGGTCGGTCCGCCTGCTCGGGGTCCTCGGCGAGGCGGAAGGACACCAGGCCGGCGGCGGCGTTGAGCAGCACGATGTCGCGGACCGGACCGGTCTCACCCGCCAGCACGCGGTGCACGACGGCGGCGTTGTGCTCCGGGTCGCCGCCGAGCAGGTCCTCGGTGCGCGCGCGGGCGATCCCGAGGTCGCGCGGGTCGAGGTCGTGCTCGGTGACGCGGCCGCCCGTGACCTCCCAGATGTGGGAGTGGCCCGTCGTGGTCAGCTCGTCGAGGCCGTCGTCACCGCGGAACACGAGCGCCGTCGCGCCGCGGGTCTGGAAGACGCCCGTGATGATCGGGACGAGCTCGAGCTGTGCGACGCCCACGGCGTTCGCCTCGCACCGTGCCGGGTTCACCAGCGGGCCGAGGAAGTTGAAGACCGTCGGCACCCCGATCTCGCGCCGCACCGGTGCCGCGTGCGCGAAGCCGGGGTGGAACGCGCTCGCGAACGCGAACGTCAGACCGACACGCCGGAAGGTGTCCGCGACACGCGCGGCGTCCATCGTGAGGTCGAGTCCGAGCGCGGCGAGCACGTCGCTCGAGCCGGACTTCGACGAACTCGCGCGGTTGCCGTGCTTGACGACCGGCACGCCCGCGGCCGCGATGACGATCGCGGCCATCGTCGAGACGTTGACGGTCCCGACGACGTCGCCGCCGGTGCCCACGATGTCGAGCGCCATCGGGTCGACGTCCAGCGGGACGGCGGCGTCGAGGATGGCGTCGCGGAAGCCCACCACCTCGTCGACGGTCTCCCCCTTGGCGCGGAGCGCGACCGCGAAGGCCGCGATCTGTGCGGCGGTCGCACGTCCCTGGACGATCTCCTCCATGGCCCACGTGGACTGCCTGATCGAGAGGTCCTCGTGCGCCATGAGCGCGCTGATCACTGCAGGCCAGGAGAGTGCGTGGGACATGGCTCGATCGTACTGAGTTCGAACGACCCGCCAGTGTCCTGCGAAAACACTGTCAGTGGTTTCGGCCATAATGGAGGACGTGACTAGCACCCCTCTCTCCAGATCCGCCAGCGGTCCGGTCCTGAACAGGCCGAACGCCGTTGCCGTGGGGACGATCGTGTGGCTGGGCAGCGAGGTCATGTTCTTCGCCGGCCTGTTCGCGATCTACTTCACCCTGCGCAGCACCTCGCCCGAGCTCTGGGCGACCGAGACCGCCAAGCTCGAGGTGCCGTTCGCCTCGGTGAACACGATCATCCTGGTGCTGTCCAGCTTCGCCTGCCAGTTCGCGGTGTTCGCCGCGGAGCGCTTCCAGGTGCACCGCACGAGCTGGAACCCGAAGGACTGGGGCATGACGGAGTGGTTCTTCGTCACGTACTGCATGGGCGCGATCTTCGTCTGCGGCCAGATCTTCGAGTACGCGAACCTCTGGCACGAGGGCGTGACGCTCTCGTCGAGCGCCTACGGCTCCGCGTTCTACATGACCACCGGCTTCCACGGCCTGCACGTGACGGGTGGTCTCATCGCCTTCCTCCTGACCCTCGGCCGCGGCTTCGCCGCCAAGAACTTCGGGCACAAGGAGGCGACCACCGCGATCGTCGTGTCGTACTACTGGCACTTCGTCGACGTGGTCTGGATCGGCCTCTTCGCTGTCATCTACCTTCTCAAGTAGGAACTGGACACCCCCCACCGCATGTTCACCAGAAGCAAGTCCAAGAAGGGCCGCCGTTCCCCGATGGCGACCGTCTCGCTCATCGTCGTCGGTCTCATGACCACCGGCGGTGCGTACGCGCTGTTCAGCTCGACGGCCAACGCCGACGACAGCACCACCTCCGCGGTGTCCAGCCAGTCCAAGGTCAACGAGGGCGAGAAGCTCTTCGCCTCGAACTGCGCCACCTGCCACGGTCTCGACGCGCAGGGCACCGGCGAGGGTCCGTCCCTCATCGGTGTCGGCGCCGCGTCGGTCGACTTCCAGGTCGGGACCGGTCGCATGCCGATGGCCGCGCAGGGCCCCCAGGCCGAGGAGAAGCCCGCCCAGTTCACGGACGAGCAGATCGACGCCATGGGCGCCTACGTCGCGTCGCTCGGCCCCGGCCCGTCGATCCCCTCCTCCGAGCTCACGAACGGTGGCGGCGACGCTGCCGAGGGTGCCGAGCTCTTCCGCATCAACTGCGCGATGTGCCACAACGTGGCCGGTGCCGGTGGTGCGCTGACCGAGGGCAAGTACGCCCCGAACCTGCAGTCGGTCTCCGGCAAGCACATCTACGAGGCCATGGTCACGGGCCCGCAGAACATGCCGGTCTTCAACGACCTCAACCTGACGCCGGAGCAGAAGGCCGACATCATCACGTACCTCAAGTACGTGCAGGACAACAAGTCGCCGGGCGGGTTCGCCCTCGGCTCCCTCGGCCCGGTGGCAGAGGGTCTGTTCATCTGGATCTTCGGACTCGGCGCGGTCGTCGCGATGACCGTCTGGCTGACCGCGAAGTCCAACTGATCGTCCGTGTCGAACGACACTGAAGGGAACACCATGGCAGAGCACGACGACGAGGCACTGAACTCGTCCTCGGCTGTCGAGAAGCACGGCGCGACCAGCACGTCGGCCGGGATCGCGGTCGTCCCCGCGGACCCGTTCGAGAACCCGGGTGAGCCGCCGCACCGCGCGCGCCGCACCGATGTCGACCCGAAGAAGCAGCGCCTGGCCGAGCGTCAGGTCGCCACGTTCTTCTACCTGTCCATCGTGGGCAGCGTCCTCGCGATCGCCGCGTACATCGCCTTCCCGATCGACCCCGAGGACTTCGGCACGGTCCGTGCCGGCAACCTCTGGCTCGGTCTGGCGATCGCCCTGGCCCTGCTCGCGCTGGGCCTCGGCGCCGTCTACTGGTCGAAGTCGCTCGTCGTGGACCGCGAGATCACGGAGCTGCGTCACAGCACCCGTGGCACCGACGCGACCCGTGCCAAGGCGGTCGAGGCGTTCCAGCTCGCCGACAAGGAGTCCGGGTTCAGCCGTCGCAAGCTGATCCGCAACTCGATGATCGGTGCCCTGGTGGCCTTCCCGCTGCCCGGTGTCGTCCTCGTCCGTGACTTCGCCCCGGCGGAGGACCCGAACGAGCTCCTGCGCCACACCTTCTGGAAGTCCGGCATGCGCCTGACGAAGGACCCGACGGGTCTGCCGATCAAGGCGTCGGACGTCACCATCGGTTCGGTCTTCCACGTCATCCCGGACGGCATGCTCGACTCCGAGCACATGCTCGAGGAGAAGGCCAAGGCCTCCGTCCTCCTCATGCGTCTCGACCCGAAGGACCTCAACCCCTCCGCGGGGCACGAGGACTGGGGCTACGACGGCATCGTCGCCTACTCCAAGATCTGCACCCACGTCGGGTGCCCGGTCGCGCTCTACGAGCAGCAGACGCACCACCTGCTGTGCCCGTGCCACCAGTCGACGTTCGACGTCTCGAACAACTGCGAGGTCATCTTCGGCCCGGCTGCACGTCCCCTCCCCCAACTTCCGATCGCGATCGACGACGACGGCTACCTGGTCGCACAGAGCGACTTCCACGAGCCGGTCGGACCGTCCTTCTGGGAGCGTGAACGCTGATGACCAGCACCACCACCACGAGCGCGCCGGCCACGGCCACACGGCCCGAGCCGACGCGCGGGTCCCGACTCATCGGGGCCACTGCCAACTACATCGACGAGCGAACGAGCATCTCGGGCCTGGTGAAGGAGGTCGGGCGCAAGATCTTCCCCGACCACTGGAGCTTCATGCTCGGCGAGGTCGCGCTGTACAGCTTCGTCGTCGTCCTGCTGTCGGGGACCTTCCTGACGTTCTTCTTCCAGGCGTCGATGACCGAGGTCGTCTACAACGGCTCGTACGTCCCGCTCAAGGGCGTCGAGATGTCGACCGCGCTGCAGTCCACCCTGAACATCTCGTTCGACATCCGCGGTGGTCTGTTCGTCCGACAGATCCACCACTGGGCCGCCCTGCTGTTCGTCGCCTCGGTGATGCTGCACATGGCCCGCGTGTTCTTCACCGGAGCATTCCGCAAGCCGCGTGAGCTCAACTGGGTCTTCGGCTTCGTGCTCTGGGTCCTGGCCATGGCTGAGGGCTTCACCGGCTACTCGCTCCCCGACGACCTGCTCTCCGGCAACGGCCTGCGCATCATCGTCGGCATGATCGAGGGTGTCCCGGTGATCGGCGTGTGGATCGCCTACCTGCTGTTCGGTGGCGAGTTCCCGGGCACCGACATCGTCGGCCGCCTCTACACGCTGCACATCCTGCTGCTCCCGGCGATCCTCGTCGCGGTGCTCGGTGTGCACCTCGTGCTCGTCGTCATCAACAAGCACACGCAGTTCGCGGGCCCCGGCAAGACCAACGAGAACGTCGTCGGCGTCCCGATCCTCCCGGCGTTCGCCGCGAAGGCCGGTGGCTTCTTCTTCATCGTCGCGGGCATCCTCGCCCTCATCGCGTCGCTGTTCACGATCAACCCGATCTGGAACTACGGCCCCTACGACCCCTCCCCCGTGTCCGCCGGTACCCAGCCCGACTGGTACATCGGCTTCGCGGACGGTGCGCTCCGCCTGGTGCCGCCGCACTGGGAGGTCGTGTGGTTCGGCTACACGGTGTCGTTCAACATCCTCGTCCCGATCGCCGTCCTCATGGCGCTCATCATCGCGATGTTCGCCTACCCGTTCCTCGAGGCGTGGGTCACGGGCGACAAGCGTGAGCACCACCTGGCCGACCGTCCGCGCAACGCTCCGACCCGCACCGCCTTCGGTGCCGCGGGCATCACGCTCTACGCGTCGCTCTGGGCCGCTGCCTCGTCGGACATCATCGCGACGCACTTCATGGTGTCGATCGAGCACGTGATCCACGTCATCCAGGCCACGACGGTCCTCGGTCCGTTCGTCGCCTTCTGGATCACGAAGCGTGTCTGCCTGGCGCTGCAGAAGAAGGACCGCGAGATCGTCCTGCACGGCTACGAGTCGGGTCGCATCGTCCGGCTCCCGCACGGCGAGTACATCGAGGTGCACGAGCAGCTCGACGAGTACGAGCGCTGGAAGCTCCTGCAGTTCAACGAGTACAAGCCGCTCATGGTCCGTCCGGACGCCAAGGGTCGGATCACCGGGGTGCAGAAGGTCCGTGCGAACCTGTCCCGCTTCTTCTTCGAGGACCGCATCGCGCCGGTCACGAAGGCCGAGCTCGAGGCAGCGCACGCCGCGCACCACGGCCCGGAGCTGGAGGGCGACCACCAGGCCCAGGCCCCCGCGCTGGGCGCAGCGAACCACTAGGTTCCTCGGCAAGAACGAACGAGCCCCTCGACCACACCGTGGTCGGGGGGCTCGTTCGTTCGCCTGTTCCGAAGCAGACTCGCCACTCCCGGTTCACCGTGCATTCAGAGTGGCGTGCTGGACTCGTCATCGACGGTGTGGCAACGTGTTGCACCACGCATCCGCCAACGGAACGAGAGACCGATGGACAGCCGGACGGCCGAACACCCCAGGCCGAACCACTTCCTCCTCCACCTCAGCGACACCCACCTCGTGGCGGGTGACGGCGCGCTCTACGGTGACGTCGACTCCGCAGCACGGCTCTCGGCGATCGTCGCCGACATCGAGGCCTCCGGTACCCACCCGGAGGCCATCGTCGTCACCGGCGACGTCGCCGACAAGGGCGAAGCCGGTGCCTACGTCCGCATCCGCGACATCGTCGAGCCGGCTGCCCGTCGCATCGGCGCGCAGGTCATCTGGGCCATGGGGAACCACGACGAGCGCGGGGCCTTCCGCCAGGAGCTCTTCGGGCTGCAGCCGACCGATCGTCCGGTCGACTTCGTCTACGACGTGAACGGCCTCCGCGTGATCACCCTCGACACGAGCGTGCCGGGGGCGCACCACGGCGAGGTCTCCCCCGCGCAGCTCGACTGGCTCGCCGAGGTGCTGTCCGAGGCGGCGCCGCACGGCACGATCCTCGCCATGCACCACCCGCCCGTGCCGAGCGTGCAGGACCTCGCCGTCCTCGTCGAACTGCGCGACCAGGCGGCCCTCGCGGAGGTGATCGAGGGGTCGGACGTCATCTCGATCATCGCCGGGCACCTGCACTACTCGACGAGCGCCGTGTTCGCGGGCGTGCCCGTGTCCGTTGCGAGTGCCACCTGCTACACGCAGGACCTCACCGAGTACCAGGGCGGCACCCGGGGGCAGGACGGCGCGCAGTCGTTCAACCTCGTCCACGTGTACGGGAACAACGTCGTGCACTCGGTGGTGCCGATCGGCCACTACTCCACGGTCGGTGAGCCGGTGTCGTCGGAGCAGACGGAGGCACGTCTCGCGGCGGCCGGCATCACAATCGCCCCGGCCGTCGAGCCGGCGCCCGTCACCTCGAGCATCCCGGTGTTCACCCTCGACACGGTGCCCACCTCCCCCGTCCGCCGCTGACGGCTGTGCGTCCTCGACGGCCGTACGTCCCTGACGGCCATCCGCCCTTGGCGGCCGTCCGCCGCTGACGGCCTGACGTCGCTGCACGCTGCACGCTGCACGCTGCGCGCTGCAGGCCGCACATTGCGATGCGGGGTGACGTCCCTGTGGGACGCGCGCCGAGCCTCCCGTCCGTCGCGGAGGCCACTCCTGCCCGCCGAGCGAGCACGACATGCCGCGCGCCGGTCGTCCGGCGGGCACGACTCGTCGCGCGCGCGCTGAGCGCGACAGGAATGGCCCGCTCGCTCGGAGGCGCCAGGGCTGGCCCGCCCGCCGCACCGACAGTGCCGTCATCGGCCCGCTCGTCGCCACGAGGGAGACCGGGCCGGACGGTTCGCTGGGGACTACTGCGCGTCCTGCTCCCACGGCGCCGGGAACGGGAAGTACTTCTCGAGGAAGTCCGTCACGCGCCGGGTGCGCTCGTCGTCGGAGACCTCCGGGAAGCTCCCGTCGTTCAGGCAGAAGAAGTCGACGTTCCGCTTCTTGAGCAGGTCCTCCAGCGCCTTCAGCCCGGACTGCATGGTCGTGTCGACGTAGCGCACCGGAGCGTTCTCCTGCACGATCGCCCGACCGGTGAGCAGCGCGTAGTAGTGGTACAGGGAGTTCGTCACGGAGATGTTCTCGGCCGCGCGGAACCGCGATGCCATCGTCGCGCGGAACTCGTCCGCGAACTCGTGCTCCATCTCGGTCATGATCGAGGCGCGCAGTGGCGTGGGCGCGTGCTCGAGGTGCCGCGTGGTCACCGCGCCGAAGCGCTGCTGCAGCAGGCGACGGTTGACGCGGGCGGAGTTCTCGAACCCGCTCCGTGCCGGGTTGTTCGTCCCGAGCCCGATGCGGGTGGTCGCGAGGATGAACTTCGACACCGACCCCGGGCTGAAGAACACCGACGGCTCGACCATCCGCCCGAAGAACATGTCGTCGTTCGAGTAGATGAAGTGCTCGCTGATGCCCGGGATGTGGTGCAGCTGCGACTCGACGGCCTGCGAGTTGTGCGTCGGGAGCACCGAGGGGTCTGCGAAGAACTCCTCGCTCCGGACGATCCGTACCTTCGGGTGGTCGGCGAGCCACGCGGGCGCCGGCGAGTCCGTGGCGATGTAGATCTGGCGGATCCACGGCGCGAAGGTGTGGACGGAGCGCAGCGCGTACTTCAGCTCGTCGATCTGTCGGAAGCGCGCCGGAGCATCGTCGCCCTCCCCCAGCACGGCGTTCGCCTGCGCGGCCTGACGTGCCCGCTGGTACTCGACCGCGTTGCCGTCGACCCACGAGAAGACGATGTCGATCGGGAACCGGATGTCCGACACGTGGTCGTCGAACATGTGCTCGACGGTGCGCCAGGTGCGGCCGTAGCGTTCGATGTCGACGAGCTCGAACTCCTCGACGGGGAGACTGCGGCGCATCAGGGCGTTCTCGACGGGCGCGAGCACCTCGGTGTCGGTCACGCGCCAGAACTCGAGCTGCACGCTCGTCTCGGCGCCGTAGCGGAGGCGACCCATCGGCTCGAGCCGGGGTCGGAAGAGCCGGAGCACCGGCTCGTCCACCGATCCGAGACCGTCGTCGACCACGAGCACGGCGGGCTGTCCCGGCGGCTTCGCGTAGAACGGCTCGTTGACCGCGGCGGCCATGATCGCGCTCTCGGCACGCTGCCGGTCGCGCTCGTCGACCGCGACGACGGGACGACGGTCGTTGCCGCGGATGAGCAGGTGGTCGACGTCGCCGGCGGTGAGCGCGTCGTCGAGGAACAACAGGTCCTCGATCATCGACTGCTGGGGCGTCAGGTGCCCGTTGACCAGGGTCAGGCGTCCCTTGCGGACGACGACGTCAGGTCGGTCGAGACCGCCGGAGGACGGTCGAGGGTTCAGCAGAGGACTCTCGGTCGCCGGCTCGGTCTCGTGGCTCATCCATGCCCTTCGCATCGCGTCAGCCGGGCCCTGTGCCCGGCTCCTGCGATCCTACCGTCCGACGGGCGCGCGCGAGCGCCGCCCGGTCACGGTCGGGAGGCGCGCCCCGCGTCCGTCCCGCGCGGCACCTTGACGGTGATGCCGGTCAGGATGAAGGCCGCGGCAGCGACGAGCTGGAGGCCCGCCCAGACCTGGCCGGGGATCGGCACGATCACGACGGGGTTCCAGCACACCGCGATCGCAGCCGTGAGCGCGACGGCCCACCAGGAGCGGCCCCGGACGGCGAACACGAGCACGATCAGCGCGAGCACCGTCACGCCCCACCGGACGAAGACGAAGCCCGAGGAGTCGAGGACCGCGACGAAGGCGATGAGGACGACCGCGGCGAGCAGCGACGGCGCGAGTGCCGGGCGCGTGAAGGGCGGCATCCCGTCGGCCGACGCCGCGGTGGTCGCCGGGCGCTCGTCGGGGCGGTGTGTCGGCACCCCCTGCAGCGACGAGCCTGCGGGAGGCCGACCCTTCCGTGCCATCAGGCGCCGGCCTCCTCGAGGTCGATCGCCTGGATCGGACGGGACATCGGCGGCAGCCCGCGGACGCGCTCGAGCGCCGGGACGAGCTCGTCGACGACCGCGCGGTAGCCGTCGGCGGTGAGGTGCAGGCCGTCCTCGGTGTAGCGGTCGGCGAGGTGGTCGTCCTCCGCGAGGGCCGGCCAGAGGTCGAGGTACTGGGCGTGGCAGGTGGCGACGAACTGACGGAGGTGCCGGTTCGCCTCCTCGATCTTGGCGCACCAGTCGGCCTGGCGGGGCAGGATCGACACGAGCAGCAGACGGACGCCGGGGAGCTCGCGGCGGAGCGTCACCAGGATCGACTCGACGCCGCGGACGACGTGCTCGACGCTCGACCGGTGGTTCCCGAAGTCGTTCGTCCCGATGAGCAGCACGATCACCTCGGGCTGCTCGGCGATCACGGCGTCGAGTCGCGCGAGCACCCCGTCGGTGGTGTCGCCGCCGACGCCCTGGTTGCTCGTGCGCTCGCCCGGGAGCCACTGGTCCCAGGAACCCTGCTCGGTGATGCTGTCGCCCAGGAACAGGACGGTGGGGTGTTCGGTGGTCATGCTGCCTCCTCGTGTACCGGTTCCTGCGGCCCATTCTGCTGGGTCCAGTTCCGCCCCGTCGACTCCGTGTGCTGCGACTCGCGCTCGGCCGCCGCCGTGATGCGTTCGACCATGCCGGGGAAGATGATGCCGTGGAAGGGCAGGATGCCGTACCAGTACAGGCGTCCGGGCAGTCCCTGGGGGAAGTAGATCGCCCGCTGGTGGTAGTCGCTGCCGCCGTCGTCGCTCGAGGTGACCCGCATCTCGAGCCAGGCGCGTCCCGGCGACTTGAACTCGGCGCGGAGCCGCAGGTAGCGCCCGCGTTCGAGCCGCTCCACCCGCCACCAGTCGAGTGCATCGCCCTGCTCCAGGCGGTGGGGGTCGCGTCGACCGCGGTTCAGGCCGACCCCGCCGGCGACCTTGTCCATCCACCCGCGTGCCACCCACGCCAGGGGGAAGGAGTACCAGCCGTTCTCACCGCCGATCGACTCCACGACGCGCCAGACGTCGTCCGCGCTCGCACTCGAGTGCCGCTTCCGGTCGTCGACGTAGACGGTGTGCCCGGCCCACTCCGGATCGCTCGGCAGCGGGTCCGCCGGGGTGGAGGAGAGCGTGGCGCTGCGCCAGCTCGTCTGCACCTCGCCCTTCCGCATCTTCGTCAGGGCCAGCCGGACGGCACGGCGGTAGGAGGTGAGTCCGCCCTCCGGACGCGGGACGTACCGGTCGATGTCGTGCTCGCGTTGCACGCACTCGAACTGGAGCGACTCGATGATCGGTGTCGCGAGCTTCCGCGGGATCGGCGTCACGATGTTGAACCAGTGTGCGGAGAGACCCGGGGTCAGCACGGGCAGGACGGTGAAGCGCCGCTGCGGCAGCTTCGCCTCGACCGCGTAGCCGTTCAGCATCTGCCCGTACTTGAGGACGTCGGGACCACCGATGTCGAACGTCCGGTTGACGTCGGCGGGGATGCCGAGCGCCTCGACGAGGTAGTAGAGGACGTCACGGACGGCGATCGGCTGGATGCGGTTGCGGACCCAGCGGGGTGCCGGCATCCAGGGCAGGACGTCCGTCACGTGGCGGATCATCTCGAACGAGGTGCTCCCCGAGCCGATCACGACACCGGCCTGGTAGGCGATCGTCGGCACGCCCGAGGCCAGGAGCACGTCCCCGACCTCCTTCCGGCTCCGGAGGTGCTTCGACAGCTCGCCGTCGGGGTGCAGTCCGCCCAGGTAGACGAAGCGGCGCACACCGGCGTCGTGGGCCTCGCGCGCCATCGTCTCGACGGCGTCCCGCTCGGCCTGCTCGAAGTCGCCGTCGGCACCCATCGCGTGCGCGAGGTAGTAGACGGCCTCGACGCCCTGGACGGCGGACCGGACCGCCTCGGCGTCCTGCAGGTCGCCCTCGGCGACCTCGACGTCGTCGTGCCAGGGCACGTCCTGGAGCTTCCGCGGCGTGCGGACGAAGACGCGGACGTCGTGCCCGGCCTCGAGGAGGCGGGGGACGAGTCGTCCGCCGATGTACCCGGTCGCACCGGTGACGAGGACCTGCATGGAGGGCACGGTACGCGCGTCGCCTCCGGGTAGGCTTTCCGGGTGGACAACGCAGCGATCCCCGCACACCAGGACCGGGCCGACCAGCACGAGCTCAGCGCCGACGCCGTGCGCGCCCTCATCGACCACGCGATCCTGAAGCCCGAGCTCACGCGTGCCGACGTCGATGCGCAGCTCGACGAGGCCGCGGCGCACCGGGTCTTCAGCGTCTGCGTCCGTCCGAGCGACGTCGCGCACGCCGTGGAGCGCCTGCAGGGCACCGGGGTGGGCGTCGGCACCGTGATCGGGTTCCCGCACGGCACCACGACCACCGCCGCGAAGGTCGCCGAGTCGCTGCAGGCCCTGGCCGACGGCGCCTTCGAGCTCGACATGGTGCAGAACGTCGGCGCAGCGCGCTCCGGTGACTGGGACCGGGTCGAGCAGGACGTCCGTGCGGTCGTCGACGCCGCCGGGGACACCGTGGTGAAGGTCATCCTCGAGACCGCGTTCCTGACCGACGACGAGATCGTCGCCGCATCGCGAGCGGCCCAGCGCGCCGGCGCGGCCTTCGTGAAGACGTCGACCGGGTTCGCCGGCGGCGGCGCGACGGCCGAGCACATCCGCCTGATGCGGGACACCGTCGGTCCCGACACGGGTGTCAAGGCATCCGGCGGCGTCCGCGGCCTCGACACGCTGCTCGAGATGGTCCGAGCGGGTGCCGACCGCATCGGCACGAGCGCCTCGGCACGCATCCTCGACGAGGTCGCACACCGTGCGTCCACCGGAACCGCGTCGGCACTCGGCGACGACACCTCCTCCTACTGACGTCTCGGCCGCCCGCGCACGCGAGCGGCCCCGCCCGGGCCCGGGCGGACCGACCCGGTCCGTCCGGACGTCCGGACCAGCAACGACCGACCCGACCACACCGCCGGGGCCGGCTCGCACCGACGCGAGGTCACGTCGTCACGGTGAGCCGGGCCTCCAGACCGCCGCATCGGAGCGCGCATGTCCAGCACCGCACCCCTGTCCCCCTCGTCCGCGATCGCGCTGGCCGTCGATCTCGGCGGCACCAAGGTCGAGGCGGCCCTCGTCACCGACCAGGGCGTCGTCCTGCCCGGCACCCGGCACCGGCAGCCCACCGGACCGTTGCGGAGTGCGGACGAGCTGCAGGCGGCGGTCGACCAGGTCGTGACGGCGACCCTCGCGACGCTGCCGGCGGACGCCCGGCTCGTCGGCGTGGGGGTCGGCGCGGCCGGTCCGGTCGACGAGGAGCACGGCCTCGTATCGCCCCTGAACATGCCGGTGTGGCGCGGGTGGCCGCTCCGCGACCGGGTCGCGGCCCTGGTCCCCGAGGGGGTGCCGGTGACGCTCCGGATGGACGGGCTCGCGATCACCCTGGCCGAGCACTGGGTCGGTGCGGCGCAGGGCTCGGACCACGTCATGGGGATGATCGTGTCGACGGGCGTCGGCGGCGGTCTCATCCTGCACGGGCGCACGGTGAGCGGACCCACCGGCAACGCCGGACACATCGGCCACGTCGAGTGCGGCGGCTTCGACGACCCGTGCGCCTGCGGCGGTACCGGCTGCCTCGAGGCGGTCGCCAGCGGGCCGAAGACCGTCGCCTGGGCGCAGCGACAGGGCTTCGCCGGGAGCACCGGCGAGGAGCTCTCCGCCGCGTACGCCGCCGGTGACGAGATCGCGGTGGCGGCGGTCCGGCGGAGCGGGCGGGCGCTCGGACAGGCCGTCGCGGCAGCGACGAGCCTGGTGGACCTCGAGGTCGTGGCGATCGGCGGCGGCTTCTCGCACGTGACGCCGGACCTGTTCGAGTACGCCCGTGAGGCGGTGGCCGAGCGGGTCGAGTTCGGCTTCGTGACGAAGGTCCGGATCGTGCCGACGGCGCTGTCCCAGGACGGGCCGCTCATCGGGGCGGCAGCGCTCGTCCACCGCGCCGACGTACTGCGCTGACGCGACACGGGCACCAGGGCACCCGGGCACACGTGCCCGTTCACGGGCGCGCGCTCGTGCTGGGCGCGGGGCCGCGGTCGCGGTCGCGGTCGCGGTCACGCACGCAGCGCCGAGGCCGACGTCCTCTCCACAGGGCCGACCGCGGTGATCGTCCGTCCGGCAGGATGAGCGGGTGCCGACGCCCCGCCTGCTGACCAGCGACGACTGGCCGGAGACGGAGCTCCGCGCTGCGGTGCTCGCCGGCGAGCTCGTCCCCGTCGGGTGGTGCTGGGCCTCCCCCGCGGAACCGCAGACGCCCGCCCTCCGCGCCGCCGCGCACGCGTGGCGCGTGCCCGACGAGCGTGTGGTGGCGAGCGGGCGGTCCGCCGCCTGGATCTGGGGTGCGACGTCGCGCCCGCCCTCACCGGTCGAGGTGAGCGTCCCGCCGACCGTCCGCATCCGTGTCGACCCCGACGTGCGGCTGCGCGAGGTCCGGCTCCCCGCCGAGGACACCGTGCTGGTGGGCCCGGTCCGCGTGACCTCGCCGGAGCGCACTGCGGTGGACCTGCTCCGCGCGCCCGGCGCGTTCGACGCGTCCGCGCGCGATGCCCTGCGCGGCCTCGTGGCGATCGGGGTGGTGCGGGTCGACGAGGTCCGGCGCCGCCTGGCAGCGCTCGGGACGATCCCCATGGTGCGGCAGGCGGCCCGGCGTCTCGACCAGGCGATCGCCGCGTCACCCGATCAGGCGCCCGCCGGGGTCAGCCCGCGCTGACCCGGTACACGTCGTAGACCGCGTCGATCCGCCGCACGGCGTTCAGCACCCGGTCGAGGTGCGTCGTGTCGCCCATCTCGAACACGAACCGGCTGAGCGCCAGGCGGTCCGAGGACGTCGACACCGTCGCGGACAAGATGTTCACGTGGTGGTCGGTCAGGACGCGCGTGACGTCGCTGAGCAGCCCGGAGCGGTCGAGCGCCTCGATCTGGATCTGCACGAGGAACACCGACTTCGACGACGGGGCCCACTCGACCTCGATCATCCGGTCGGGCTCGTTCATCAGTGACTTCACGTTCGTGCACGACGCCTGGTGCACGGAGACGCCCTGACCGCGGGTGATGAAGCCCACGATCTGGTCGCCGGGCACCGGCGTGCAGCACTTCGCGAGCTTCACCAGGATGTCGGGCGCGCCGCGGACGAGCACACCGCTGTCGCTGTTCCGGAGCTGGCGGCTCGTGACCTGTCGCGGGAAGGCGAGCTCGGGCTCGTCCGTCTCGGCCTCGGTCTGCACGTTGCCGAGCACCTTCTCGATGACGGACTGCGTGGACACATGGCCCTCGCCCACCGCCGCGTAGAGCGCGGAGACGTCGTCGTACCGCATCGACGAGGCGACCTCGGCGATGGAGTCCTGGCTCATGATGCGCTGCAGCGGGAGGTTCTGCTTGCGCATCGCCCGGGCGATCGCGTCACGGCCCTGCTCGATGGCCTCTTCGCGGCGTTCCTTGGTGAACCACTGCTTGATCTTGTTGCGGGCACGGGGGCTGCGGACGAACGTCAGCCAGTCCTGGCTCGGGCCGGAGTCCGGGTTCTTCGAGGTGAAGATCTCGACGACGTCACCGCTCGACAGCGTGCTCTCGAGCGGGACGAGGCGCCCGTTCACCTTGGCACCCATCGTGCGGTGCCCGATCTCGGTGTGGACCGCGTAGGCGAAGTCGACCGGGGTCGCACCGGCGGGCAGGCCGATGACCTTGCCCTGCGGGGTGAAGACGTACGTCTCCTTGGCGCCGATCTCGTAGCGGAGCGAGTCGAGGAACTCGCCGGGATCGCTCGTCTCGGCCTGCCAGTCGGTGATGTGGGCGAGCCACGCCATGTCCTGGTCGTCGGTGGTCGAGGAGGCGTCGACGTCCCGTCCCTGGGCGCGCTGCTTGTACTTCCAGTGCGCCGCGACACCGAACTCGGCACGCTGGTGCATCTCGTGCGTGCGGATCTGGATCTCCACGGCACGGCCCTGCGGTCCGAGCACCGTCGTGTGCAGGGACTGGTACAGGTTGAACTTCGGCGTCGCGATGTAGTCCTTGAAGCGACCGGGCAGCGGGGTCCACCGGGCGTGCACGGAGCCGAGCATCGCGTAGCAGTCGCGGACGGTCGGCACGAGCACGCGGATGCCGACCAGGTCGTAGATCTCGTCGAACTCGCGCCCGCGCACGATCATCTTCTGGTAGATCGAGTAGTACTGCTTCGGCCTGCCCATGACCTCGCCGCGGACCTTCGCGGCCTTCAGGTCCTTCTTGAGCGTGCCGATCACGTTCTGCACGAACTGCTCGCGCTTCGGCTGCCGTTCCTTGACCAGGCTGTCGATCTCGACGTACAGCTTCGGGTGGAGGACCGCGAACGACAGGTCCTCGAGCTCCAGCTTGATCATCTGGATGCCGAGCCGGTGCGCCAGGGGCGCGTAGATCTCGAGCGTCTCCTTGGCCTTGCGCGACGCGGACGCGGACTCCACGAAGCCCCAGGTGCGCGCGTTGTGCAGACGGTCGGCGAGCTTGATGACGAGGACGCGGATGTCCTTCGACATCGCGATGACCATCTTGCGGACGGTCTCGGCCTGCGCGCTGTCGCCGTACTTGACCTTGTCGAGCTTGGTGACACCGTCGACGAGCATCGCGATCTCGTCGCCGAAGTCAGCACGGAGCTGGTCGAGCTGGTAGTCGGTGTCCTCGACCGTGTCGTGCAGGAGCGCCGCGGCGATCGTGATCGTGCCGATCCCGAGGTCGGCGAGGATCTGCGCGACCGCGACCGGGTGGGTGATGTACGGCTCGCCGGACTTCCGCTTCTGGCCGTCGTGGGCGCGTTCGGCTACCGAGTACGCCCGCTCGATGAGCGTGACGTCGGCCTTCGGGTGGTGCGACCGGACGGTACGGATGAGCGTGTCGACCGCCCCTGCGGGCTGCGCCCGCGAGAAGAGGCGCGGCAGCAGCGACCGCAGGGAACCGAGGTTGCCGGTGGTCGTCGCGTTCAGCGGACTGGAGGGCCGCGGCGCGGACCCGGGACGGCTCGCGCCGGGCGTGGGCGCACCCTGCGACGAGGACTCACGGGTGTCCGTCATGATGCGCCTCCTGCGACCGGTGTCCGGGTACGGTCTGGCAAGCCTACGCGCGTCCGGTCAGTGCTCGTGACGCGGTTCGCCCTGGGCGTCGCCCGACGTTCCTGCGCGCACGACCGGCTCGCCCGCCTGCTCCCAGGCGACCATGCCGCCGGTCAGGTTCACCGCCGGCACCCCGGACTGCTCGAGGGCGGCGACGACCCGCGCGGAGCGGGCGCCGGAGTGGCAGACGACGATGGCGGGCTGGTCACCGCCGTCGATCTCCTGCCAGCGGGCCACGAGCTCGGACATCGGGACGAGCGTCGCCTCAGGGGCGTGCACCTCGTCCCACTCCCCCTGCTCGCGCACGTCGAACAACCGCGCGCCCCCGTCGAGCCGACGTCGTGCCTCGGTCACGTCGATGTCGTGCACCTCGACCGCCATCAGGCGACCTCGGCCGCGGCGTCGACCTCGCGCTGGCGCTTCTCGGCCGCCCGCGTCTTCTTCGCGTCGGCCTCCTTGACCTTGGGCTCGTTCTCGCGGAGGTGCGCGTACATCGGCGACGCGATGAAGATCGTCGAGTAGGTGCCGACGATGATGCCGATGAACAGTGCCAGCGAGATGTCCCGCAGGGTGCCGGCGCCGAGCACGTACGACCCGATGAAGAGGATCGCCGCGACCGGCAGCAGCGCCACGACCGAGGTGTTGATCGACCGGACGAGCGTCTGGTTCACGGCGAGGTTCACCGACTGCACGAAGGTGCGGTGCGACTCCTGCGACGTGTTCTCGCGCACCTTGTCGAACACCACGACGGTGTCGTACAGCGAGTACCCGAGGATGGTCAGGAAGCCGATGACGGCAGCGGGGGTGACCTCGAGCCCGACGATGCCGTAGACGCCGGCGGTGATGAGCAGGTCGTGCAGCAGCGCGACCATGGCGGACACGGACATCTTCCACGTGCGGAAGTAGACGGCCATCACCACGGCCGCCAGCGCGAGGAAGATGACGAGACCACGGATCGCCTGCGCGAGCACGTCGGCTCCCCAGGTCGCGCCGATGTACGTCGAGGCGACCTGGTCGTCCGACACGCCGTAGGCCTCGGCCAGGGCGTCCTGCACCTCGCTGGTCTCGCGGTCCGTCAACTGCTCGGTCTGGACGCGGATGCCGTCCTGGCCGACCTGGGAGACGCGCGGCACGCCCTCGGGGACGATCGACTCGACCGTGCGGGTGGCGACCGACTGGTCGAGGTCCTTCGCGTTCGAGATCGTGAACTCGGACCCGCCGGTGAACTCGATGCCGAGGTGGTACCCGCCGCGGAGCCACGGCACCGCCAGCGACACGACGATCGCGATGAGGGCGATCAGGTACCAGGTCTTGCGGCGCCCGACGATGTCGTACGAACGCTTGCCCGTGTAGAGGTCGCTGCCGAACTGGCTGAAGCTGGCCATCAGTCGTCCTTCCCGTCCG
This sequence comes from Curtobacterium sp. 260, assembly GCF_030803485.1. NCBI lineage: Bacteria > Bacillati > Actinomycetota > Actinomycetes > Micrococcales > Microbacteriaceae > Curtobacterium > Curtobacterium sp. 260. Next base: position 127,097 of record NZ_JAURUY010000007.1, on the reverse strand, counting down.
GCGTGGAGCCGTTGTCGCCGGAGGCCTGCTGGGCCTTCCGCTCTGCGATCGTCTGGCGGCGCTGGGCCTCGCCCGCGCTGCGCTGGCGCTTGCCGTCCACGACCGGGGCGCGGAACTGCGCCCGACCGCGGTAGACGGCGCCGAGGGCGGACGGGTCGAGTCCGCTGAACTTGTGCCCCTCGCCGAAGAAGCGGCTGCGCGCGATGAGCTGCATCATCGGGTGGGTGAAGAGGACCACGACGACGACGTCGATCAGGGTCGTGAGGAGCAGCGTGAACGCGAAGCCCTTCACGTCGCTGACGGCCAGGATGTAGAGCACGACCGCCGCGAGGAAGTTGATCGAGTCCGATGCCAGGATCGTGCGGAGCGCGCGCTTCCAGCCCGACTCGACGGCGCTCTCGAGACCACGGCCGTCGCGGAGCTCGTCACGGATGCGCTCGAAGTACACGATGAACGAGTCCGCCGTGATGCCGATGGCCACGATGAGACCGGCCACGCCGGCGAGTGACAGTCGGTAGTCGACACGCCACGACATGATCGCGATCACGAGGTAGGTCAGCACCGCCGCGACGCCGAGCGAGAGCACGGTGACGAACGCGAGCGCCCGGTACTGGATGATCGAGTAGATCACGACCAGGATCAGACCGATCAGGCCGGCGACGAGACCGCCGACGAGCTGTGCGGTACCGAGCGTCGCCGAGATGTTCTCGTTCGACTGCACCTGGAAGTTGATGGGCAGGGCGCCGTACTTCAGCTGGTCGGCCAGGGTCTTGGACGACTCGGCGGTGAAGTTGCCGGTGATCTGCGCCTTGCCGTTCGTGATGGCCGCGTTCGAGGCGGGCGCCGTGATGACGGTGCCGTCGAGCACGATCGCGAACTGGTTCTGCGGCGCGGGGAGCTTGACGAGTCGGCTCGTGACGTCGCGGAAGTCGTCCGAGCTCTTGCCCGAGAACGTCAGGTTGACGGCCCACTGCCCGGTGGTCGCGCCCTGGGAGTCGGTGGCGAGACCCGAGGTCGCGTTGCTGATGCCCGAACCGGAGACCTCGACGGGGCCGAGGATGTACTTCGCGGCGCCGTCCTGGTCGCACGTGACGAGCGGCTCGTCGTCGGGCGCCGTCGTGACGTCGTCCGGGGCGGCGCAGTTGTAGTTCGTGTACAGGTCCTGCAGCGCCGGCGTGACCTGGGACAGGTCGCTGCCGTTGGTCGGCTTCGCGCTCGGGGTCGCGTCGAGCGATGCCGGCGGCGAGTACGGCGTCGGCGAGGCGGTCCCGCCATCACTGCCGCCGACCGCCGTGTTCGTGGCGGCCTCCGTGTAGAGCACCGGTCGGAAGGTCAGCTTCGCCGCCGCCTCGATCCGGTCGATCGTCGCCTTGTCGGGCTTGCCGGGGATCGACACGACGATGTTGTTCGTGCCCTGCGTGTTGATCTGGGACTCGGAGACGCCGGTCGCGTTGATGCGCTGGCGGATGATGTTGACCGCCTGGTTCAACTGCTGCGAGGTGACGGAACCGCCCTCGGTGTTCTGCGCCGCGAGGGTCAGCTGCGTGCCGCCCTGCAGGTCGAGCGCCAACTCGGGGACCCAGCTCGCGCCGGCGAACCACTCGTCGGTGTCGTCCTTGCTGTTGGCGGCGAGCACCGACGCGGCGGTGTTCAGGCCGGCCAGGGCAGCCATGATGATCACCAACCAGGTGAGCGAGCGCAGCGCCTTCTTGACGGGTGTCGATCGTGCCACCGGTCGTCTCGTCTTTCTGTTCAGGACCGACGACCTCACGGCCGGCGGCAGGGGTGTGGCCGCCGGGTCGGTGGACCCGGCGGCCGAGGGCGTCAGTCTTCGGTCTTGCGCTTCGTCGGGTCGGTCTCGTCGACACGCTCGCCGTAGACGGGCTCACCGTTGAGCTCGGTGACCGGCTTCGGGGCGGTGGTCTCGTCGTCGGCCACCACGGCGGTCTCGACGTCGGACGCGTCCTCGTCGACCACGCGCGACAGGGTCTGGCGGTGCACCGTCACGATGGTGCCGGGGGCGACCTCGACGTCCGCCGTGACCTTGTCGTCGTCGACGGACACGAGCGTGCCGTAGAGGCCGAACGAGAGCATGACACGGGAGCCCGGGACCATCTTCGTCTGGAGCTCCGCCTGCTGCTTCTTGCGCTTGCGGCTGCTGTAGAACATGAACGCGGCGAACGCCACGATGATGACGATGAGGAAGAGTGATTGGTCCATGGGGGCGGTGCCTTCTCTGGTTGCTCGGATCCAGCCGGAGCGGTCGCTGCTCGGCTTCGGGCCGTAGCAGTCTAGGGCACGGGCGTGTCCGCGATCGGGCAACCGCCTGAGTCCGTGCGGGCCGGCGTGACGATCGGGCCGCGCGGACCAGAACATCGTATACGGGATCAGTCGTCGAACAGACCGGGCTGTGCGCCGGCTCCCTCGCCCGGGGACATCCCGAAGTGACGCCAGGCCTGCGGGGTCGCGATCCGCCCGCGGGGCGTCCGGGTCACGAGTCCGACGCGGACCAGGAAGGGCTCGACCACCGATTCGATCGTCTCGGATTCCTCACCCACGGAGACGGCGAGGGTGTTCAGGCCCACGGGGCCACCGTCGAACCGCGTGAGCATCGTCTCGACGACGGCGCGGTCGAGCCGGTCCAGGCCGAGCTCGTCGACGTCGTACAGGTCGAGCGCCCCCTGCACGGCGGCCATCCCGTCCGAGGTGCCGTGCACGAGGGCGTAGTCGCGCACCCGGCGCAGCAGGCGGTTCGCGATGCGCGGGGTGCCGCGGGAACGACCGGCGATCTCACGCAGGGCGGACCGGTCGATGCGCAGGTCCAGCAGGTGCGCCGCGCGGATCAGCACCTGTTCGAGTTCGTCCTTCTCGTAGAACTCGAGGTGCGCGGTGAAGCCGAAGCGGTCGCGGAGCGGGTTCGGCAGCAGCCCGGCACGCGTGGTCGCACCGACCAGGGTGAACGGCGCGAGGTCGAGCGGGATGCTCGTCGCGCCGGCTCCCTTGCCGACCATCACGTCGATCCGGAAGTCCTCCATCGCGAGGTAGAGCATCTCCTCCGCCGAGCGCGCCATCCGGTGGATCTCGTCGATGAAGAGCACTTCGCCGGGGACGAGGGAGGACAGCACCGCGGCGAGGTCGCCGGCGTGCTGGATCGCGGGGCCGCTCGACATCCGCAGCGGCCGACCGGATTCGTGCGCGACGATCATCGCGAGGGTCGTCTTGCCGAGCCCGGGCGGACCGGCCATGAGGATGTGGTCGGGGGTGCGTTCCTGCATTGCCGCCGCCTTGAGCAGGAGGTCGAGCTGGCCGCGGACCTTGCGCTGCCCGACGAACTCGTCGAGCGACTTCGGTCGGAGCGCGCCCTCGAAGGCGAGCTCCTCCTGCGACTCGGCTCCCGCCGAGGTGATCCCGCTCACCGGCCGGCCCCCGCGGGACGCAGGGTGCCGAGCGCGGCGCGGAGCAGGGCCTGCGTGCCCATCGCAGCGGCACCCGGGTCGCTCGCCACGACGGCGTCGACGGCGGACTGTGCCGCGTCCTCGCGCCAGCCGAGTCCGACGAGCGCCGACACGACGTCGAGCGCGGCCGGGTGCGCGCTGCCACCCGCGGCCGTCGCGGACGCAGGCGCCTGCTCGAAGGCCACGAGCTTGCCGGAGAGGGCGACCGAGATGAGCTTCGCGGTCTTCGGGCCGATGCCGGACACCTTGCGGAACGCCGCGTCGTCCTCGCTCGCGACGGCGTTCGCGACCTGTGCCGGGTCCATGTGGGCGAGGACACCGAGCGCCGACTTCGGCCCGACGCCGGAGACGCTGCGGAGCAGGTCGAACACCTGGAGCGCGTCGGTCGACTCGAAGCCGAAGAGCAGGTGCTCGTCCTCGCGCACGATCATCGCCGTGCGCAGGAACACCTCGGACCCGTGGCGCATCGTCAGTGCGTGAGCCGGGGTGACCGTGACGGCGTACCCCACTCCCCCGACCTCGACCACGACGGCCGATCCGGAAACGTCGATGCAGGTTCCCCGGAGGCTCGCGATCATGCCCACGAGCCTAGGGCCGCCCACCGACGGCGCCGGCCCGCCGCGCGGCGGCACCCGGACGCGATGCCGCGGCAGCGGCGCGCGCGAGCGGGGTGTCCGCGACCCCGGCCTGCGCGTCCCGCCAAGCGCGCTGTGCCGGGGTGAGCGTCGCCGGGCCGGGACCGACCCGGTCGGGTGATCCGAGCCTCCAGGCATGACAGACCGCCAGGGCGAGCGCGTCCGCGGCGTCGGCGGGCTTCGGGGCCTCGTCGAGCCCCAGCACCCGCGCGATCATCGTCTGCACCTGGCGCTTGTCGGCGTTCCCGTAGCCGGTGACCGCCGCCTTGACCTCCGACGGCGTGTGCAGCCCGACGGGCAGCCCACGGGCGGCGGCGGCGTGCAGTGCCAGCCCCGCCGCCTGCGCGGTGCCCATGACGGTCCGGACGTTCGCCTGCGCGAAGACGCGCTCGACGGCCACCGCGTCGGGGCGGTGGTCGTCGATCTCGGCAGCGATGCCGTCGGCGATGCGCAGGAGCCGCTGCTCCAACGCCATGTCCGCAGGCGTGCGCACGACCGTCACGTGGACGAGTCGTGCGCGCCGGTTCGGTGCGACCTCGACGACGCCGACGCCGCACCGGGTGAGCCCGGGGTCCACCCCGAGCACACGGAGCACCGGACTAGTCCTCGTCCTCGTCGAGCTCGGCCTGGACGTCCGCGGGGATGTCGAAGTTGGCGTAGACGTTCTGCACGTCGTCGCTGTCCTCGAGCGCGTCGATCAGCTTGAAGACCTTGCGGGCGGTGTCGGCGTCGACCGGGACCTTCACCCCGGGGACGAACTCGGCATCGGCCGAGTCGTAGTCGATGCCGGCGTCCTGCAGCGCCGTGCGCGCCGCGACGAGGTCGCTCGCCTCGGTGATGACCTCGAAGCCGCCGCCCTGGTCGACCACGTCCTCGACACCCGCGTCGAGGACGGCCGTCATGACGGTGTCCTCGTCGAGACCGTCGGTCTTCGTGACCGAGATGACGCCCTTGCGCGAGAAGTTGTAGGCGACGCTGCCCGGGTCGGCCATGGTGCCGCCGTTCCGGGACATCGCCGTCCGGACCTCGGCCGCAGCGCGGTTCTTGTTGTCGGTGAGGCACTCGACGAGCATCGCGACACCGTTCGGGCCGTAGCCCTCGTACATGATCGTCGTGTACTCGATCGACTCACCGGTCAGGCCGGCGCCGCGCTTGATCGCGCGGTCGATGTTGTCGTTCGGGACCGAGGTCTTCTTGGCCTTCTGGACGGCGTCGACCAGGGTCGGGTTGCCCGACAGGTCCGCGCCGCCCATCTTCGCGGCGACCTCGATGTTCTTGATGAGCTTGGCGAACGACTTCGCACGGCGCTGGTCGATGACCGCCTTCTTGTGCTTCGTCGTTGCCCACTTGGAATGCCCGGACACGGTGCTCCTTGCGTCTAGCGGAAGATCCGGACCAGTCTACCGGCCGGGAGGCGCGGATCACCGCCGCCCCGCTGGTCGCGTCCTCCCCGTGATCGATTCAGGCGCTGCGGACGATGTCGAGGAAGCGGCGGTGGAAGCGGTCCTCGCCGGCGACCTCGGGGTGGAACGCGCTCGCGAGCACGGCGTCCTGCTGCACGGCGACGACCTGCCCGTCGGCGAGGGCACCGAGCACCTGGACGCCGGCGCCGTGCTCCTCGACCACGGGGGCGCGGATGAACACCGCGTGCACGGGGGCCTCGCCGAGTGCCGGCATCGGGATGTCGGTCTCGAAGGAGTCGTTCTGGCTGCCGAAGGCGTTGCGGCGCACGGTCGTGTCGAGCACGGCGAGCGTCTGCTGCCCCGGGATGCCCGCGGCGATCCGGGAGGACAGCATGATCATCCCGGCACAGGTGCCGTAGGCGGGGAGTCCCCCGCGGATCGCTGCGCTCAGTGGCTCGGCGATGCCGAACGTCCGGGACAGCTTGTCCATGACGCTCGACTCACCGCCGGGGATGACGACGCCGTCGAGCGCCTCGATCTCCTCGGGCCGACGGAGCGGCACCACGTCGGCGCCGAGCTCCGTCAGCGAGGCGATGTGCTCGCGGAAGTCACCCTGCAGCGCGAGGACCCCGATGCGGGGTCGGGCGCTCACCAGCCGCGCTCGGCGAGGCGGTGCGGAGCGGGGACGTCGGCGACGTTGATGCCGACCATGGCCTCGCCCAGACCACGGGACACCTCGGCGATGACCTTCGGGTCGTCGTGGAAGGTCACGGCCTTGACGATCGCCGCGGCGCGCTTCGCCGGGTCGCCCGACTTGAAGATGCCGGACCCGACGAACACGCCGTCCGCTCCGAGCTGCATCATCATCGCGGCGTCGGCCGGGGTGGCGACACCACCGGCGGTGAAGAGCACGACGGGGAGCTTGCCGGTCTGCGCGACCTCCTTCACCACGTCGAACGGGGCCTGGAGCTCCTTCGCGGCGACGTAGAGCTCGTCCTCCTTGAGGTGACGGAGCGCAGCGATCTCCTTCGAGATGGTGCGGATGTGCTTCGTGGCCTCGGACACGTCACCCGTGCCGGCCTCGCCCTTGGAGCGGATCATCGCGGCACCCTCGGTGATGCGACGGAGTGCCTCGCCCAGGTTCGTGGCGCCGCAGACGAAGGGCGTCGTGAACTTCCACTTGTCGATGTGGTTGACGTAGTCGGCGGGCGACAGCACCTCGGACTCGTCGATGTAGTCGACGCCGAGCTCCTGCAGCACCTGCGCCTCGACGAAGTGGCCGATGCGGGCCTTCGCCATGACGGGGATCGAGACCGCGGCGATGATCTCCTCGATCATCGACGGGTCGGACATGCGGGCCACGCCGCCCTGCGCGCGGATGTCGGCGGGGACGCGCTCGAGGGCCATGACGGCGGTCGCGCCGGCTTCTTCCGCGATGCGGGCCTGCTCGGCGTCGATGACGTCCATGATCACGCCGCCCTTGAGCATCTCGGCCAGGCCGCGCTTGACGCGGTCGGAGCCGGTGATCGAGGTGCCGTTGGTGCCCGAGGTGCTGGTGCTGTCGCTCATGATGCCGACAGTCTAGTCCGCAGCGGGCCAGCCGTCGGCGACGAGCCGGCGGGTGTCACCGAGCATCTGGGACATCGACTTCGTCCGGGCGATGATCGGGAAGAAGTTCGAGTCCGACGCCCACCGCGGAACGATGTGCTGGTGCAGGTGCGCGGCCACACCGGCGCCCGCGATCTCGCCCTGGTTCATGCCGATGTTGAAGCCGTCGCAGTGCGACACCGCACGCAGTACGCGCATCGCGGTCTGGGTCAGCTCGGCGATCTCCCGGATCTCCTCCGCGGTCGCCTCGTCGTACAGCGGGACGTGGCGGTAGGGGCAGACGAGCAGGTGCCCGTTGTTGTACGGGAACAGGTTGAGCAGCACGTATGCGTGCTCACCGCGGGCGACGATCAGGGCGTCCTCGTCGGACTTCCGCGGTGCCTCGCAGAACGGGCAGTCGTCCTCGTGCCCGCGGCCCCGACCTTCGCGCCCGGCGTCGATGTAGGCCATGCGGTGCGGGTTCCACAGGCGCTGGAAGGCGTCCGGCACCGCCGCACCCGTGGCCGCGTCGCGGATCACCAGCGGGTCGTCCGCGCTGCCGGTGCCCGCGGTACCGCCCGTGTCGACGACCGGCGTACCGGGGTCGGCCGGCATCGCGGAGCCGGCCGGCCTCCCGGAGTCGGCCGGGGCCCCGGAGCTGGCCACGTCGACGACGTGACCGGTCCCGGGGACGGACTCCGTGCCTCCCGTGCGGTCCATCAGACCTGCGCGCGGTCGCGGATGGCGGTCAGGATGCGCTCGACCGCCTCGTCGACCGGCACGCCGTTGTCCTGGCGGCCGTCGCGGAAGCGGAACGAGACGGCGCCGGCGTCGCGATCGTCGCCGCCGGCGATGAGCTGGAACGGCACCTTCGCCTTGGTGTGCGTGCGGATCTTCTTCTGCATCCGGTCGTCCGAGTGGTCGACCTCGGCGCGGACGCCGTGCGCACGGAGCTTCGCGACGACCTCGTCGAGGTAGTCGCCGTACTCGGCGGCGACCGGGATCGCGACGACCTGCACCGGGGACAGCCACGCCGGGAAGGCACCCGCGTAGTGCTCGGTGAGGACGCCGAAGAAGCGCTCGATCGAGCCGAACAGGGCGCGGTGGATCATCACGGGACGCTGTCGCGAGCCGTCCGGGGCCGTGTACTCGAGCTCGAAGCGGTCGGGCAGGTTGAAGTCGAGCTGCACGGTCGACATCTGCCACGTGCGACCGATCGCGTCGCGGGCCTGGACGGAGATCTTCGGACCGTAGAACGCCGCACCGGCGGGGTCCGGGACGAGTTCGAGACCGGACTCCTCGGCGACCTCGCGCAGGGTGTTCGTGGCGATCTCCCACACCTCGTCGTCGCCGACGTACTTCTCCGGGTCCTTCGTGGAGAGCTCGAGGTAGAAGTCGTCCAGCCCGTAGTCGCGGAGGAGCGAGAGCACGAACTCGAGCGTCGTGGTCAGCTCCTCCTTCATCTTCTCCTGCGTGGTGAAGATGTGGGCGTCGTCCTGGGTCATGCCGCGCACGCGGGTCAGGCCGTGGATGACGCCGGACTTCTCGTTGCGGTAGACCGTGCCGAACTCGAACATCCGGAGCGGCAGGTCGCGGTAGGAGCGGGCCTGCGAGCGGTACGCCAGGATGTGCATCGGGCAGTTCATCGGCTTGAGGTAGTAGTCCGCACCCTGCCGGGTGACGTTGCCGTCCTCGTCGCGGGCCTCGTCCATGTGCATGGCCGGGAACATGCCGTCCTTGTACCAGCCGAGGTGGCCGGACTGCTCGAACAGGTCGCCCTTCGTGATGTGCGGCGTGTAGACGAAGGAGTAGCCCTCCTGCTCGTGCCGGCGGCGCGAGTAGTCCTCCATCTCGCGGCGGATGATGCCGCCCTTCGGGTGGAAGATCGCCAGGCCCGAGCCGATCTCGTCCGGGAACGAGAACAGGTCGAGCTCCGCGCCGAGCTTGCGGTGGTCGCGCTTCGCGGCCTCCTCGAGTCGGACGAGGTACGCCTTGAGCTGGTCCTTGTCCGGCCAGGCGGTGCCGTAGATGCGCTGCAGCTGCGGGTTCTTCTCCGAGCCGCGCCAGTACGCCGCCGCGACGCGCATGAGCTTCGCCGCGTTGCCGATCCACCGGGTGTGCGGGACGTGCGGGCCACGGCAGAGGTCCTGCCAGACGACCTCGCCCGACTTCGGGTCGACGTTCTCGTAGACCGTGAGCTCGCCGGCACCGACCTCGACGCTCTCGCCGGAGTCGCCCTCGGCCGCGGCGCCCTTGAGGCCGATGAGCTCCTGCTTGAAGGGCTCCCCCGTCATCAGTTCGCGGGCCTCGTCGTCGGTGACGACCTTGCGCCGGAAGCGCTGGGCCTGCTTGACGATGCGGTCCATGCCCTTCTCGATGGCCTTGAGGTCCTCGGGGGTGAAGGGCTCGGCGACGTCGAAGTCGTAGTAGAAGCCGTCGGTGACGGGCGGGCCGATGCCGAGCTTCGCGTCCGGGTTGATCTGCTGCACGGCCTGCGCGAGCACGTGTGCGGCGCTGTGCCGGAGGATGTCGAGGCCGTCCTGCTCGTCGAGCGTCACCGGTTCGACGGTCTCCCCCGCCTCCACGTCGGTCGCGAGGTCCTTGAGCACCCCGCCGACGCGGATCGCGACGACACCGCGGACGCCGTCGAAGAGCTCGGTGCCCGTCGTGGCCGTCGTCGCGGTGCGGGGCTCGGGTGCCTGGGGCAGGTCTGCGGGCTCTGGTGCGACTGCGTCGGTCACGATCGTGGTGCTCCTCGGTTGGTTCAGGGGTGGGTCAAGACTAGTGCGCGGCCGCAGCGGTCCCGGCGCGGCCGCGGCGGTCTCGGCCGGCGGCAGCGGTTCAGGCGGGGACGCGGCCGAGCGTCGTGACGGGCAGGCGCGGCTCGAGGCGCTCCCGACCGGAGAGCCCGTCGAGCTCGAGCAGCGACGCGAAACCGATCGCCTGGTACCCGGCACGCTCGAGGAGCGTGATCGTCGCCGCAGCGGTGCCCCCGGTCGCGAGGACGTCGTCGACGACGAGCACACGCGTGCCCTGCGGGAGCTGGCCCGGCCGGAGCTCGAGCTCTGCCTCGCCGTACTCGAGCGCGTACTGCTCGCTCAGGACCTCGCCGGGCAGCTTGCCGGCCTTGCGGACCGTCAGCACGCCGACCTGGTGCTGGGCCGCGATGCCACCGGCCAGGGCGAAGCCGCGGGCCTCGATGCCGGCGACCGCCTGGAACCCCGCACCGATCGCGAACGGCGCCGCGAGGGCCTCGCAGACCCGTCCGAACGCCACGGGGTCGGAGAACACCGGCGTCACGTCGCGGAACAGGATGCCGGGCTTCGGGAAGTCCGGGACGATGGCGGTCAGGCGTTCGACGAGTGCAGCTGCGGTTTCGGTCACCGCACAACGGTACGCGACCGCAGGCGCCGCACGCGCCCGGCCGTCCGTCGCCTGTCCCTCGTTCTGGAGATCGCCCCGACGCCGCCCCGCGGGTTCTGATGGTCTGCGGCAGGTGGAGCGGGACGGCAGGGACGTCCCGACAGCGGACGGACACAGGACGGGGACCATGTACTCGAGGATCAGGACGATGGTCGCGCTCGCCGTCGTGGCGACGGCGGTGGTCGGGGGCACCGTGACGTTCCCCGCGGCTGCGACGGCGGCCTCCACCGCGCCGATACCGCGCGCTGCCCTCCACTCCGCGACGCCCGGGCAGGTCTTCGCCGGTGGGTTGTACCGGCAGCCGGACAGCCAGCCCGCCCAGGCCGCGGCGGCGCTCAGCGCGGCGGGGAGGACGACCGAGGCCGCAGCAGCCCGGACCATCGCACAGCAACCGATCGCGATCTGGCTCGGCGAGTGGTACACGGGCGACGCGCTGGACCGGGTGATCGCACGGAACCTCGCCGCCGCGGAGAAGACGGGCACGACGCCGGTGTTCGTCACGTACGCCGTCCCGAACCGCGACTGCGGCGGGTACTCGGCGGGCGGCCTCTCCCCGTCCCGGTACGCCGCGTGGAACCGTCGCATCGCGGCCGACCTCCAGGGGCACCGGGCCGTCGTGATCGTCGAGCCGGACTCCCTGGCACACCTGAGCACGTGCACCGCCGAGCGAGCCCGACGGCCGGGCCTCATCGCGGCGGCCGTGCGCGTGTACGCCGCCGCGGGGGTGCCCACCTACCTGGACGGCGGGAACGAGGACTGGAACCCCGCGGAGCTCCAGGCGACGTACCTGCGGGAAGCCGGTGTCGCCCAGGCCCGGGGGTTCTTCACGAACGTCGCGAACTTCTACGGCGTCGACGGTGAGCGGGCCTACGCCGAGCGGCTCAGCGCGATGACGGGCGGGGCACGGTACGTCGTCGACGTGTCGAGGAACGGTCGCGGGTGGCTCGGCACCTGGTGCAACCCGACCGGGGCCGGTCTCGGAGGGAAGCCCCACATCGCAGCGGGCACGACCCGGCTCGACGCCCTGCTCTGGGTGAAGACGCCGGGGGCGAGCGACGGGACCTGCAACGGTGGGCCGGCGGCGGGGACGTGGTTCCCGTCGTACGCGGTCGCACTGGTGGCCAACCGGAAGCGGTAGGCGCGGGGTCGCGGTCCCTGCCGCACCCGCCGCGCGCGGCGGGCGCCGCGCTCGCGGCGGGCACCGCGCTCGCGGCAGGCGCGGCGTTCGTCGGAGCACAACGGGAAGCACCTCGCGCCACGCGATCGCGTGGCGCGAGGTGCTTCTGGTTGTGCGGAGGCCGTGCGCGCGGCGCTGGGCCGAGCCGCGCCGCGCCGGCCCGCGCCGGCCCGCGCCGGGCCGCGTCACGGCGCGTCAGCGCCACATGCGCATCGCGGCGCTCCGCACGAGCAGCTCGAGCTCGAGCTCGCGCCGCTCCCGGTCGAGCCGCTGACGGGTGGCGTGGTCGACCGACGGACGCACGTGGTGCGTCCGACGACTCCAGATGATCAGCGACATGCCGATCCGGAGGGCGATGCGGTCGGCGAGCGTGACCCGGCGGCGCACCGCGCGGGTGTCAGGGGGACGGACGTCGATGTCGTTCGACACGATGGTGCCTTTCGTGGGTGCCCGAGGGCATGACGGAGAACCCGACCGCCGACCGCGTGGATGCGTCGGGAACGGGTTCGCGAAGAACGCCCGGCGAATGCGGGCGAGAATGATCGACAGGGCGCGCAGGAATGCGCGCGGCTGCATTGTCGGTGACCGATCGGGTCACCGAGTGGAATCGTCGGAGAGACGTCCGCCGCTCGCGGTCCGATCTCGATCCACCACGCCGCGCCCCCGGCTGCCGTCAGCAGGACGGGCGTCCGTCAACGGGACGGGCGTCCGCCAGCTGGACGGGCAGCCGTGGCCTGCACGGCGTGTGTGGTGCGGCACAGCGGGGCTGTGCGACGACGATCGGGACCGCACCACCGCGTGCTCAGGGCAGCGACGAGCGGGACCTCGGTCGATCGAGGAGAACGGCTGGAGCGGGACGTCCCGCGTCAGTGCGAACGGAGCGGGGTGCCGCCGATCCCACGGATTCCACGGAACGGGTTCGTCATGGCGATCATCATTGTCGGCCCCCTCTCGGTCTCGTACAGCCGGTGATGCTCGTGAACACTATCGGCGTCGGGAATGCGAGCGCAACCCCTTTCTCGAACATTTCCGGAATTGCATCCGAGAACACACGAGGACGTCGCAGGACGCGGAACGGCCCCGGTACCGCTGGGGTGCCGGGGCCGTTCTGTGCGAGCGGGTCGGATCAGATCGTCGCCGGGGCTGACGCCCGGGCGACGAGCCGGCCGTCCTCGAGGTCGATCCGGACGGTGTCGCCGGCGTGCGCCTGCTCGTCGACCACCAGGGTCGCGATGCGGTCGTCGACCTCGCGCTGGATGAGCCGACGGAGCGGACGGGCGCCGTACTCGGGCTCGTACCCGTGCTCGGCGAGCCAGTCGGTCGCCGCCTCGGACACCGCCAGGGTCATCCCCTGGGTGAGGAGCCGGAGCGCGGTGTCCTGCAGCAGCAGGTCGACGATCGACCGCAGCTGCTCCTGCGACAGCTTGCGGAAGAGCACGATCTCGTCGATGCGGTTGATGAACTCGGGCCGCATCGACTCGCGCAGCCTGCCCATCACACGGGCGCGCAGGTCCTCCTCGGAGTAGCCGCCGTCCGCCGAGGCCGAGAACCCGAGCGCACCGGAGCGCGATGCGAGGAACTCCGAGCCGATGTTCGACGTCATGATGACGACGGTGTTCCGGAAGTCGACCGTCCGTCCCTGTCCGTCGGTGAGGCGGCCGTCGTCGAGCACCTGCAGCAGCAGGTTGAAGACGTCCGGGTGCGCCTTCTCGACCTCGTCGAGCAGGACCACCGAGTACGGGTTGCGACGGACGCGCTCGGTGAGCTGCCCGGCCTCCTCGTGACCGACGTACCCGGGAGGGGCACCGACCAGGCGGGAGACGGTGTGCCGTTCGCCGAACTCGCTCATGTCGAACCGCAGCATGGCGGACTCGTCGCCGAAGAGCGATCCGGCCAGGGCCTTCGCGAGCTCGGTCTTGCCCACGCCCGTCGGGCCGAGGAACAGGAAGCTGCCCACGGGACGACGCGGGTCGCCCATGCCGGTCCGGCTGCGTCGGACGGCGGTCGCGATGGCGCGCACGGCGTCGTCCTGGCCGACGACGCGCTCGTGGAGTTCGTCCTCGAGCGCGGCGAGGCGCGAGCGGTCACCCTGCGAGATCCGGGTCGCCGGGATGCCGGTGGCACGCGACACGACCTCGGCGACGTCGGCCTCGGTGATCACGCGGTCGGCGGTCGACGGCCGGGAGGCACTGCTCGCGTCCCCCTGCGAGGCGGCGGTGATCTGCGCCTCCAGTCCGTCGATCTCGTCGCGCAGGCGCGACGCCTCCTCGTACAGCTCCCCGGCCACCGCGCGGTCCTTGTCGGCCTGCAGCTCCGCGACCTGGTCACGGAGCGCCTCGACGTCGACGTCGCCCGACAGGGCGAGACGGCGTCGTGCCCCGGCCTGGTCGATGAGGTCGATCGCCTTGTCCGGCAGGTGCCGGTCGGTCACGTACCGGTGCGAGAGCTCCACCGCGGCACGCAGGGCGTCGTCGGTGTAGGTCACGTCGTGGTGCTCGGCGTAGCGCGGGGCGAGGCCGCCGAGGATGGCGACGGCGTCCTCGGTGCTCGGCTCCCCCACCCGGACCGGCTGGAAGCGCCGCTCGAGCGCGGCGTCCTTCTCGATGCGGCGGTACTCGCGCAGCGTCGTCGCGCCGACCAGGTGCAGGTCGCCGCGGGCCAGGCGGGGCTTGAGGATGTTGCCGGCGTCCATCGAGCCGCCCTCGCCACCGCCCCCGGCGCCGACGACGGTGTGCAGTTCGTCGATGAAGACGATCAGCTCGTCCGCGTGCGCCGCGATCTCGTCCATCGCCGTCGTCAGGCGCTCCTCGAAGTCGCCGCGGTACCGGGTGCCGGAGAGCATGCCGGCGAGGTCGAGCGCGACCACCCGCTTGCCCCGGAGCAGCGCGGGCACGTCGCCGTCGGTGATCCGCTGCGCGAGCCCCTCGACGATCGCGGTCTTGCCGACGCCGGGCTCACCGATGAGGACGGGGTTGTTCTTCGTGCGGCGGAGCAGGATCTCGACGGTCTGCTCGATCTCGTCGGCGCGGCCGATCACCGGGTCGATGCGTCCGTCGCGGGCGCGTTCGGTGAGGTCGGTGCCGAACTGGTCGAGCGTCGGGGTGTCGCTCGTCGTGCCGTTCGTGGGGTCGGCGGTGGTCTCGGTGGCTCCGGGCATCGGGCGTCCCTCTCGTGCTGCTGCCGCGGCCTGCTGGGCGTGCTCCTGCAGGTGCTGCGGGGTGACTCCGGCGCTCGCGAGCAGCTGCCCGGTGACGGTGTCCTGGTCGGTGACGAGCGCGAAGAAGACGTGCTCGGGGTCGGTGTAGGTGCTGCCGAAGGCCTTGGCGGCCTGGGTCGCCTCGAGCAGGATCCGCTGCGCGGTCCCGGTCAGGGCGGGCTGCCCGGTGCGCTCGGGACGCGGGTCCGTCGGCACGGGGAGGCGCTGCTCGACCTCGGCGGCGAACTGCTCCGGGTCGACACCGGCGGTGCGCAGGACCGCGGTGAAGGGCTCGGTGCGCACGAGCACGTGCAGGACGTGCAGCGCGTCGATCTCGTGCTGGCCCTGTGCGACGGCGTACTCGGCGGTGCGCTGGAGCACCTCGTGGGTACGTCGGCTGAGGAGCCGCGTGATGTCGACCGGGCGTCCCAGCGGGACGGATCGCTGGGCACCGGACTGCTGGGCCGCGATGAGCCGCGCGAGGAACGCGTCGAACGCGTCGTCGCCACCGGTCGGGCCGAACGTTGCTGGCAAAGGGACCTCCTGGGAACTTGAGTGCCTTTGACTCAATGCAACGCTGGAGGACCCGCTCCATTCCCGGCGGGTGCAGAAACTTGCGTCAGACCGACTCAGGTCCTCGCGATGGCCGCCGTCGAGGCGCCGGTGACGCGGACCAGGTCGGCCGGCGCGACCTCGATGTCGAACCCGCGACGCCCGCCGGAGACGAAGATGCTCGGGTGCTCGAGCGCGGTCTCGTCGACGACCGTCCGCAGGCTGGTCTTCTGTCCGACCGGGCTGATCCCGCCCACCACGTACCCGGTCCGCTTCTCGGCGAGGGCAGGTTGGGCGAGCGTCGCCTTCTTGCCGCCGAGGGCAGCTGCGATGGCCTTGAGGTCCAGGCGGTTCGCGACCGGCACGACCGCCACGGCCAGCTGCCCGTCGACCGCGACGACGAGCGTCTTGAACACCTGGTCCTCACGGAGCCCCAGTGCCGCGGCGGCCTCCTCACCGAAGTTGGTCGCAGTCTCGTGGTGCTCGTAGACGTGCGGCGTGAACGGGATCCCCGCCCGCTCCAGGGCGAGGGTCGCTTGGGTGCTCGGCGATCCTGCGGTCATGCCTGCGATCCTGCCCGTCCGGGACTGCCGGTCCTCGACGGCACGCGGGGGTTACGCTGAACGGACCATGACCGTCGTCGAACTCCTGCTGCGCGCCCTCGCGGTGCTGCAGATCGGCGATGTCGGCCTGCTCGGTCCGTCGGGTTCCCCGGCGTCCCTGCTCGCCGTCGCCGCGCTCGGCCTCGCCGCCGTCGCCGTCACGGTGCTCGTCGTCCGGCTGCTCGCGACGGTGCTCGGTGTCGATCCGGGTGCCGAGGGCTCCGAGCGGACGGGCGCAGCGGTGGAACGGCCGACCCGCATCGCGTGGAGCCACCCCGACGCCGACGGCCAGGTGCGGTCGCGAGCACCGGGAGCGCCGACCCCGGCCTGACCGCCCGCGGGTGGTCGGGTCACGTCGTCACGGACCCCTCCACTCGAACGGAACGTCATGGACATCACCACCCTGCCCGTCGTCGGCGACCTGCTGCGCGCCGGCGTCGACCTGCTCACCGCGCTCACCGCAGCCCTGTCCCCCGTCGCCGGTGGCGCCGCAGCGGCGCTCGCCGTCGTGGCGCTCACCCTGGGCGTGCGCATCGTGCTCGTCCCGCTCGCCGTCCTGCAGGTCCGGGCCGAGCGCGACCGGCGTCGACTCGCCCCGCAGCTCGCCGCCCTCCGCAGGCGCCACGGTGCGGACGCGCGACGCCTCCAGGAGGCCGTGCAGCGCCTGTACACCTCCGAGCGCGTCTCCCCGCTGGCCGGGTGCCTCCCGGTGCTCGCGCAGGCTCCGGTCCTCTCGCTCGTGTACGCGCTCTTCACGCACGCGTCGATCGCCGGCGCCGCGAACGCCCTGCTCGACGCGACACTGGTCGGGATCCCGCTCGGGCACACGCTCCTGGTGGCGCTCGCGTCGCCGCTGTGGAGCCACGCCTGGGTGGTGCTCGTGCTGCTCGTCGTGATGGCGGTGGTGGTCGAGGCGTCGCGCCGGGCCACCGTGCACTGGAACCCGACAGCGGAGCCGGTGGCCGGCACACCCGGGGCCGGTCCGGCCGCTGCCCTGGCGCGCTGGGCACCCTTCGCATCGGTCGTCCTCGCCGCGGTCGTCCCGCTCGCCGCGACGCTCTACGTCGTCACGAGCGCCGTCTGGAGCCTCGGGGAGCGCGCGGTGCTGCGGCGGATCGTCCGCTGAGCCGGGCAGGGGGCGCGGGGCGGCCGGGCTCAGCCGCCCTGGCCCTCCTGCTGGGGCCCCTGGTCGACGGGGTCGTACTCGGTGCCACGGCCCTGCTCCTCGTCGGGGGTGGGGACGTGCCGCTCGGTCCCGCTGCCGCCGGGGCTCGTCGCCACGTAGTCGGCCTCGCCGGACTGGGTGTCGTGGCTCAGGGGCTCGAGCGTCTCGGGATCGGCGTCGTGCCGGGTCTGGTCGTGGCCGGAGGCGTCGTGCCCGGTTCCTGCGTCGGTGCTCATGCCACCCGTCTACGCCCCGGGGACTGGACACCTCCCGCTCGGGGGGCGGACGTGCCGTCGTCCGGGTGGGAGCATGTGGGTGTCCGGTGCGTCCGGACCGGGAGTGCGCATGGCCGACGAGGACGTCACGGCGGAACGGGCACGACTCGAGGCCCTCGCGTGGGGCGCCGGGGTCGCGGCCGAGGACGCTGCGCGCGCCCGGCTCGAGCTCCGTGGGCTCCGGGACGGCAGCACCGTCGCGGGTGCGACGCCGCCGGCCGGGACGACGACCGACGACGGACGTCCGGCGGACCGCACGACGAGCGCGGCCGGACGGTCGTCCGTCGCTGCGTCAACCGCCGCCCGATCGGCACCGGCAGCGGCAGCGGCAGCGGCAGCGGGGTCATCGCAGACCGGGCCCGGCTCGGCCGGTGCGTCGGCGCCGGCCGACCCGGTCGGCCCGGAGGGCGAGCAGGAACCGGCCACGGGACCGGGTGCCGTCCGCGCCGGGGGCGGGGCGGACCTCCAGGCCGGGAGGCCCACGTGGCGGACGCGGGTGAGCGGACTGCTCTGGACCGCGCGGCCGCGCGCCTGGATCGCGCTCGGCGCGGCGGCGGTCGTCGGCCTGGCGTTCGCGGCGGGCACGCTGGTGGGCACGACCGACGGGCAGCTGGCCGCCGCGCCCAGCACGACACCGACACCCGGCGCGATCACCCTCGAGGAGCTGCTGGACATCCCGCAGACCTCCGCGGACCAGCTGCCGGGCCCGGTCGAGGCGCCCGTGAGCCTCCGCACGACCCGGCTCGTGTTCACGAACCGGGCCCTGGACGGCAGCGCCTTCGAGACCCCGTGGAACGTGTGGGCCGGGGTCGGGACCGACCGCGAGACCATCTGCCTGGTGGCGACCGCGAACCGGCTCGAGTCGACCACCGCCTGCTACCCGCGTGAGGACGCCCTGCACGGGAACGTCTCGCTCTCCGCCCAGTCGATGAGCGGCACGCTCACCGTCACCCTGCGCGGCGGCGGTGTGCAGGGCACGGTGACGAACGAGAACTGATCGGGAATGCTCGTCCGAGCATCTCGTTGGAGCGCTACAAGATTCTTCGGCGACCCCCTCGCGCGATCCGGATGCTCCGTGCAACACTGGATGTGCGCACTCGCCGTGGAGTCGTCACAACCCGACCGGGTCGTTCGACCCGGACCACACCCACCGCGAGCGCGCACCGCGCACCGCCGTCACGACGGCCGGTCCGACGCGTGCTCCGGCGTTCCCCGGAGGAGGTCAGCAGCGTGTCCACCAACACCACCACCTCGGCCGTGTCGACGAGCACGCGGCCGATCACCGTCACCAACCGGTCGATCGTCGGCATCGCCGTGCTCGGGCTCGCCACCTTCTTCGCGATCACCACGGAGCTCATGCCGGTCGGGCTGCTCGGCACGATGAGCCGCGACCTCGGCGTCAGCGAGTCGACGATGGGCTTCGTCGTCACCGTCTACGCCGCAGCCGTGGCGATCCTCGCCCTCCCGCTGACGTCGCTCACCGCGCGGCTCCCCCGCAAGGCGGTCCTGGTGTCGACCCTGGTCGGCTACGCCGTCTCGAACGTGCTGGTCGCGGTCGCGCCGAGCTTCGCCGTCGTCTGCGCGGGTCGCGTCGTCGGCGGCGTCGCACACGCGCTCTTCTT
Source organism: Curtobacterium sp. 260 (assembly GCF_030803485.1). NCBI lineage: Bacteria > Bacillati > Actinomycetota > Actinomycetes > Micrococcales > Microbacteriaceae > Curtobacterium > Curtobacterium sp. 260. Next base: position 108,005 of record NZ_JAURUY010000007.1, on the reverse strand, counting down.
CTCGGTCGCGTCGGCCTACGCGACGCGGATCGTGCCCCCGCGGCTGGCCGGACGCGCGATCGCCTTCGTCTACTCCGGCAGCTCGCTCGGCTTCGTCCTCGGCGTGCCGCTGGCCACCTGGGTCGCGCAGACGATCGGGTGGCGCCCCGCCGTCGGCTCCGTCGCGCTCGCCGCAGCCGTCCTCGCGCTGGTCGCGGTCGCGTTCCTGCCGGCGGTCAGCGGGACCGCGTCCCCGCACATCGGTTCACCCCGCGCGTGGGCCCGCACCGGACTGCTCTCCGTCGTCGTCGCCGACCTGCTGCTCTTCGCCGGGCACTACGTCGTCTACACCTACATCGGCCCGTACGCGATCGACGCCGGGCTCGACGCCGGCATGGTGAGCGGTGCGCTCCTGGTGCTCGGCGGGACCGGCATCGTCGGCCTCTGGCTCGCCGGCACCTTCGTCGACCGGGCACCGCGGCAGACGTTGATCGCCGCCGTCGCCGTGATGGCCGCCGCCTTCGCCGTGCTGCCGTTCGTGCACGGCTCGCTGTTCGGCACCATGGTGGTCGCCGGGGTCTGGATGGCGGCGAACGGCACGACCGGCACCCTCTTCATGGCCGCGGCGATCCGCACCGGCGGCGTCTCCCCCGACATCGCCGGCGCCCTCGTGAACGGCGCGTCGAACATCGGCATCGCGGGCGGGGCAGCCGTCGGCGGGCAGGCGCTCGGTGCGGTCGGCCTGCAGTACCTGCCGTTCGCCGGCGCCGTCGTGCTGATCGGCTCGCTCGGCGTCGTGCTCGCGGCGCGCCGCGGCTTCCCGGTGCACACGCACGCGCAGGAGCACCTGTCCACGACGTCGGTGGAGGCGATCACGTCCTCGCTCGCGGTCGTCACCAGCTCGGTGCCGGTCGTCAGCCGTGCGATCGCCACCATCACCGGGTCGATCGGCGTCGCCACCGGCACGGTGTCGACCGCGACGGGATCCGTGCGGACGCAGCGGCGGCGCTGAGCCCGGGACACGGGAGCGGGGCGGGCCGACCGGTGTCGACCCGCCCCGCTCCCGTCTCCCGGAGCCCGGAGCCCGACGGCCGGGTGTGCGGTCAGTCCTGCGGGACCGACCGTCGACGACGTGCCGCGCGGACCGACAGCAACCCGCCGCCGGTCAGGAGCAGCAGCGCTGCGACGGCGACCGCGGGGGTGACGTCGGCTCCGGTGAAGGCCAGTCCGCCACCGGTCGGGCCGCCACTGTCGCCCGTGCCGGTACCGCCCGCGACGGGTGCCGCGCTCGGGGTCGGGCCGTCGGTCGGCTGCGGCGTCACCGTCGGGGTGGGCTGCGGCGTGACGGCGACCTCGGCGAGGACGAGGCGCACGGGCTCCGGCGTGCCGCCGACCGCGGCGGTCGTGACCACCACCGGCTCCGACTGCTCGGAGCCGGTCCCGGCCGTGACCGTGTACTCGGTCAGTGGGCGGAGCCCCTCGAGCACGAAGGCGCCGTCGTCGCCGGTGGTCGTGCTGACCGGCTCGCCGTCGTCGTCACCGGTCGGCGTCGCCACGACCGGGACGGCCGCGGTGGGGGCGCCGTCCGCGTCGCTGACCGTGCCCGGCTGGTCGACCGTCGGCAGGGGCAGGACGAAGTCGACGGCGTCGGCGGCGGTCCCCGTGGCGGGCGTCGTGACCGTCCGGACGGGGGCCCCCTCGACGCTCACGGCGTACTCCGTCGACGGCGTCAACCCGGCGAGCGAGTACCCGCCGTCCGCGATCGTCTCGACCGTGACCGCGGCACCCGAACCGGCCTCGACCGGCCGTGCGGTGACGGTCGTGTCCACGACGGGCGTGCCGTCCTCGTAGCGGACGGAACCGGCCTGCCCGACGGTGACCGCCACGGGCGTCGTGAACGGGAAGTCCGCTCGGACCGTGCCGTCGGCGGTGACCTCGACCGTCAGCTCGGTCGGCTCCGGAGCACCGGCGACCGCGGCCTCGGTACGGACGGTGTAGGTGCCGGGCCGGAGCGCCAGACCGTACGTGCCGTCGGCGTCCGTCTCGACGGTGGCCACCACGCCACCGCCCTGCAGGACCTCCACGAGCGCGGGTGCGGCGGGGGCGCCGCCGTCGAGCGTCACGCGGCCCGTGATCGTCCCCACGCTGATCGGCAGGACGATCGGGTCGAGCGCAGCCACCGGGGCACCGTCGGCTCCGGTCGAGCCCGACACCGGCGGGGCACCGCTCACCGTCGCGACGACCGCAGTGCCGGCCGGCAGGCCGACGGCACGCCAGCGCCCGTCCGCGTCCGTGACGACGGTGGCGAGGGGCAGCCCCGAGGTGTCCGTGACGGTCACCTCGGCGTCGGCGACGGGGCGGCCGTCGGCGTCGACCACCGAGCCGTCGAGGTCGACGGTCCCCGGGACCGTGCTGAGGACGAAGTCGGCGTCCGTGACGTCGGTCCGGAGGTCGACCACCGCGGGAGCGCGGTCGACCGCCGCGTTGTCCGGGGTCGCGATCGACACCCGGTACCCGTCGGCCTGGGTGAGCGCGGGGAACGCGTACGCACCGTCGGCACCGGTGGTCGTCGTGTACTCGGTGCCGTTCGGAGCGGTCACGGTGACGAGCGTGTCCACCAGTGGTTCGCCGTCGAGTGCCGCAGTGCCGGCGATGGACGAGGTCCGGTTCGCGAACCAGGTCTGGTAGACGGGGAGGCCACTGCGTTGCTGGTAGGCGATGGTCAGCGTCGCGAGCGACGCCGTCGGTGTGAACCATGCGCTCGCGCCGGCGGTGTCGTTCGCGGCGTCGTTGCCCCGCAGCACCCCCGTGGCCGGGTCCCAGGACGGCAGGTCCTGACCCGCCGCCACGCCTCCGGGATCGCGCGGGCAGCTCCACCCGCCGGGCGAGACGGTCGAGCACGAGTTGTACGAACCCGCGTAGCCGAGCTGGTCCACGGTGGCTGGGGTGCCGTCCGCGAGGGTCGCGGAGATCGTCGCCTGGTCGGCGTCGACGTCGCCCAGGACGAAGGACCAGCCGCCGGCCCCTGGCGTCCCACCGTCGAACGTCCAGGTCGTGACGGCAGGGCTCCGCGCGTCGTCCGCCGCCGGCCGCTGGTTGAGGTACGTCGCACCGCGACTGGTGCCGTAGACCGTGCCGGGCGGCGTCGACGCCCCCTGCCACGTCGATGCGCCGGAGACGACCGTGGCCTGCCGGGAGGTGGACGTGAAGGTGGTGTCCGGGAACCCCGGGAGCGCGATCGAGCCGGTGTACGCACGACTCGTGCCGTCCACCGTGACGGTGGCCCAGTTGCCCGTGGTCGCGGCCGTCGCGCTCGTGACGCCGCTCACCGCCAGTCCTGCCCCGAGTGCGACGGCGATGCCGCCCGCGATGACGGTGCGCCATCTGCGCATGTGTGCTCCCCTGTGTCGGCGCCGACGAATACCCGACGCTTGCTCAGGCTATCCGGGCAGCGCGGACGAGGGACAGCCCCGGTGCGGGTCGCGGATCACCGGCCCTCCAGGGCCGCGAGCAGCCGGTCGAGTGCGACGACCTGGCCGGACACGAGCACCCCGCGCGCCTCCTCGATCCCGAACCAGCGGGCGTCGTCGACCTCGGGGACCGCGACGAACCGACCGGAACCGCGCGGGAGCTCGACCTGCACCGTGTTGCTCCGCACCTCGTCGACCTCGAAGTCGTCCGCCCGTGCCGCGAAGACCCGGACGCGCTTCCCGGAGGCCTGGCGGACCTCGCCGAGGTCGAGCACGGGTCCCGTCGGTGCGGGGACCCCGATCTCCTCGGCGAACTCGCGGCGCGCGGTGTCGAGTGCGTCCTCACCGTCCTCGACGAGCCCCTTCGGGATCGACCACGCGCGCGGGCGTCGACGCCAGAACGGTCCGCCCATGTGCGCGACGAAGACCTCCGGGCCGCCGTCCACGGGCGACCGACGGTGCAGCAGGAGTCCGGCGCTGGTGACCACCGATCGACCCTACGACGAGCGGCCGTGCACGGCTCAGTCCGCGAGCCGGCGGAGCTCCGAGGCCACCTGCCCGGTCAACCACGCCACCCCGCGCCCGTTCGGGTGCAGGGCCCCGGGCACCATGTCGATGCGGCTCAGGTCGCCCGCCCCGGAGAGCGAGACACCCGCGACGTACGGGTCGTCGGTCGCGCAGGCCGAGTGCGCCTGCGACCGGGCGAACACGTCGACGAACGGGACGCCGGCCGCCTCGGCAGCGGACGCCGAGACCTCGTCGAGCGACTCCTGGACACCGTTCAAGTAGCGGACGTCGCCGTCGGTGAACGGGTAGGTGTCCCGCGGGAAGGACCCCACGAGGGATCCGAGGTCGAGCGCCGAGCGGAAGCACCCCCGCGCCGGCGTGTGGGCCGCGTCCGGGAAGATCGCCGGGTAGCCGAGGAAGACCACGACCGCGTTCGGCGCGGCCCGGCGGACCGCGGCGAGCGTGTCCGCGATCCCGAGCGCGACCCGGGACCGGATGCGCACGTCGAGGTCGTCCACCCCGTCGTGCACGAGGGTGCTGCGGCACGACGGGGCGTCCCGACCGGAGAACACCGGGCCGCGGGAGGACAGCGCCAGGCAGGAGGCGGCGGTGCCGAACAGGTCGGCGTCGTTGCCGCCGATCGTCAGCGTGACCAGCCGGGTGTCCTCGGACAGTGCCCGGACCTGGGGCGGCACCCCGCGGAACTGGTACCCCGACACGACGTCACGACTGGTCGCCCCCGCGCACGTCACGTCGGTCAGGTCGAGTCCGAAGCGCGCCGCGAGCCGGTGGGGGTAGTCGCGCGCCGACTGCGCGCAGGCGCTCGTCGGCAGCCGGGTCGGGTCGCCCAGGCCGTACCCGGCCGAGTAGGAGTCGCCGAGTGCGACGTACTCGCTGCCCGGCGGCAGGTCGGCGAGCGTCTCGGCCGGGTCGTCCGTCACCGGGTACGGCTCCGGGACCGGCCACATCGGCGCCGCGACGGCGCCGTCGGTCGGTGCGCCCGCGACAGGGCCCCACGGCGCGACGACGACCGCGGCGAGGACCGTGAGCACGAGGGCGACGGCGGTCGACCGCTTCGAGCGGGTGGTGCGCTGCAGGAGGTCCTCCGGGTGGACGCGACGACGGGACGGGCAAGGCTACCTGCCCGTCCCGGGTGCCGGTGTCAGCGACGACCCAGGTGCCGTTCCCCGTTGCTGCCGGTCTGGTACTGCAGGCCGTAGTGCTCGTACAGCACGGGCTCGGTCGAGGCCTCGAGCTCACCGTCGGTCGGGATGGTCGGGGCGTCCTTCACGAGCTTCTTCGGGAACGTCACGAGCAGGTGCTTCGGCGCCACCGTCGCACCGACGAGCGGGACGAAGAGCAGCTTCTGGAACCCGGGCAGCCCGGTGGTGACGGCGCCGAAGGCGGGATCGGACGTCGCGGTGTCGTAGTAGATGCTCTCGAGCGTGCCGATCTTGTCCTCGGTCTCGTCGACGACGGGCAGGCCGATCCAGTCACGGATGTTGGCGGCTTCGAACACGGGGCGCTCCCTTCGAGCAGGACAGGTACGCCTCGACGCTACCGACGACCCCTCGGCGGGTTCACGGCGAAGTGGCGGGGGCGACCGGGAGCGAGTCGACGGCGGCGAGCACGTCGTCCACGCCGACGGCCAGGAGCGCCGGGTCCGGGTCCTCCGCGAACACGTCCCCGCGGCGCACGGACGCGTCGGTGAGCACGACGTGCGGACCGGAGGCGGGCGGTCCCCAGGCCTCGGGCGGCGCCGGCCCGAACACCACGACGGACGGGATCCCGTAGGCGGAGGCGAGGTGGGCCGCCCCCGTGTCGACGGTCACGACGAGCGATGCCGATGCGATGACGCCGGCGAAGGCCTGCAGCTCCAGCGCGCCCGCGAGGACCGCCTCCGGCGGCAAGCCGGCCGACTGCGCGACGGCGGCGGCGCGCTCGACGTCGTCCGCGCCTCCCGTCAGGACCACGTCGAGGCCGCGCTCGCGGAGCCCCCGAACCACGGCTGCGAAGCGGTCGGTCGGCCAGTGCCGCGCACCGTGGAAGGCGCCGATGTGCACGACCGCGGCACCCGGCGCGGCGGACGGGGCGGCCGGGCGGGCGATGGCGACCTCGTCGGGGTCGGCGGGGATGCCGTGCCAGGTGAGCAGGTCCGCCCAGCGCTCCCGCTCGTGGACGTCGTCCGGCCACTCCGGGCCCTCGTACCCGTGGGTCGGGTCGGCGTGGCCGATCACCCGCCGGGCACCGAGTGCGGCGACGAGGTCGGACGACTCCGGCCCGGCACCGTGCAGGTTGACCGCGACGTCGACCGCTCCGGCGGGGGCGGCGATCGGGTGGTCGAGCCCGTGCTGCGCGAGGTGCACGTCGACGGGCAGCAGCTCGACGACCGGGGCGAGCCACGCGGTCGTCGCCAGGGTGATCCGGTGGCCGGGGAACGCCCGGCGGAGCGCGTGCAGTGCGGGGACGGCGACGAGCGCGTCGCCGAGCTTGATGGCGCGCAGGACGAGCAGGTCGGGGCGTCCGTCGGACGGGGGCAGGGCGGGGACGGCGGTCACGGTCCGACGGTATCCGGCCGCGCCTGGGCCGGTTCCCGGCCGGCGGACGGTACCAAGGAGCATGGCTCTCGCGAAGGACCGCGCCGTCCGCGGTCTGCTCTTCGACCGTGACGACACCCTCGTCATCGACGTCCCGTACAACGCCGACCCCCACAAGGTCGTCCCCGTGCCCGGCGCCCACCGCGCCGTCGAGCGTGCCCGGACCGCCGGTCTGCACGTCGGGGTCGTGACGAACCAGTCGGCGATCGCGAAGGGCCTGGCGACCCGCGAGCAGGTCGACGCGACGAACGCCCGCGTGGACGAGCTGGTCGGCCCGTTCGACGTCTGGTGCGTCTGCCCGCACGACGCCGGCGACGGGTGTGCGTGCCGCAAGCCGCGTCCGGGGATGGTGCTCGACGCCGCGCGACGGCTCGGGCTCGACCCGTCCGAGATCGTGGTGGTCGGGGACATCGGCGCCGACGTCGGTGCCGCGGCGGCGGCGGGCGCCCAGGGCGTGCTGGTGCCGACGCCGCGGACGCGCGCCGAGGAGGTCGAGGCGGCGGAGACCGTCGCCGGCTCCCTCGACGACGCCGTCTCCCTCGTGCTGGCCCGGGTCCCGGCGGCCCGGGCGTGAGCCGCGCCGAGCAGCGCGGTCCCGAGGGTGCTGAGTCGACCACGGCCGACGAGCGGACCGGTCCGCGCGTCCTGGTCGTCCGGCTCGACTCGTTCGGCGACGTCCTGGTGGCCGGCCCCGCCGTGCGCGCCGTCGCCGCGGGGGCCGCGCACGTCACGATGCTCTGCGGTCCCCAGGGCTCCCCGGCCGCGGACCTGCTGCCCGGGGTCGACCGGGTGCGGGTCTGGGCAGCGCCCTGGGTGACCGAGACCGCGCGGCCGATCGACGACGCGCTGCTCGGCGAGTTCCGTGCGCTCGTCACCGAGGAACAGCCCGACGAGGCCGTCGTGCTCACCTCGTTCCACCAGTCGCCCCTGCCGGTCGCCCTGCTGCTCCGCCTGGCCGGGGTGCCCCGGGTCTCCGGTGCCTCGGTCGACCACCCCGGGTCGCTGCTCGACGTGCGGCTCCGCCCGGGCGAGGACCTGCCGGAGGACCTCCCGGAGCCGGAGCGCGCCCTCCGCATCGCCGAGGCCGCCGGGTTCGCCCTGCCGCCGGGTGACGACGGGAGGCTCGTCGTGCGGATCGACGCCGTCGCACCACCCGAGGTGGCGGCCCTGGACCGCTACGTGGTCGTCCACCCCGGCGCGAGCGTCCCGGCGCGCTCCTGGCCGGAGGAGCACCACCGTGACCTCGTCGCGGCCTACGCCGAGCGCGGGATCCCCGTGGTCGTCACGGGCAGCCCCGGCGAGCGGGCGCTCACGGCCGCCGTCGCGGGCGACACCGCGGTCGACCTCGGCGGTCGGACGTCGCCCGCCGAGCTCGCCGCGGTCCTCGCCGGCGCCGAGGTCGTCGTCGTCGGCAACACCGGCCCGGTACACCTCGCCGCCGCGGTGGGGGCGCGCATCGTCAGCCTGTTCTCGCCGGTGGTGCCGGCGGTGAAGTGGGCCCCGTACGCACCCGAGGTGGAACTGCTCGGCGACCAGACCGCCGCCTGCCGCCTGAGCCGTGCCCGGGAGTGCCCGGTCCCGGGCCACCCGTGCCTGTCCGGAGTGCGCGTGCAGGACGTCCTCGACGCACACGGACGCCTGCTGGCGCGCGGCACCGGACCCGGCGCCGTCGCGGACGGCAGTGCGCTCAGCGGATGAAGCAGGAGAAGCTGCGAGGAGGACCAGCAGTGCTCCCGTAGCGTGCGCCACTGCTCCTCCTGCTCCTCTTCCCGGCACCCGCGCAGCGCGCGCGAGCGCCGGCGGGGCAGCTGTCCGGAGGCGCACCGAACCGTCGAAAGGCCCTGCATGCGGATCCTCGTGTGGCACGTGCACGGCGGCTGGATGGACGCCTTCGTCCGCGGCCCCCACGAGTACCTCATCCCCACCACACCGGCCCGCGACGGCTGGGGGCTCGGGCGGGGCGGCCGCGACTGGCCGGCGAACGCGATCGAGATCGACCCGGCCGACGTCGCCGACGCCGAGGTCGACGTGGTCGTCCTGCAGCGCACCGAGGAGCTGGAGGAGGCCCGTCGCCTGCTCCGCGGCCGCGAGGTCCCCGTGGTCTTCGTCGAGCACAACGCCCCGCGCGTCGACGTCCCGAGCAGCCTGCACCCGATGCGCGACCGCGACGACCTGGTGATCGCGCACGTCACGCACTGGAACGCCCTCATGTGGGACTGCGGCACGACCCGCACGACGGTGGTCGAGCACGGCGTCGTCGACCCGGGCCCGCTCTACACCGGCGCGCTCGAGCGCTTCGGTGTCGTCATCAACGAACCGGTCCGCCGGGGCCGTGTGGTCGGCACGGACCTGCTCCCCCGCTTCGCCGAGGTCGCACCCGTCGACCTCTGGGGCATGGGCACCGACCGGCTCCCCGAACTCGGGTTCGGCGACCGCGTCGTCGCCCTCGGCGACGTCCCCGCAGACCCCATGCACGCCGCACTCGCGCAACGACGCGCGTACGTGCACCCGAACCGCTGGACGTCGCTCGGCCTGTCGCTGATCGAGGCGATGCACATGGCGATGCCGGTCCTCGTGCTCGCGACGACCGACGCACCACGGACCGTGCCCGCCGAGGCCGGCGCGATCGCGACCGACGTCGACGAGCTGGTCCGTGCCTCCAGGACGCTCCTGGAGGACCCCGAGGAGGCCCGTCGCCGCGGTGCCGTCGCCCGAGAGGCCGCGCTCGAGCGGCACGCGCTCGGCCGGTACCTGGCGGACTGGGACGACCTCCTCGACGACGCCGTCGCGCGTGGTGCGCGGCGCGGACGCGCGGCGGACGCCGCGCTGGAAGGGAGCCTCCGATGAAGATCGCGATGGTGTCCGAGCACGCGAGCCCGCTCGCGGTGCTCGGCGGAGTCGACGCCGGTGGACAGAACGTGCACGTCGCCGAGCTGTCCGCGGCCCTCGCGGACCGCGGCCACCAGGTGACCGTGTACACGCGGCGCGACGACGCCGACCAGCCCGTCCGCGTGCTGCTGCGCCCGGGCGTCGAGGTCGTGCAGGTCGACGCCGGGCCCGCCCGCCACGTCCCGAAGGACGACCTGTTCCCGTTCATGGACACGTTCGCCTCGGTGCTCGCGGCGGAGTGGTTCGTCGATCGCCCCGACGTGGTGCACGGGCACTTCTGGATGTCCGGGTACGCCGCGCTCGAGGCCGTCAAGCAGGTCCACGCCCGCACCGGTGGCGTCCGGATCCCGGTCGTGCAGACCTTCCACGCGCTGGGCGTCGTGAAGCGTCGCCACCAGGGCACCGCCGACACGAGCCCCGCGGAGCGTGAGTGGATCGAGCCCGCCGTGGGCCGGAGCGTCGACCAGGTCGTCGCGACGTGCTCCGACGAGGCCTTCGAGCTCAAGACCCTCGGCGTGCCGCTGCACGCCATCTCCGTGGTGCCGTGCGGTGTGGACACCGAGCTCTTCCGGCCGGACGGCCCCGTCGAGGAGCGCGGGCGCCCCTTCCGGGTGCTCACCGCGTCGCGCCTGGTGCGCCGGAAGGGTGTCGGCACGACCATCGCCGCGCTCGCGAAGCTGCTCGACGAGGGCCGCGAGGCCGAGCTCGTGGTTGTCGGCGGAGCCGGCACGGCCGGAGCCGACCTCGCCGACGACCCGGAGTACCAGCGCCTCGACGCCCTGGCCCGGTCGCTCGGGGTCCGCGAGCACGTGACCTTCCGCGGCCAGCTCGGGCAGCACGACATGCCCGCCGTCTACCGCAGCGCCGACGTCGTCGTGTGCGCCCCCTGGTACGAGCCCTTCGGCATCGTGCCGCTCGAGGCCATGGCGTGCGGTCGTCCCGTCGTCGCGTCGAGCGTCGGCGGACTCATCGACACCGTCGTGGAGGACGCCACCGGCCTGCACGTCCCGCCCCGCGACGAGGAGGCCGTGGCCGCCGCCGTGGGCGCGCTGCTCGACGACCGCGAGCGGCGCGACGCCTACGGACGCGCGGGTCGCGAGCGCGCCGAGTCCCGGTACACCTGGCACAAGGTCGCCGCCGAGAGCGAGCGCGTGTACGAGCGCCTCGTCGCCGGCGCCGCGAACGGCCTCGCCACGCCCGCCGTCGCGGCGACCGGGACCGACACGGCACCCGTGTCGAACGACCCCGTCGGGATCACCCCCGCCACGACCATCCCGGGCGCCCGTCCCGGACGCGCCGGACGGACCGCCCGCCCGACGCCCGCGGTGCTGCCGCACCCGACGGAGAGGACCGCACGATGACCATCGAGCAGCAGACCGGCACGCGTGAGCCGGAGACCGAGAGCGCCAGCGTCCGGACCGTCGTCGACCACATCGTCGCCTCGGTGCCCGTGATCGCCTCGCTCGTCGACCACAAGGACCACATCGCGGCGTGGGCGGACGACATCGCCGCGCGGCTCGTCGCGGGCCGTCGGCTGCTCGCCGCGGGCAACGGCGGTTCGGCAGCGGAGGCCCAGCACCTCACCTCCGAGCTGACCGGCCGCTTCGACGGGGACCGTCCGGCGTACTCGGCGATCTCCCTGCACGCCGAGAGCTCCGCCGTCACCGCGATCGGGAACGACTACGGCTACGACCAGGTCTTCGCCCGCCAGGTGACGGCGCACGCGCGCGCCGGTGACGTCGTCGTGCTGCTCAGCACGAGCGGCAAGAGCCCGAACCTGCTCCGCGCGGCCGAGGCCGCCCGGGCCGTCGGTGCACGCTCGATCGCGATGACCGGCCCCGGGCCGAACCCGCTCGCCGACGCGGTCGACGACGCGATCCGCATCGAGGGTCCCTCGGCCAACGTGCAGGAGGCGCAGCTCGTCCTCGTGCACGCCCTGTGCCGTGCGATGGAGCCGGCCCTCCGCCGCGGCGGCCGCCGGTGAGCGGCACGGAGCGCACCGCCAGCGCGACGCCGGGCTCCGCCGACGGCACCCGGCGTCGCATCGTCGTCGTCGGCGACACCCTGCTCGACGTCGACGTCTCGGGCACGAGCGAACGGCTCAGCCCGGACGCCCCCGTCCCGGTCGTCGACGTCCGGACCGACGACCGTCGTGCCGGTGGCGCCGGCCTGGTCGCCTCGATGCTCGTGCGCGACGGTCACGACGTGACGCTCGTCACCGTGCTGAGCGACGACGACCGTGCCGACGAGATCCGCGCCCTGCTGCCCGACGTGCACGTCGTCGCCGGTCCCTCCGGTGCGCCGACCCCGGTGAAGACCCGCGTCCGCGTGGTCGACCACGCGCTCGTCCGCATCGACGAGGGGTGCGCCACCCCGCCCGACCCCGGCACGACCGCCGAGATGACCGCGGCGCTCGAGGGCGCCGACGCGATCGTCGTCGCCGACTACGGCCGTGGCGTCGCCGCCGCCGACGGGCTCCGTACCGCCCTCGCCGCCGTGGCCCGCACGACGCCCGTGGTGTGGGACCCGCACCCGAAGGGTGCCTCCCCCGTCGCGGGCACCGCGGTCGTGACGCCGAACACCAGCGAGGCCCGGCGCTTCACCGACCTGTCCGGCGAGGGCGTGCCCTTCGCCACGGACGCCGCGGCCGAGCTCGTCCGGACCTGGGACGTCGACGCCGTCGCCGTCACGATGGGCGACCGCGGCGCACTCGTCGCGTCGCGCCGCAGCGGGGACGGCACCCGGCCGGCCGCGCTCGACAGCCGGTTCGTCCCGGCCCCGTCCGTCACCGCCGGCGACCCGTGCGGCGCCGGTGACCGCCTCGCCGCGGGCGTCGCCATCGCCCTCGCCGAGGGTGCTGACGTCGCGGAGGCCGTCGCCGCGGGCGTGCTCGCTGCCTCGGAGTACCTCGCGGCCGGCGGCGTGACCGCGCTGTTCGCCGACGACGGCCCGGCCCCGGTGCCCGTCCCCGGCGTGGACCGCGACGCGCTGCGCGTCGTGCACGACGTCCGCAGCGCCGGTGGGACCGTCGTCGCCACCGGCGGCTGTTTCGACCTGCTCCACGCCGGGCACGCCCGCACGCTCTCCGCAGCGCGGGCGCTCGGCGACTGCCTGGTGGTCTGCCTCAACTCGGACGACTCGGTGCGCGCCCTCAAGGGGCCGGAGCGCCCGATCATGACGCAGGACGACCGGGTCGAGCTGCTGCTCGCGCTCGACTGCGTCGACGCCGTGGTCGTCTTCGACGAGCACACCCCGGACGAGGCCCTCCGCCGCTTCCGCCCGGACGTCTGGGCGAAGGGCGGCGACTACGCCGCGAGCGAGCTCCCCGAGGCGGCGACGCTCGCCGAGTGGGGCGGTCGGGTCGTCACCGTCCCGTTCCACCCCGGTCGGTCCACCACGCGGCTCGCCGCGGCACTCGCCGCGGTCGGCTGAGGACCCACCCCGACCACACGTCGGACGGGAGGCACGGCGCACCGCCGCCACGGGCCTCCCGTCCGTCACCGGTCACCACACACGTCCCGTCGGCACCGCCGACGGACCGGCACCACGCCACTCCCGGAAGGAAGTCCATGCCCGTCCCCACCACCCCCATCGGTCGCGTCCTCGTCACCGGCGGCGCCTCCGGTCTCGGCGCGGCCGTCGTCGCCGCGGTCGTCGAGGCCGGCGGCACCCCCATCGTCCTCGACCTGCGCGTCGACGGCGTCCCGGAGGGCACCGACGCCGTCGCCGTGGACGTCACGGACACCGAGGCGACCGAGCGCGCCGTCCGCGAGGCCGCGGAGCGCCACGGCGGACTCGACGCCGTCGTCACCGCCGCGGGCATCGACAAGCCCGCGCCGATCGGCGGGATCTCGTCGGGCGACTGGGAGCGCATCGTCGGGGTCAACCTGCTCGGCACCGCCGCCGTGGTGCGCGCCGGTCTGCCCGCCCTCGAGGCGACGCACGGCCGCGTCGTGACGATCTCGTCGTCGCTCGCGCTCAAGGGCGTCGGCGACGGCACGGCCTACTCGGCGTCGAAGTTCGGCGTGCGCGGCTTCTCGCAGGCGCTGGCCGCCGAGACCGCCGGGCGCATCGGTGTGACGAACATCATCCCCGCCGGCATGCGCACCGCGTTCTTCGAGGGCCGGACCGAGCAGTACAAGCCGGGCCCGGACGCGCAGCTCATCGAGCCGGAGTACGTGGCGAACTCGATCCTGTTCGCGCTGTCGCAGCCGGCCGGCTGCGAGATCCGCGAGCTGTCGATCATGCCCGCGACGGAGCCCAGCTGGCCGTAGGCCCCGCTGACGACGCAACGGGAGGCGCGGTGCCGGTCGGTACCGCGCCTCCCGTCGTTCGGTCCAGCTGCCCGGCTGTCCGCTCGGTCTGCCCGCTGGGTCTGTCCGCTCGGTTCTCCGAGCGGGCCCGATCCGTCACGCTCGGCGCCGCCCGGCGACGGATCGCGCCCGCTCGGCGCAGTGCGCGTGGCACGTCCCGCCCGATCGCGCGGTTCCCGACGGGGTCGGAGCCGGCGTCCGGGTGCACTCCTGCGCCGGCTCAGACGACCGGTGCGGCCGTTCGCTCCCGGGGTCGCACGGTCGCGAGGAGGTCCTCGACGTCGGTGAGCACGGCCTCGGGCTGCACCTCGTCGACGTACGACGGGTCGTGCTCGCAGCGCTCCGCGGTCCACCCGACCTGGGTCACGTCGATGCCGCACACCGGGCAGCGCGTGACGAAGGACATGTGCACCCGGTGCCGTCCGCGGTCGATCGGGCCCGCGTTCACCACGTTGCCGAACCAGAACACGCCGACCGTGGGGGTGCCGACCGCGACGGCGAGGTGCCGCGGGCCGGAGTCGTCGCCGACCATGACGTCGGCGGCCGCGAGCACCGCGGGGAGCTCCGCGAGCGGCAGGGCGTCGGTCAGGTCGTGGAGACGGTCGTGCAGGGCCACCGGCACGGCACCGCGGATGGTCTGCGCCGCCGGCACGTCCGTCGCGTCGCCGACGAGCACGACGTCGTCGCCGGCGTCGAGCCGCGCGGACACCACGGCTGCGAACCGCTCGGGGCTCCACCGGCGCCGCGGGTCCGTCGCGCCGGGGTGCACGGCCACCAGGTGGCCGGCGACGCCGAGGCGGTCGCGCACGGCACGGCGCTCCTCGGCGCTCACGTGCACGCGCGGGTCCAGGGTGACCGGGGCGGCACCGGCGAGCGAGACGACCTCGAGCCCGCGGAGCACCTCGTGCTGGTAGTAGACGTAGCGGACCCACCGCTCCAGGACCTCGGCGTCCTCGGTCGCGGTGCCGACGGTGTGCGGTGCGGCGAGGCGCAGCAGGAACGGGTTCGAGTTCCGACCGCCGCCGTGCAGCTGGACGGCGAGGTCGAACCGGCCGCGGAGCCGCGACTCGAAGTCGTGCAGCGCCGGCGCACCCTCCCCGGCGTCGCGCACCCCGGGCGACACCGGGAGTTCCTCGAACGCGTGCACCGCGTCGGTCCGTCCGCGCAGGACCGCCGGGGCCAGCGGGCTCCCGAGCAGCGTGATGCGGGCGTCGGGGTACGTGGCGTGCAGCGCCTCGATCGCGGGGACCGCGAAGAGCAGGTCCCCCAGGCCACCGCCGCGGAGCACCGCGATCTCCCGGACGTCGTCGAAGCGTTCTCCACCGTTGCCGATCAGTTGCACCACACCCGTCTACCGGAACCGAGCCGAGAGCGCTGCCGGGCCGACGCCGTCCCGGACCCGTCCGGTGCGCTCTCCGGACCGAGCACCCGAAACCGGCACCCCACACAGGTCCCCGGGAGCAGCGTTGAACCGTACGCCCGTCTCCGGAAGGACACCATGACCCTCGCCACCCCGTCAGCGACCGCGACCGACACCGACCACATGGTCGTCACCGACCCCGTCGACGGGTCGATCGCCACGACGACCCCGCGCTCCACGAGCGAGGACGTCGCGAACGCTGTCGCGCGCGCACGGGCGGCCGCACCCGCGTGGGCGCGCACCGCACCGGCGGAGCGCGGAGCCCTGCTGCACGCAGCAGCAGCGCACCTCCGTGACCACGCCCAGGAGCTCGCCGACCTGAACACCCGCGAGACCGGGAAGGTACCCGGCGACGCGATGGGCGGCGTGCAGGCCGGCATCGGGACGCTCGTGCAGTACGCCGAGCTCGGCCCGGTCCACCGCGGCGAGGCGCTCCGCGGGCAGTTCGGTGCGGCCGACTGGTCGGTCCCCCACCCCCGCGGCGTGGTGCTCGCCCTGACGCCGTGGAACGACCCGGTGGCCGTGGCGCTCGGGATCCTCGGTGCCGCGCTCGTCACCGGGAACACCGTGGTGCACAAGGGCAGCGAGCGGTGCCCCGGCACGATCGCCCGGCTGAACACGCTGCTGGCCGAGGTCCTGCCGGAGGGCGTCCTGGTGGGCGTCGACGGTGACGCCTCGACCGGCGAGGCGCTGCTCGAGCAGGACGGCATCGACGTGTACGCCCACGTCGGCTCCACCGCCACCGGCGACCGCCTCTCCGAGGTCGCCGCGAGCACGCGCGCGCACGTCATCCGCGAGAACGGCGGCAACGACGCGGTCGTCGTGGACGCCGACGTGGACCCCGCGTGGGCCGCCGCACAGGTCGCGCTCGGCGCCTTCGCGAACACGGGTCAGATCTGCACGAGCGTCGAGCGCGTCTACGTGCACCGCGACGTCGCCGAGGAGTTCACCGCGGCGCTCGTCGCCGAGGCGGAGCGACGGACGGCGTCGCACGCCGCCGAGTTCGGCCCGCTCGTCGACGACCGGCTCCGCGGCACGGTGCAGGCGCACGTCGACGACGCGGTGCAGCGCGGCGCCACCGTGCGCACGGGCGGGACGACGCCCGGCGGTGTCGGCACGTTCTACCCGGCCACCGTCCTGACCGACTGCACCGACGACATGGTCGTGATGACCGAGGAGACCTTCGGTCCCCTCGCACCGGTCCGCGTCGTCGAGTCGTTCGACGAGGGCCTGCGGCTCGCCGCGGCCGACCGGTACGGCCTCGCCGCGACGGTGCTCACCGGCGACACCGGTCACGCCCTCCGCGCCGCAGCCGAGCTCCCCGTCGGCACCGTCAAGGTGAACGCGGTGTTCGGCGGCGCACCGGGCGGCAGCGCCCAGCCGCGCGGGGCCTCGGGCGCCGGCTTCGGCTACGGCCCGCACCTGCTCGACGAGATGACGACCACCACCGTCGTGCACCTCGAGTCCGCCCCCGCACGCACCACCGGAGGAACCCGATGACCGCCGACGTCCGTCTCGTCCGCGACCTGGTCGCCTCGGTCGACGACCGGGAACCGCTCGTCGTCGTCATCGGCGACTGCATCCTCGACCGCTGGACCGTCGGGGAGGCCGAGCGCGTCTCCCGCGAGGCCCCGGCGCCCGTGGTCCGTGTGACCGAGACGGTCGCCGTCCCGGGCGGCGCCGCGAACACGGCGGTGAACGCCCGCGCCCTCGGCGCCCGTGTCCGCATGGTCGGACTCATCGGTGACGACGAGTCCGGACGCGTCCTCCTCGACCGGCTCGAGACCGCCGGCGTCGACACGACCCACCTGGTCGAGGTCGCCGGTGCCCGCACCACCACGAAGTCGCGGGTGGTCGGCGGCGACCGCGTGGTCGTCCGCGTCGACGAGATCGCGGCCACGCCGGACGCGCACGCGGGTGCCCGCCTCGGCGAGGCCGTCGCCCGCGCCGTCCGGGGCGCCGACGCCGCCGTGGTGTGCGACTACGGCCTCGGTGTGCAGCCCGAGGACGTCGTGCCCGTGCTCGACCGCGACCGCCCCGGTGCCGTCGTCGTCGATGCCCACGACCTGACGCGGTGGGCCGACCTGCACCCCGACCTGGTCACCCCGAACGCCGGCGAGACCGCCGGCCTGCTCGGTCGCGACCTCGGAGCCGGCTCGGCCCGGGTGCCGGTCGTCGTGGACGCCCGGCAGGAGGTCCTCGCCCGCAGCGGCGCCCGTGCGGCGGTCGTCACCCTCGACCGCGACGGCACCGTCCTGCTCGAGCCCGGCGCGGACCAGGCCTTCCGAACCCGCGCGACGCCGGCGTCCGAGCAGCAGGCATCCGGCGCGGGCGACACGTTCTGTGCCGCCGCCACGGTCGCCCTGGCCGTGCGTGCTCCGCTCCGTGACGCGATCGCGGTGGCGCAGGCCGCCGCCGACGTCGTGGTCCGCGAGGCGGGCACCTCGGTCTGCACCGCCGCGGCCCTGATCGACTCCGTGACGGCCCCCGCCGCGACCGTGGTCGACCACGACGACCTCGCCCTGGCCGTCGACGCCGCCCGTGCCGCCGGCCGTCGCGTGGTCTTCACGAACGGCTGCTTCGACGTCGTGCACCGCGGGCACACAACCTACCTCCGGCAGGCCCGCGAGCTCGGCGACCTGCTCGTGGTCGCCCTCAACGACGACGACTCGGTCCGCCGGCTCAAGGGTCCGGAGCGTCCGATCAACACCGCCGAGGACCGGGCCGGCGTGCTCGCCGCCCTCGCCTGCGTCGACCTCGTGACCGTCTTCGCGACGGACACCCCGATCCCGCTCATCGAGCGCCTGCGCCCCGAGGTCTACGTCAAGGGCGGCGACTACTCCCCCGAGATGCTCGAGGAGACTGGGGTCGTCCGGGCGTACGGCGGTGAGGTCGTGATGGTCGACTACGTGCCGGAGCACTCGACGACCGCGGTCGTGCGGCGCATCCGCGAGGCCACCGCCGCCGCGGCCGCAGCCGCCGGCACGGCCCCGGCCACCGACACCGCGGACTCCACGGCACCCGCCGTCGAGCCCGACCCGGCACCGTGACCGCCGCCCGCTGGTCCGGTGCCTGGGCACACCCCCTGACGGTCGACCGCGGTCCGGCCGAGGTCGACGTCCTGGTGCCGACCGTCGGGCGGCCGGCCGAGCTCGCGACGACGCTCGCCGGGCTCGCGGCGCAGACCGACGTCGACCTGCGCCTGGTCCTCAGCGACCAGTCAGCGGGCCAGGACGCCGCCTCCGAACCGGCGGTGGCCGCCATGCTCCGCGTCCTGGAGGCACAGGGCCGTCCCGTCACGCTCCTCGCCCACCCGGAACGGCGTGGTCTGGCGGAACACCGCCAGCACCTCCTCGACCACGCGACCGCTCCCGCGGTGCTCTACCTCGACGACGACGTCTGGCTCGAACCCGGCACCGTCCGCCGGATGCTCGACGCGCTCCGCGACCTGGGGTGCGGCTTCGTCGGCAGCGCCGTCCAGGGCCTGTCGTACCTGGAGGACCGTCGGCCGCACGAGACCGCCGTGTTCGAACCGTGGGACGGCCCGGTCGTGCCCGAGGTCGTTCGCCGCGGGACGCCCGGCTTCGACCGACTGTCGCTGCACAACGCCGCGAACCCGGCACACGTCGCAGCGGAGCTCGACGTCGAGACCGGAGGGTGGGTGCCCTACCGGGTCGCCTGGGTCGGCGCGTGCGTCGTCTACGACCGTGCCGCCCTCGAACAGGTGGGTGGCTTCCGGTTCTGGGACGCCCTGCCCCCGCAGCACTCCGGCGAGGACGTCGTCGCGCAGTGGCGGGTGATGGAGCGCTTCGGCGGCGCGGGCATCCTGCCGTCCGGCGCCGTGCACCTCGAGAGCCCGACCACCGTGACCGATCGCCGGGTCGACGCTCCCGACGTCCTGTTCGACGACCACGAGACGAGCACGCACCGGCGCTGACGTGCTCCGGCGCTGACCCGCTCCGGCGGAGCAGGACCGGGGCACGTCAGCCCTCGTCAGGGGTCCCCTGCCCCGCGCCCGCCCCCGCGCCCGCGATCGTCGCCGCGTCGATCCCCAGCTCCTGGGACAGGAACCGCCACATCCACGCGAGCGCGACCGCGTTGGTGAGGGTCGGGACACCCTGCGCGATCTGCGTCGCGACACCGTCGCTGTAGGCCGCGAGTCGCAGCGCCACGACCTCCGGGCCGTCCTCGGTGTGGAACACGCCGTCGGCGAGCCCACGCTCGACCACACGGACGAGGCACGCCTCCCACACGCGGATCCGTTCGGCGTACTCCGCCGCGACCTCCGGCCGTCGGGCGACGGCGGTCCAATAGTCCGACCAGATGCGCCAGTGCTGCCAGACCTGCTCGGTGTCGCCGAACAGTGGTCCGACGAGCATCCGGAGTCCGACCACGGGGTCCGGCTCGGCGTCCACCGCGGCGACGATCGCACCGTAGAAGCGCTCCGTCTCGAGCACGACGACCTCGTTGAGGATCTCCGCGACGCTGCCGAAGTGGTAGGTCACCGTGCCGACCGACACGTCCGCCGCCGCCGCGATGTCGCGGAGGCCCGTCTCGCCGACACCGCGCTGCACGATGACCGCGCGCGCCGCGTCGACGATCATCGCCCGGCGCACCTCCGGACGCTGCCGGACGCGGGAGGCCCCGGTCACGCCGACGTCCTCGGGACCTCGTCGGTGAAGGTGTGCTCGGCGACGAGCACCTCGGGCGCTCCGGTCGCGCCGTCTCGGGCCCAGGCGCGCACGGTGTTCACCAGGTGGAAGGCGTCGGCCGTCGCGGTCACGTCCGACGTCGTCTCGACCCGTGCTGCCCAGTCCGGCTGTCCGAGCCCGATCGCCCAGCGCGAGGTGGCACGAGCGCTGGTCGGGTCGTCCTGTCGGATCCGGTACGTCTCGCGCGCGTCCTCGGTGAAGACGAGCCCGTCCGGGTAGACGCGGCCGCCGCCGTACCCCGAGTCGACGTCGAGGGTCCACTCGCCGGTCTCCACGTCGTGCGTGACGGTTCGCTGCGGCAGCGGGTCGACGGGCGAGGTCCGCTCGATCGCGAGCGGGGTCGACCGGACCGGCTCCTCGAACCGCACACCGTCGTCCGTCGCCCTCGTCCACGTGGGCAGGGTGACCGACGACGCCGCCGGGTCGAGCGTCACGGTCGCCGCGGCACCGTGCGGCCAGACCCAGGGCCAGTACGACGAGGACACCGCGAGCCGCACCCGGTGGCCCGCGGCGAAGCGGTGTCCGGTCGAGACGAGCCGGACGTCCAGCTCGGTCGGCACGCCGGGCTCGAGCGGGTCGGCACGGTCGGCTCCGGCCCGCTTCGCGGCGTTGCACACGCCGCGGGTCACGAGGGTGGAGGACCCGTCCGGCGAGACGTCGCACAGCCGGACCGTGAGCGTCGCCCGCGGGAGGTCGCTCGTCACGGTGAGGCGCACCGTGACGTTGCCGAGGACGTCGAACGCCTCGTCGACGGGCAGGTCGAAGCACACCGAGCGGCCGTCCTCGGCCCGCTGGTCCGGCGGCAGGTCGGTGGCGTTGCCGAACGGGAAGAACCGACCGGCGTCGACACCGGTGTGCTGCGGCGACCGCACGACCACCGGGCCGTCCCCACCACCGCGCAGCACGTCGAGGGAGACCGTGCGGTCGGCGGAGGCGGTCGACGGCCAGGCCACGGCGGCGACCCACCGGCCCCGGCGCTCGGCGTAGTGGGTGGCGGGGGCCTCGCCCTCGTTGATCCAGGCGCGGAGGGCCGGGTCGTCCTCGACCCCGGTGTCGACGTCCTTCAACCACCGGTCCCACCACCGGAGCGTCTCCTGCAGGAACCCGATGGACGGCCCCGGCGCGAGACCGCGGTCCGGGTACTGGTGCGACCACGGACCGACGATGCCCTTCACCGGTGCGTCGACGTGCTCCACCAGGCGGAGCACGGCGTCCCGGTAGGGGTCCGCCCACCCGCCGACCGCGAGCACCGCTGCCCGGATCGCGGAGTGGTCCTCACCCGCGCTGCCGTGCCGCCAGTAGTCGTCGCGCTCCTGGTGCGACAGCCACACGGGGGTCATCGGCCGGTTCCGGTCCAGCCGTGCCCGCCACCGGTCGACCCAGTCCGGCCCGACGACCTCGGGACGCGGCGGCCGCGAGTTGAAGGCGAACATGGTGGCGCCCCAGGCCGTCATGTCGATGCCGAGGACCGCACCGCCGACGTAGTGCACGTCGTTGTCGTACCGGTCGTCGGTCGAGCACACCGTGACGATCGCCCGCAGGGCCGCCGGGGCCCGCGCGGCGAGCTGCAGCGCGTTGAAGCCACCCCATGAGATGCCGAACATCCCGACCGCACCCGAGGACCACGGCTGCGCGGCGAGCCACGCGATGACCGCCTCGCCGTCGCGGAGCTCCTGCTCGCTGTACTCGTCGTCGAAGAAGCCGTCCGACGACCCCGTGCCGCGGATGTCGACCCGGACCGACGCGTACCCGTGCTGCGCGTACCAGGGATGCCGTTCGGAGTCGCGGGGGGCGGTCCAGTCGTCGAGCCGGTACGGCAGGTACTCCAGGAGCACCGGCAGCGGTCCGTCGGGGTCGGCGGGAGCCCAGGTGCGCGCGTGCAGCCGGACGCCGTCGGGCATCGGGATCCACTCGTCCCGGACCGTGACGCCCTCGGGCAGCTGCGGGTCGGGGCCGATCGCGGTCAGGTGCGGGGTGCTCATGCGTCCTCCCAGTTCCTCGTGCGGTGTCCGTCGCCGTGGTCCGTCCAGCCCGGGGCGTCCCGCCAGCGCTGCACGCCGTCGCCGACGTCGGGGAGCTCGGTCTGCCCCGGTTCGAGCGTCGCCCGCAGCAGGGTGCGCGTGTACGGGTGGTTCGTCCCGGTGAAGACGCGCTCGGTCGGGCCGACCTCGACGATGCGCCCGCCGGTCATCACCGCCACCCGGTCGGCGACGCCCCGCACGACGGCGAGGTCGTGGCTGATGAACAGGCAGCTCAGCCCGCGCTCGCGGCGGAGGTCGTCGAGCAGCGCGAGGATCCCGGCCTGGACCTGCACGTCCAGCGCCGTGGTGATCTCGTCGGCGATCACGAGCCGGGGCTCGGCTGCCAGTGCGCGGGCGATGCCCACGCGCTGCCGTTGTCCGCCGGACAGCTGCGCCGGCAGCCGGTCGGCGTACTCGGGGCCGAGTCCGACCTGCGTGAGGAGTTCGCCGACGCGCGCCCGCGAGGAGCTCCCGGTGAACAGCCGGAGCGGCCGACCGACGGCGGCACCGACGGTGCGACGGGGGTTGAGCGAGGTGTCGGCGTTCTGGAACACGAGCTGCACGGCACGTCGGAGCTCCTGCGACCGCGCCGCGACCGGTTCGCGGAGGTCACCGCGCACCGTGCCGTCGTCGTAGGTGAACGAGCCCGACTCGGCGGGCACGAGGCCGGCGAGGGTCGTCGCGAGCGTGGACTTCCCGCTGCCCGACTCCCCCACGACCGCGAGGGTCTCGCGCGGCGCGATGGCGAACGAGACACCGTCGACGGCGGCCGGCAGGCCGCGTCGGTACCGGACCACGAGGTCCTGGGCGTCGACGACGGGGCGCTCGACCGGCGGCTCGACCGGTGACCCGGGAGGCGCGCTGCCGATCGCGGTGTCGGCGACCGTCCCAGGGACGCGCGCGTCGCGCCGGGGGCGGTCCGCGCCTCCCGTCCGGCGCTGCTCCGGCCGTCGACCGTCCGGTACCGCGGCGAGCAACGCGCGGGTGTACTCGTGCTGCGGCGCGGCGAAGAGCGCAGCCGTCGCGGCGTGCTCGACGACCTCACCGGCGCGCATGACGGCGATCTCGTCCGCCATCGCGGACACCACCCCGAGGTCGTGGCTCACGAGCAGCACGGCCATGCCGAGCTCGCGGCCCAGGTCGGCGACGAGGTCGAGGACGGCCGCCTGCGTGACCACGTCCAGCGCGGTCGTCGGTTCGTCGAGCACCAGGACGCGCGGGCGCGCGGCGACCGCCATGGCGATGGCGACGCGCTGCTGCTGCCCACCGGAGAGCTGGTGCGGGAAGCGCCGGACGATGGTGTCGGGGTCGGGGAGCCGGACGAGCCGCACGAGCTCCGCGACGCGGTCGGGCCCGTCGGGCTCGCCGTGTGCGCGCAGGGCCTCGCGGACCTGCTCCCCGACGCGCATCGACGGGGTGAGCGCCTGCCCGGCGTTCTGCGCCACCACCGAGGCCGTCCCGCCCCGCAGCGCCCGACGCCCAGCGGCCGAGAGTGCGAAGACGTCCTGACCGTCGACGAGGACGCGGCCGTCGGTGATGCGCGACCCCGCGCGCAGGTGTGCGAGCAGGGTGCGGGCCACGGTGGACTTGCCGCTGCCCGACTCACCGACGAGGCCGAGCGTGCGACCAGCGGCGACGCTGAAGGACACGCCGCGTACGACGGGCACCGTGCGACGCCCGGCGGCGTAGGACACGGCGAGGTCCTCGACGCGCACGAGCGGCCGCTGCTCGGGCTCCCCCGACTGCGGGCGGTGGACGGTCTGCTGGTCGGTCATGCGCCCGCTCCCTGCTGTGCGCGGTCGACGCCGAGCGACTTGGCCAGCCCGTCGGCGGCGAGGTTGAGGCCGACGACGAGCGTCGCCAGCGCCACGATCGGCGCGAGGGTGCCGAGCGGCACCACGGTCAGCGCCGTCCGGTTCTCCTGCACCATGAGCCCCCAGTCGGGCGTCGGTGGGTTCGCCCCGAAGCCGAGGAAGGACAGCGACGCGACGAGCAGGACGATCCAGGACGCCCGCATGGCGAACTCGACGAGGACGACGTCGAGCACGTTCGGCAGGATCTCACGGAACACGATCGACACGGCGCGCTCGCCGCGGGCGCGGGCCGCGGTGACGTAGTCCTGCGTGATCACCGTCCGCGCGGCACCACGGACGACGCGGGTGACGGCGGGTGCGTAGACGACGGTCACCGCGAGCACGATGACCCAGAGTCCGGCGTCGAAGACGGTCACGACGACGAGGAGCGCGAGGATCGAGGGCACGCTGAGCAGCGCGTCGACCACGCGCATGACGACCTCGTCGAACCAGTTGTCCGCGTACGCCGTGACGCAGCCGACCACGGTACCGACGGCGACGGCGATGGTGGTGGCGAGGAAGGTCACGAGGAGCGCGTACCGGCCGCCGTTGAGCGTGCGCGACAGCAGGTCGCGTCCGTACTGGTCCGTGCCGAGCCAGTGGGCCCAACTCGGGCCGGCGAGCACGTCCGTGGCGTCCGTCGCGACGGGGTCGTGTCCGGCGATGACGGGCGCGAGCACCGCCAGCACGAGGTGCACGGCGATGAACGCGAGGCCGACGCCGAGTGCCGTCGAGCTGCGGAACGGTGCGACGGCCGCACCGAGGACGCTCCGCGAGCGTGGGGCGACGGCGGTCATGCGTGGGCCTTCCGTGTGCTGCGGACCGGGCGGGTCCGGGTGCGGCGTTGCCGCGTGCGGAGCTTCGGGTCGAGTGCGAGGGCGACGAGGTCGGCCGCGAGGTTGCAGACGACGTAGACGAGGGCGCTCAGGAGCGCGATCGCCTCGATGGTCGGCAGGTCGCGGTTCGAGACCGACTCGAGCATGAGCTTGCCCATGCCCGGGTAGTTGAAGACGTTCTCCACGACCACCACCCCGCCGAGCAGCCAGGCGACGTTGAGCGCGATGACGTTCAGCGTCGGCAGCAGTGCGCTCGGCAGTGCGTGCTTCCACACCACCCTGCGCATCGTCAGGCCCTTGAGCTCGGCGGTGGTCACGAACTCGGACGTCATCACGTCGATGGTCGACGAGCGCGCGGTGCGGAGGATGTAGGCCGCCATCGCGAGCGTCAGCACGACGATCGGCAGCCAGACGGTCGGCAGGAGCGCCGCGACGGTGGCGTCGCTCCCGCGGAGCACGACGGCCGGGAACACCGGCAGGCCGATCGCGAACAGCAGCACGAGGACGGTCGCGACCATGAACTCGGGGACGCTCATCACGAGGAGGCTGACGGTCGAGACGACCCGGTCGGTCGCACGACCGCGGCGGACACCCGCGAGCACGCCGAGCGCGAGCGACAGCGTCACGCCGACCAGCATCGCCGGGAGGGCGATGAGCATGCTGTTCCGGAACGCCGTGAGGAGCGTCGGCGCGACCGGCTCGCCGCTGACGAGCGACGTGCCGAAGTCGCCGTGTGCGGCGCCGGCGAGCCACTGCAGGTACCGGAGCCAGACGTTCTCGTCGAGTCCGAGGGTCGCCCGGAGCTGCTGGACCGCCTCGGGCGTGGCGTTCTGCCCGAGCAGCTGCTGCGCGACGTCGCCGGGCAGCGCCTGCACCGCGAGGAACACGAACAGTGACGCGAGGACCACCGTCAGCACGGCGATGCCGAGTCGACGGAGGGCGGGGACGAGGACGTTCATCGGCGCAGTCCGATCCGGAGCCAGTCGAACTCGAAGCCGTACTCCGAGTAGTTGACGACGTCGCGGGACAGCCCGACCAGGCGGTCCCCGAACATCGGGGTCATGTCGGCGCCGTCCTCGACGACGAGCCGCTGCGCGTCCTGGTAGAGCGTCCGGCGCTTCGCGTCGTCCATCTCGGCGCGGGCGTCGTCGAGGAGCGTGTCGAAGGTCGGGTTCGACCAGGCGCTCTCGTTGTAGGAGGATCCGGTGCGGAAGATCTGGTTGAGCAGCTGGTCGATCGGTCGCCCGGTGAACCAGTAGCTCACCATGAGCGGCTTCTGCATCCAGATCTGGGTGTAGTAGGAGTCGGCGCTCGCGTTCCGGATCGTCAGCCGGATGCCGGCGTCGGCGACCGCGTCGCGGTAGGCCACCGCCATCGGGGTGAAGACCGACTCGTAGGACGACGTGTAGATGGACGTGCGGAGTCCCTCGGCACCGGCGGCCCGGAGCAGTGCGCGCGCCTTGTCCGGGTCGTGTTCGCGGTGCTCGTCGACGAAGGCGGCGAGCTGCGGCGGCACCGGGTTGTCCCAGCCGGGCGCCCCCGTGCCCTGCAGGGCCGTGTCGACGATCGTCCGCGGGTCGTACGCGAGCTTCATCGCCTGTCGGACCCTCGGGTCCGCGAACTCGTCGCTCGTCGCGAGCATCGGGATCGTGTACCACTGCGCGTTCGTGGAGCGGGCGATCGTCGCTCGGTCCGAGGCCGCGACGACCCGGGCGGTGGCGAAGTCGAGGTTCGTCTGCGAGATGAGGTCGACCTGGCCCGCGAGCAGGGCGTTGACGCGCGCGGTGGTGTCCTGGACGGAGAAGAAGTCGATGCCGTCGAGCGTCGGGCGACCCGCGAAGTGGTCCTCGAACGCCTCGACGCTCCCGGCACCGGCGGGCGTGAAGGACGAGAGGCGGAAGGGACCGGTGCCGATGCCCGTCCGGCCGATGTCCGCGACGGCGCCCGCCGGCACGATGTAGCACTGGTAGGCGGTGAGCAGCGACGGGAACTCGGCGTTCGGCTTCGTGAGCGCGAACCGGAGCGTGTACGGGTCGACCGCGGTCATCGACGAGGCGTCCATGACCTCACCGAGGACCCCGGCCTGCGGCGACGCGGTCGCCTCGTCGAGGATGTGCCGGATGCTCGCGATCGCGTCGTCCGCGGTGAACCGTGCGCCGTCGTGGAAGCGCACGCCACGCCGGAGACGGAACGTCCACTCGGTGCCGTCGGCGTTCGCGGACCACTCCTCGGCGAGGTCGGGTACGGTCGTCCCCTGCTCGTCGAGCCTGACCAGCCGGTTGTACAGGGCGCCGAGGTACTCGTAGGCGGACAGCGAGCTGGCCGAGTCGAGTGTCTCCGCGGCGGAGGCAGCGGGGCGTGCCACCCGGAGCCGTCCCCCCGCTCGGGTCGCGCCGGTCGCGGCGGCCTCGGGCAGCGCCGCGGTGCCGGCTGCCGCGCCGGAGCTGCACCCGGTGAGCGTGAGCAGGCCGAGCCCGGCCAGCCCGGCGGCACCGGTCAGCAGTGTGCGCCGGCTGGGACCGCGGACGTCGCGGTCGTCGTGGACGATGGGTTGCATTCGGGGTGACCCCTCCTGGTAATCGTTCCGGTGAACGATAGAGGGAGCCAGCTCGGAGCGCGAGCCCCGCTCCTCGGCCCGACGGCCGCTCGGCGCCCCCTCGATGCCCGTGGGCGCACCGATCCGAGGGCATCGGTACGCTGGTGACGACGCGCTCCAGTGTTTACCGATCCGTTACACGGCGGGTCCGCGGGAGCGCCGGACCGAGCGGGACGGCGGGAAGCCGCCGCACCGAGACGAGGAGCTTCCATGGCGACGTTCACCCGGGGCTTCGGCGGCCGCCGCGACGACCGCGACGACCCGCGCATCCCGCCCGGACAGACCCTCGTGCGCGACTGGCCGGTGCTCTCCGCCGGGGCCACCCCCGACATCGAGCCGGCCGACTGGAGCTTCTCCATCCGCACCGAGACGGGGCTCCGCACCTGGACCTGGGACGAGGTGCACGCCCTCGGCGTCGAGGACGTCACCGTCGACATCCACTGCGTCACCCACTGGACGAAGCTCGACATGCCCTGGCGTGGCGTCTCCCTCGACCGCCTGTTCGCGGACGTCGAGACCTCGCTCGACTTCTGCACGGTGCACAGCTTCGGGGGCTACACGACGAACGTGCCACGCGCCGAGCTGCTCGGTGGACGGTCGTGGATCGCCTTCGAGGCCGACGGCGCGCCCCTCACCCCCGAGCACGGTGGCCCGGCCCGCCTGCTCGTGCCCCACCTGTACTTCTGGAAGAGCGCGAAGTGGGTGCGCGGCATCGTGATGCAGGCCGAGGACGAGCCGGGCTTCTGGGAGAACGCCGGCTACAACATGCACGGCGACCCCTGGAAGGAGGAGCGGTACTGGTGAGCGGTCCCTCTCCCGTCGACGGCCTGGAGGCGCGGACCGCCCCGAGCGCGTCGGCCCCCGCCCGCAGACGGCCAGCCTGGCACGCCGCCACCGTCGCCTCCGTCGCACCGGAGACCCCGGTCGCGCGCCGCATCGTCCTCGACGTCCCGACCTGGCCGGGCAACGACCCGGGGCAGCACCTCGACCTGCGCCTCACCGCCGAGGACGGCTACCAGGCGTCGCGCTCCTACTCGATCGCCTCGTCCGGTGCGGGCACCCGGGTGACGCTCGCGGTCGACCGGGTCGAGGGCGGCGAGGTCTCCCCGTTCCTGGTCGACGCGATCGAGGTCGGCGACGGCCTCGACGTGCACGGGCCCCTCGGCGGGTGGTTCGTGTGGCGACCCGGCGCGTCGACGAGGCCCGTGCAGCTGATCGCCGGCGGGTCGGGCATCGTCCCACTGCTCCCGATGGTCACCGCGCACGCCGAGGCCGCCGACCGGATGCCGTTGCGGTTGCTGTACGCCACCCGCACGCCGGAGGACGTGTTCTTCCGCGAGGAGCTCGCGGACGCCCTGCGCGCGGCCGCGCCGCTCGAGGTCACGCACGTGTACAGCCGGCGCGCTCCGGAGGGGTCCGACGAACCCGTGGGGCGTCTCACACGGGAGCGACTCGATCGGGCCGTCCTGCCGCCCGGGTCCGGAGCGCTCGTGTACGTCTGCGGGTCGACGCCGTTCGTCGAGCAGGTGCTGCGGTGGCTCGGCGAGCTCGGCCACGACCTGTCCGACGTCCGAGCAGAGCGCTTCGGCGGCGCGTGACAGTCCTGGTCGTCCCGGTTCTCCGAGGAGACCGGGCCTGAGACGACGAAGGCCCTGGTCGGTGACCAGGGCCTTCGTGTTCCGAGCGGATGACGAGATTCGAACTCGCGACCCTCACCTTGGCAAGGTGATGCGCTACCACTGCGCCACATCCGCGTACACGCACACTCTACCCCGAACCGTTCCCGCGACCGTGATCCACGGCGCAGCCGGGCGCGTCGCACGCACCGTCGATCGCCGTCGGGTGCGGGATTGCGGGAAACCGCAAGCCTCGGACGCCGACCGATCCGAGCCGCCGTCGGCTCCGGATGCTTCCTCGGTGCCCCGAGTCCGTCCGGGCGGGGCGCCGGGGCCACCCACCCCTCGTCCGGCCTATCGCGGCGACCCGAACCCTGCGAGCGGCCGGACGGTCCCGGACTCCCAGGCCGACCGGGTTCACTCGGGGCATGAGCTACGTGCACGACAACCCCGGTGGCACCGAGGCACACGGTGTGGACCTGATCGACGGCGACTCGCCGGCCGTCCGCATCCTCGTGCACGGCAACCTGCCGACGACCATCGAGCACGAGGGTCGCACCTGGCTCGCCACGGGCGACGCGCACGACGACGGCGACCCGTCCGCTCCCCCGATCGCGATCTACCGTCCGGTCTGACGAGCACCGTCCGCGCCCGTCGTCGGGCTGGCGTGTCCTGTCAGGCGGGCGTCTTCCGTCAGCCCGGCGCTGTCGCAGCTGCCTGGCTCAGCAGGGCGACCACCGTCAGGTACAGCCCGGAGGAGAGGACCGCCCCGGGCAGCAGGGCGACGACGGCGACCGGGATCGCCCACAGCTGGTGCGCCCCGGGGTTCCCGTCAGGTGGCGTGCTCGCCATGGCGGCGAACGAGGACGCGGAGACGAGCACCGCGAACGCCGCCGTCATGCAGACGATCGGCCACGACCGGTAGCCGCCGGAGAACATCGGGACGAGGAGCGGCAGGAAGAACATCGCCGGAGCAGCGGTGAAGCCGATGCGGGAGACGATCCGGTAGGTCCGCCGGTCATCGGTCACGAGCTCCCCGCTCCCCGGAGTTCCGCGACGCTCCCGTCGAAGCAGGTCGACTCCGCGGTCACGCTGTAGCGCTGGGGGAAGGCGTTGAACCCGATCGACGTCACGGGCCCTCCGGCACCGCGGACGCCGAGCAGGGGGTCCGCCGATCCGCTCGCGAAGCGCTCGGTGGTGATCTCGAGTTCGTTCCACGCCTGCTCGACCCGTTCGACGTCAGCGGCCGGGTCCACTCCGTCCGGTGCCGTCCGCTCGACGATGGAGCTCCAGCGAGCTCCGGGCGCAGCGCCGGCACGTTCGCAGTGCTCCGCCGCCGGGCCGCTGTAGACGCTCCAGCCCCCGCCGATCGACTCCGTGGTCTGCTCGACCACGCGGACGATCGACCGCTTCGCGTGGGACGCATCCGTCCCGGATCCGCCGGGGTCGGCGCTGCACGCCGTGAGGACCGCTGCGGTCGCGACCAGCACGGCGACCCAGCTCGTCCCGCGACTCACCGTTCGTCCCCGAACTCGTCGTCCCGCAGCTCCGAGGCGTTCCCGGGCGCGCACACGCTGACCCCGGACATGCGGTACCGATCCGGCCCCGCATCGAGACCGATGGAGGTCACCGGACCGCTGGTCCCGCGGATGCCGACCCGCGTGCCTGCGCCACCCGTACCCGTGTCGACCACGTCCGTGCCCGCGTCCTCCCACACCGCACGCACGGCTTCGACGTCACGCTGCCGCCCGGTGGTGGAGCCAGCTCGTTCCGCGATGTAGACGTACCGGACGCGATCCCCGACGTCCTGTCCGCACGGCTCGACCGCCGGGCCACGGTAGACCGTCCAGTCGCCACCGACCGCGGACGTCGACCGCTCGACGAGATCGACGATCGACCGCTTCGCGGTCGCCGCATCCACCTCGGAGCCGCGCGGTGCCGTGCTCACGCAGCCGGTGAGCACGAGCAGGACGAGTGCCGTGGTCGAACCGAGCAAGGCGGTGCGCTGTGTCCTCGACCCGTCTCTCGTCG
The DNA here is from genome assembly GCF_030803485.1 of Curtobacterium sp. 260. Lineage (NCBI taxonomy): Bacteria > Bacillati > Actinomycetota > Actinomycetes > Micrococcales > Microbacteriaceae > Curtobacterium > Curtobacterium sp. 260. Next base: position 77,165 of record NZ_JAURUY010000007.1, on the reverse strand, counting down.
TCGTGCCGGCCGCAGCTTCGTCGCGCCGGATCTCCCCCATGTGCTCCCCCTCGTGCGCCCACTGTACGCAGGTCGGTTCGGAGTGAGCAGGCAGGACCGTCAGGCACTCGCCGCGCTCCGGCGGTCCGCGGACGGACAGTCGTACATCGTCGCCGCGCAGCTACCAGTCGGCGACGGCCACCACATGGACGATCGCCACGGGCGACGAACAGCCGTCGTCGCGGATCCCGTGTTCCGACCGCAGGAACGAGAAAACCCCCGCCGGAGCGGGGGTTTTCAGGTGGTGGGCGATACTGGGATCGAACCAGTGACCTCTTCCGTGTCAGGGAAGCGCGCTACCGCTGCGCCAATCGCCCAGAGATCTGCTGACCAGGGTCGTGCAGGATCTTGGAGGGTGTTGCTGGAGGTGGGGACGGGATTCGAACCCGCGTGGACGGCTTTGCAGGCCGCTGCCTAGCCTCTCGGCCACCCCACCATCGAGGTTCACGTCTCCGTGAGTACCCGAACGGTGGGATACCCTCTGGTGAGTCGTGGTCGTCCGGGGACTCCCACACTCGAGCGGATGACGAGATTCGAACTCGCGACCCTCACCTTGGCAAGGTGATGCGCTACCACTGCGCCACATCCGCATGTCGGCGACCCGAGGGCCGCTCCTGTCTCTCCGCTGTCGCGGCGACGAGAAGAACTCTATACGAACCGGACGCCTTCCGCCAAAATCCCCCTCGTTCACCGGGCGTGTCCCCCGCGTTCATGCGGATCGGGGGGCTTCTCGAGTGCCCGTTCTTTCCCATGACGGCCGCAGTGCACTGTGGAAACGGGCGTACCTGGTCGTCGCGGAGCACCAGGTACGCCCGATCCCATCAGGTACACCCGTTCTCACCTGGCGCCAGCACGCATCAGCACGAGCACCACGCACGAGCACGACGAAGCGGGCACCGAGGGCGCCCGCGCCACACCCGGGTGACGCGCCGTGTTCGGTGCAGGCCCAAACGTCCGCTATTATCGACTGGCACGCAAGTGCAGGGGGCGATTGGCGCAGTTGGTAGCGCGCTTCGTTCACACCGAAGAGGTCATCAGTTCGAGTCTGGTATCGCCCACGTGCCCATTCAGGGCCTGAAGAACACCCGAGCAGAGCCCGGCGCACACGCGTCGGGCTCTTCTCGTTCCTCGGCCCGGACCGTCACGACACACCAGCGAGCAAGGACCCATGACCGACGTCGACCTCGAGTTCTCCCGCGTGCGCGCGGTGCTCGACCGCCCGACCCTCCGGCTGATGTCCCGCCCGACGAGCGCCGCCGTCATCGCGGTGTTCCGCACGGTGTTCGACCGTGACGTGCAGTACGTCCCGGCCGACCGCATGCACCTGCAGGTCGAGGAGCACGTCGCCCGTCTGCAGTCCACCGGTGCCCGCGTGCCCGCGAGCGAACACGGGGAGAACGAGACCGACGCCCGCCCGAACGGCCGCGCGCTCTGTCGCGACTGGGTGGCGGCGCAGTGGCTGGTCCGCTCGAACTCCCCCGACGGCGACGAGCAGTACTCGCTGACGAGCCACGCCCTCGAGGCGCTGAACCTCGTCGACGCCCTGAGCGCCGACCGGGCGCTCATCAGCGAGAGCCGCCTGGCGATGATCGTCGAGGCCGTGCACCGCTGGGCGGCCAGCGCGGAGCCGGACCCGGACGTGCAGGTCCGCCGCATCGACGCCCAGATCGCGGAGCTGCAGGCCGAACGCGACCGGATCGCCCGCGGCGAGGTCACCGAGGTCGACGACGCACGGATGCACGACGGCTACACGAACGTGGCCGACCTCATCCGGCAGCTGCCCAGCGACTTCAAGCGCGTCGAGGAGGCGGTCGCGACGATGCACCGCTCGATCGTCGAGGACTTCCGGCAGGAGGTCCGTCCGATCGGCGAGATCCTCGACGACTACCTGGCCCGGACGGACGACCTCATGCAGGCGACTCCCGAGGGTCGGGCGTTCGAGGGCGCGTTCGAGCTGCTGCGCGACGACGCCCTGCTGCTCCGGCTCCGGGACGACATCGCGACGATCCTCGCGCACCCCTTCGCCGAGTCCCTCGGGGCGGGCGAGCGCCGGGCGTTCCGCAACACGGTCAGCATCCTGCGCCAGGGCATCGAGGACGTGCTCGCCCAGCGACGCCAGCTCACCGCGACGCTCCGCGACCAGATCGTCGCCCACGACGTCGTCCGCGATCGTGAGCTCGACGCGGTGCTCCGCTCGGTGAACCGCGGGCTCGCCGCGTGGATCGACTCGGGGTCCGCCCGCGACCGCGTCCCGCTCGGACTGCTCCCCGCGACCGCCGAGGTCGGCACCCTGCGCGAGCGCTTCTACGACCCCGACAACGAGGCGGTGCCACCGCCGATCGAGGAGCCCGACGACGACGTCTTCGAGGAACTCGACGTGGAGTCGCTGCGCCGCCACGGCGGACCGCTGCTCGCCGAGCTCCGCGCAGCGCTCCGCAGCGCCCCGGACAGCGTCTCGGCCTTCCACGCGCTGCCGCCCGAGCAGCGCCGTCCGGTCGAGCTCTTCGGCCTCGCGCACCTGCTCACCGGCAACGACGACTTCGAGACCGCCACCCACCTGGTCCCGCACCGCGCGGTGCGACCGGACGGCGAGACGGTCACCTTCCACATGCCCTCGGCGTCCCTGACCGGCGCAGGGGCGGACGACCAACACGACGACGACAACGGCCTGGAGGCACGGTGAGCGACACCACGACGGCTCCCGTCGACGAGACGGACCCCGAGGGCTCCGACCCCGTCCTCGACGAGCGTCACGACGAGGACGAGGAACGCGACGAGTCGAGCTTCGCCCTCTTCGAGGGCGACGAGGGCCGGCTCGACGAGCCGCAGCGCCGCGCCCTGGTCGCGCTGCTCCGCCACACCTACGTGAGCGCGCGGACGCACGCCGACGAGTGGCGCGCGATCACCGACGGTGAGCACCAGCTCCGGTCGCGGCTGAACGACCTCTTCCTCGAACTGCACGTCGACCGCGACCGCGAGGTCGCCTGGAAGCGCCAGGCACGGTCCGAGAGCCAGCGCCGGGCCTTCCCGACGCTGCTGCGTGACGTGCCGTGGACGCGTGAGGAGACGATCGTCCTCGTCTACCTGCGCATGCGCCTCCGCGCGGACGCCCGGCCGGGTCTCGACCAGGTCGTGGTCGACCGGTCCGAGATCATCGGGCACGTGTCCGGCTTCCTGCCGGCGACCACCGACCGCACCCGCGACGAGTCCCGCGTCGCGAAGGCCGTCGAGCGACTCGTGACCGCGCGCATCCTCATCCGCACGACCGACCCCGACCGCTTCCGCGTGGCCAGTGTCGTCGAGGTCCTGCTCCCCCTGGAGCAGCTCCGCGAACTGGACCGGTGGCTCCGCGACGCGACCACCGACGGCGGTGCGCCGACCGACGGAGCCGTGACGGGCCTCCCGGCCGAGCCGACCGACCCCGACGACGAAGGCGAGACGGACGCATGACCGACACCGCGATCGACACCGGCGCCCTGCCGGCGCTCTTCGACACCGTCGCGCAGTGGCGGGCGGAGTCGATGCAGGTCGTCAACTGGGGCGGCTTCCACGGCCACCGTCAGGTCGAGCTGTCCGGGACCGCGACGCTGATCTCGGGCGCCTCCGGCACCGGCAAGTCGACGCTGATGGACGCCTACCTGGCCGTCATGATGCCGTCCGACGTGCCGTTCAACGGCGCCTCGAACGACGCGACCACCGGGCGTGCGCGGAGCGCCGACCAGCGGAACCTGCTCACGTACCTGCGCGGCAAGGTGGACACCCGCCGCGACCCGGAGACGGGCGCCCTGCGCGACGTGAACCTGCGCGGCGACGACCAGACCACCTGGGGCGCCGTCGCCGTGACCTTCCGGAACGACGACGAGCGGCGCTTCACGGTGCTGCGGGCGTACCTCGTGCCGAAGCGGGCGCGGGGCGTCGGTGACATCCAGATGACCATGGCGACGGTCGACGACACGTTCGACCTCCGCCGGCTCGAGGACTTCGTGCCCTCGCGCTTCCACCACCTCGAGCTGACCGGACGTGTGCCGGGGCTCGTCGTGCGGGACACCTACCAGGAGCTCGCGTACACGCTCCAGACCCGGCTCGGGATCGGCGACTCCGGTGGTGGCAACCGGGCCATGCGCCTGCTCGCGCGGATCCAGGCCGGGCAGCACCTGCCGACGGTCGACGCGCTCTACAAGTCGCTCGTGCTCGAGACCCCGGGGACGTACGAGGCGGCCGACCGCGCCCTCGCGCACTTCTCCGCGCTCGACGAGGCGTACGAGGCGATGGACACCGAGGAGCGCAAGGTCCGCATCCTCTCCCCCATCGTCGAGCTGCACGACGAGATCGCCCGGTCGAGGGCCGCGGCGGACGCCCTGGACGGCATCGCCACCGGCGCCGAGGTCTCGCCGTTCGCGCACTGGACGGCATCGCGGAAGCGTGCCCTGCTCGACGCCGAGGTCGAACGCAACGCGCGCGAGCGCACCGCAGCCCGGGCCGACGTCGCTGCGACCGAGGCCCGGCACGCCGCCGTCGAGGTCGAGCTCCGCGAGGCGGAGGGACGCCTCCGTGACCAGGGCGGCAACGCCCTCGCGCAGCTCGAGGACCGCATCGACCGCCGGACCCGGGAGCGCGACGCGGTCGCCCGGGCGCGCGCGACCTTCGAGGAGCGCACCACCGCGCTCGGACTGACGCTCACCTCCGAGCGCACGTTCACCGAGGCGCAGGCGGCGTCGCACGCGTTCCTCGGGTCGTACGCGACGGCACGCGCCGAGCTCGACGACCGTCGGGATGCCCTGACGCGCGAGGAGTACCCGCTCCTCGACCGCGAGCGGACCCTGCGCCAGGAGCGCCGCTCCCTCGAGCACCGGCAGGGCGCGATGCCGCTGCCGATGCACGAGGCGCGGTTGGCGATGGCCCGGGCCGCCGGCATCTCCCCCGACGCGCTGCCGTTCGTCGCCGAGCTGCTCGACGTGCTCCCGGCCGAGGAGCACTGGCGGACGGCCATCGAGTCCGTGCTGGCACCCGTCGCGCGCACGCTGCTCGTCGACGAGGACCAGCTGTCGTCCTTCAGCGAGGCGATCGACGCGCTCCAGCTCCCGGTCCGCGTGCAGTTCGAGGGCGTGCCCACCGGCCCGCACCTCGACCTCGACGGCGACCCGGCGATGGTCTCCGGCAAGCTGACCATCAAGGACTCCCCGTTCAGCACCTGGGTCCGCGAACGCGTCGAGTCCGACCGGATCGACGCGCGGTGCGTCGACTCCGCCGCGGAGCTCGGCGGTGGCGGGCGCCGCGTGACCCCGTCCGGTCAGCTCCGGGACGGCCGTCGCGGCGCGCACGGCGACCGACGCCAGTCGAACGTCATCGGCTTCACCAACGAGGCCCGCATGGCCTCCGTCGAGCGGGAACTCGCCGCGATCGCGCAGGACCTCGCGACGCTCGAGGCCCGACGCACCGACGTCGCGCAGGACATCGCGACCCTCGACGCCCTGCGCGCCGCACACCAGCAGGTCGTCGACACCACCTGGGACGGCATCGACGTCGCCGGGCTCGACGAGTCCCTGGCGCGGCTCGACGCCGAGCGGCAGGCGCTGCTCGCGGCCGACGACGGGCTCCGGACCCTGCGCGAGTCGGTCGCCCGGCTCCGTCGTGCCCTGGACGAAGCCGCCGATCGTCGAGCCGGTGCACGACTGTCCGTCACGCGGCTCGAGGAACGCCACGCGGTGCTCGTCGACGGCCAGGACGCCGCGGCCGAGATCCTCGCCCGCTTCGAGGACACCCCGGAGTCGCTGCCGGACGACGAGCAGTCCCGGCTGCTCGCCGAGACGTTCGAGGAGGTCGGCGCCCCGGACGGCATCGACGGGTTCGACGACGCCGCGCGCCGACTGCGACGCCGGCTCGAGGAACGGCTCGCGCAGGCGCTCGACGGCGCCGCCGCCGCCTCGACCGCGCTCACGCTGACGTTCCAGCGGTACCAGGATGCCTGGCCCGACCCGAACCTCGGCACCGGTGTCGCGTCGTACCCGGACTACCACGCGATCCTCGACCAGATCCTCGCGACCGGGTTGCACGCGCGCCGCAGCGAGTGGCGTCGGCGGCTCTCACAGTGGAGCGGCGAGGACCTCGTCCCGCTCGCCGGTGCCTTCGACCGCGCGGTCGTCGAGATCGAGGAACGGCTCGAACCGGTCAACGAGATCCTGCGCGAGCTGCCGTTCGGTGCGAACCGGGACCGCCTGAAGATCCAGATCCGCCGGGTCACCCGCGAGGACGTCACCGCCTTCCGGCGGGAGCTCCGCGCGCTGTCGGCGTCAGTCGACACCGAGCTGACCGACGACGTGCTCGAGACCCGCTTCCGCCGCCTGCGTCGGTTCATGGCAGTCATCCGCCCCGACCCGGCGGCAGCACGTGGACGGACGACCCAGCGCGACGCCGTGCTCGACGTCCGACGGCACATGGAGATCACGGCCGTGCGGTACGACCCCGAGGGCAACGACCTCGGCGTGTACTCCTCGCTCGGGGACAAGTCGGGTGGCGAGACGCAGGAGCTCGTCGCGTTCATCGTCGGTGCGGCGCTGCGCTACCAGCTCGGTGACGAGACCCGGCCGCGGCCCCGGTTCGCGCCGGTGTTCCTCGACGAGGCGTTCATCAAGGCGGACTCGGAGTTCGCCGGGCGTGCCGTGACGGCGTGGCTCCGGCTCGGGTTCCAGCTCGTGGTGAGCGCGCCGCTCGACAAGGTCACCGCACTCGAGCCGTCGATGGAGCGCCTGCTGTCGATGCGGAAGCACCCCGACACGGGCCACTCGTCCGTCACGGAGATCGCCCGGGCGTAGGCGCTGGGGCCGGGCGGCGCCCGGCGCGACAGGTGGGTGCTCCGGAGGCAAGTCCTGGTCGCACGACGTGCCGCTCACCTCCCGACGCGACGGCAGGTCCTGCCACCGGATCGGCAGCGAACGGCACGTCGTGCGACCGCGGTAGGCGCCGGCGCCGGGTGCGGGTCGGGGCGTTGACCAGGGCTCGATCCGCGAGCGGGCGAGATCTGTCACAGTCGAATCCGGCGGACGACGGATGAAGCCCGCTCGGCGGCCTGCGTGCGGCGTGTCCTGCCCACTCGTCGGGCGGGAAGCGCGGCGCGGCGCCGCCACGCGCCTCCCGTCCGACGCCGCCGACGCCGACCCGCCGCTCCGCCGCTGCCCCGCCATCTGACCGCCACCGGTCCCACGCGGCCTGTGCGAGCGGGCGCGATCTGCCACGGTCGGGGGCGACGGCCGACAGGTACCGCCCGCTCGGCGGTCTGCGGGCGGCGTGTCCTGCCCGCTCGGGCGGAGGGCGGAGGGCAGAAGGCGGGGGCGGAGTACGGGACCGGCGTCCGCCGATCGCCGTGCGGGGCGCGGTACGGTGGGCGGGTGTTCGGACGTCGCGCTCGCAGCCCCCGCCCCGACGACGGAGCGCGCCCGGGTGACCCCGGCGGTCTCGGCATCGGAGCCCTCGTGCAGGTGGTCGACCTCGAGCGCGGGGGCGAGCAGTGGGAGGGCGAGCCGATCGGGGTGATCGTCGCTCCGGGAGGGGTGCAGCTCGGTGGGACGCAGCGCACCTGGACCATCGCCTTCGACGAGCCCGCGTACACGAAGGACGGCCGCGGCCCGTTCGAGCGCGCGACCGTCCTGGGTCGTCAGTTGGTGCCGGTCACGCCGGACACCGCGGACGGGGTCTAGTACTCCTCGTTGCCGCTCTTCAGCATGGCGGCGACGGCCATGCACATGCCCACGCCACCGAGCACGCCGATGCCGATGATGACGCCTGCGATGAGTTCGAGCATTGGTGACTCCTTGGGTTGCGGGGCCGGTGTGGCGGTGGCCGTCGTGGCCGTGTCCAGGCTACCGGATGCGGCTCGGGGCTAGCGGATGCCGCGCATGAGGCGCAGGACGGGCTTCGCGCAGACGAGCAGCACGACCCCGACCGCCACGGCGACCAGGCCGAGGACGGAGAAGTACGGGACCTCGTTCGTCGGCGAGTAGTACTGCGAGAGCACCCCGGTGGCCGCCGTGCCGAGGGACACCGAGAGGAAGAAGAGCGCGACCATCTGGGTCTGGAACTTCGGCGGCGCGAGCTTCGTCGCGACGGACTGCCCGACCGGGGAGAGCAGGAGCTCGGCGATCGTGAAGACGAGCAGGATGCCCACGAGCGCGATCAGGGGCGTGCCGTTCTCGCCCGTGCCCGAGAACGGCAGGAAGAGCAGGAACGCGATGCCCATGATCCCGGTGCCGAGCGCGAACTTCGTCGGGGTGGAGGGCTGGCGGTCACCGAGCTTCGTCCAGATCGCGGCGGCGACACCGGACAGCACGATGATGAACACGGGGTTGATCGACTGGACCCACGACACGGGCATCACCCAGTCGCCGAGCGATCGGTCGAGGCGCTGGTCCGAGTACTGGGTCACGACCGTGAACTGCTGCTGGTAGAGCGACCAGAAGACGGCGCTCGCGATGAAGAGCGGGATGAAGGCGAACACCCGGGAACGCTCCTCGGCGGTGATCCCGCTGGTCAGGATCACCACGAAGTACGCGATGGTGGCCACGATGACGATCACGACGACGACCGTCGGCAGGTTCGTCACCGTGAGCAGTCCGGTGAGCACCGAGACCACGACGACCGCGAGCGCGACGACGACGAGCACGGCGACGAGCGGCAGGCGGCGACGCTCGACCGGGTTGGTGACGTGCCGGACCGAGTCGGGGAGCTTCCGGCGGCGGATGCCGTACTGCACGAGCCCGGCCGCCATGCCGACCGCGGCGAGCCCGAAGCCGTAGTGGAACCCGAGCGAGGACTGCAGCAGCCCGGTCAGCAGCGGACCGAAGAACGCCCCGAGGTTCACCCCGAGGTAGTAGAGCGAGAACCCGGCGTCGCGACGAGGGTCGTCGCGGCTGTACAGCCCGCCGACGATCGTCGTGGCGGTGGCCTTGAGCCCGCCGGAGCCGAGGGCGATGAGCACGAGGCCGACCCCGACGCCCGCGACCCCCGGGATCAGCGCGAGCCCGATGTGGCCGAGCATGACGACGACCGCGCTGGTGAAGAGGGTGCGGTCGGCGCCGATGAGCCGGTCCGCCACCCAGGCGCCGATGATCGTGAACAGGTACACGGCGCCGCCGTACGCGCCCATGATCCCGTTGGCGATGCCCTCGTCGATCCCGAGGCCGCCGCGCGTGACGGTGTAGTACATGTAGATCAGGACGATGCCCTGCATGCCGTAGAACGAGAACCGCTCCCAGAGCTCCACCGCGAAGGGCGTGGACAGCTCGAGGGGCTGCCCGAAGAAGGTGCGTTGCTGCGCCGGAGCGCTGGGTGGGGTGGTGCGAGACATCCGTCCACTGTGCCCCCGGGCACCCCGCTCGTCCGAATCGGAGCGGGGCGCGTACAAACTTCCGCGGGCGGACCTTGGAGGATTCCCACCACCCGTGTCCGGCCCCGCGGTCTGCCGTTGTGCGCCCGCACGGCGTTCGAGCAACACTCGGCCGAGGTGCCTAACGTGTGGAGTGCAACACGGACAGAGCAGTTCAGGAAGGCTCCCCCATGGTCGACACCGCCCCCGCACGCCCCACCTCGACGACCGAGGCCCCGAACGCCGACGCCACGGGCGACCCGGCGGCCGGCACGCCGACGGGCGGGACGGACACCGACGTCCGCATCGACACCACGTTGCTCGGGGAGCTCCTGCTCGGCCGCTGGGCCGAGGACCGGCGCATCTCACGGCGCCTGTCCCGCGACCCCGGGCTGCACAAGATCGAGGGGCAGCCGATCGCGGAGCACCGGGCCCGCGTCCTCGAGCAGCTCCGGGTGCTCGTCGACGCCGGTGCGATCCAGCGTCCGTACCCGACCGAGTTCGGCGGCCAGGAGAACCACGGCGGGAACCTCGCGGCGTTCGAGGAGCTCACGACGGCGGACCCGTCCCTGCAGATCAAGGCCGGCGTGCAGTGGGGCCTGTTCGGATCCGCGGTGCACCACCTCGGCACCGAGCGCAACCACCGCGAGTTCCTGCCGGGGATCATCCGCTTCGACGTGCCCGGCTGCTTCGCGATGACCGAGACCGGGCACGGCTCGGACGTGCAGAGCATCGCGACGACGGCCACCTACGACCCGGACACGCAGGAGTTCGTCGTGCACACGCCGTTCCGGGGCGCCTGGAAGGACTACATCGGCAACGCGGCGCTGCACGGGCGGGCGGCCGTCGTGTTCGCGAAGCTCGTGACGCAGGGCGTCGACCACGGTGTGCACGCGTTCTACGTGCCGCTGCGCGACGGCGACGGTGCGTTCCTGCCCGGCGTTGGTGGCGCGGACGACGGCGTCAAGGGCGGGCTGAACGGCATCGACAACGGGCGCCTCTGGTTCGACCACGTCCGGGTGCCCCGCACGAACCTGCTCAACCGGTACGGCGACGTGGCCGAGGACGGGACGTACACCTCCCCCATCGCGTCGCCGGGCCGACGGTTCTTCACCATGCTCGGCACCCTCGTGCAGGGCCGGGTCTCGCTCGACGGCGCCGCCGTGGTCGCGCAGAAGGTCGGCCTGCAGATCGCGCTGACCTACGCCGCCGAACGCCGGCAGTTCCCGACGGGCGGCGGCGACGAGGGCGTGCTGCTCGACTACGGCCGTCACCAGCGCCGACTGATCCCCCGGCTCGCGACGGTCTTCGCCCAGTCGTTCGCACACGAGAAGCTGCTGCAGACCTTCGACGACGTCTTCAGCGGGCGCGAGGACACCCCGCAGCGCCGCGAGGACCTCGAGACGCAGGCGGCGGCCTTCAAGGCGATGTCCACCTGGTCGGCGCTCGACACCCTGCAGGAGTGCCGCGAGGCCTGCGGCGGCGCCGGGTTCCTCGCCGAGAACCGGCTGACGAGCCTCCGCGCGGACCTCGACGTCTACGTCACCTTCGAGGGTGACAACACGATCCTGCTGCAGCTCGTGGGCAAGCGCCTGCTCACCGACTTCCGCGCGAAGGCGCCGCGCGACGCCGCCTCGACCGCCCGGTTCGTCGCTGCGCAGGCAGCGTCGAAGCTGGCCGACGCGTCCGGCATCCGTCGACTCGGGCAGACGGTCGTCGACCGGGGATCGCTCGCGGCGAGCGTCACGGACCTGCAGGACCCGCGCACCCAGCGCGCGCTGCTGGCCGGTCGTGTCGACACGATGGTGTCCGAGATCGGGGTGCGCCTCGCCTCGGCCGGCAAGGACCGGGCACGGGCCGCGAAGCTCCTCAACCGCTCGCAGCACGAGCTCATCGAGGCCGCGAAGGCGCACGCCGAGCTCATGCAGTGGGATGCGTTCACCGATGCCATCGAGGCCGTGGCGCCCGGTGACACCCGCCGCGTGCTCGTCTGGCTCCGCGACCTCTTCGCCCTCGGGCTCGTCGAGCAGCACCTCGACTGGCACCTGGTGCACGGACGCCTGTCGGCGCAGCGTGCCCGGGCGGTGTCGGCGTACGTCGACCGGCTCGTGGCCCGGCTCCGCCCGGTCGTCCCGCAGCTCGTCGAGTCGTTCGGCTACGACCCCGAGCACGTCCGCGCGCCGATCGCCCTGGGCGAGGAGCGCGCGCGGCAGGAGGAGGCGGCAGCGTGGTTCGCCGCCGAGGCCGCTGCGGGACGGCTGCCGGAGCAGGAGAAGAAGCCGCGTCCGTGATCAACCCTGCAGGGTTGATATCGGGAGAATCAACCTTGTAGGGTTGACGGCGGAGGTGCGATGTACGCGGTGACGGTGGACCAGGTGGGCAGTCGTTCAGACGACGACCGGGTCGAGCAGGCCATCGGCGTCGTCCGGACCGCGTCCGAGGGGCACGTGGTGCTCCCGCCGGAGCGGACCGCCGGCGACGAGTTCCAGTTCCTGCTCGACGACGCGGAGACCCTGCTCGACGTGGTGTTCGCCCTCGCCCGGACGGACGGCTGGAGCATCGGCATCGGCATCGGTGACGTCGAGGAACCGGTGCCGAGCTCGACCCGGGCCGCGCGCGGCGACGCCTTCGTGCAGGCACGCGCCGCGGTCGACCGCGCGAAGGACGTCCCCGAGCACCTCGCCCTCGAGGTCGCCCCGGGTCGCCGGCTCGGTACCGCGGACGTCGAGCCCCTCGTCGCCCAGACCGTCCGGGCCCGTCGCCGCCGGTCGCGCGAGGGCTGGGAGCTCGCGGACCTCCTCCGCGCCGGCCACTCGCGCACCGAGGCCGCCGAGCTCCTCGGCGTGACCCCGCAGGCGGTGGCGAAGCGCTGGCTCGCGGCGGACCTGCGCTCCGACGACGCCGTGCGCGCCGCACTCGCGCGGCTCCTCACCGAAGCGGACACCCCGGCATGACGGTCTGGCTGGTCGGTGCGGTCGTGCTGCTCGCGGTGGCCGCGCTCAGTGCCGTGCACCGCGTCCCGCCACTCGCCCGCGCGGTGCCGGCGGTCGTGGTCGTCGCGGTCGTCCTCGCCGCCGAGCTCCTCGACCTGGCACCCGCCGCACCGACGACCGCGCTCCGCGTGCTCGGCACCACCGCGGTCGTCGCCGTCGGCGTCCTCGCCGGGAGTGCCGTCACGGGGACCGTGCTCGGCTTCGCCATGCGCGAGGGCGTCGAGCGGGGTCGGCACGGCGGCATACTGGTCTCGCGCGCCGACGAACCCGCCGTCGAGCGCCGACGCCCGGAGGTGCTCCGGGGCGGGGCGGCGATCGGGTTCCTCGAACGGTTCGCGTTGATCGGCGCGGTGCTGGTGGGCCGGCTCGAGATCGTCGCGGCGGTCGTCGCGGTGAAGGGCCTCGGTCGCTTCTCGGAGCTCGACTCCGCCGAGGCGCGAGAGCGGTTCATCGTCGGGACGCTCACGAGCACGTGCTGGGCCGGACTCGCCGCCTGGACCGCGATCGGCCTGCCGGGCTGACCGCACAGCCACACGGCCGCACAGACGCACCGCCGCACAGACGCACAGCCACAGAGCCGCACGAGCGTGCGGACGAGCCGGCGGACACCGCCCGCCCGGACGCCACCGCGGCACTCAGCCCTGGTCCGACGCCCGTCCCCGGTCGCCGAGCGCAGCGCGCAGTCGCGCCTCGGCGTCGTCGGCGCCCTCGGCACCGGACGCAGCGGCCGCCGCAGCCGCCTCCGCGTTCGCCTCGATCACGGCGCGCACGACCTCCTCGCGCTGGATCTTGACCCCGCGCGGTGCGTCGATGCCGATCCGGACGCCGTCGCCGCGGCTGTCGAGGACCGTGATGACGACGTCGTCACCGACGAGGATCCGCTCGCCGACCTTCCGCGTGAGTACCAGCACCCCGTCAGCCTAGCGACACCACCGGCAGGCCCAGCTGGTGGACGGACTCCGGCGTGGCGGTCTCCCCCGCACCGATGGCCACCACACCCGCGACCGGTACCCGCCCGGCGACCGCGGCCACGACGGCCCGGGCATCCTCGGTCTTCCGACCGACGTCGACCACGACCCACACCTGGTCGGCGGCGAGTCCCTCGATCGTCGTCGCGTCGTCCCACGCGGAGACGCCCAGCAGCGCGTGGCCGTTCCGCACGCCCTCGGCGCGCGCGAGGATCCCCGCCCGCCGGTCGGCGGCGTCGGTCGGGCGCAGTGCGTACCGTCCGGCGAACACCCCCGCCGCCGCGTCGACGTCGGTGGCACGCCCGACGAGCAGCACGAGGTCGCCGTCGGCCGACCGCACGGCCGGGACCGGCAGCACAGGACGGACGGACGCCGGGGCGGACACCGCGGTGACCAGCGGGACGACGGGAGCCGGTGCCGCGACCGGCAGCGGGCCTCCCGGCCGACCGTGGTCCTCGTCCGTGCCCGGCACGGCCGGCGGCGGGCCGTCCTGGAGGCGCGGCGCGGCCGGGTCGACCCGACCCACGTCCGTCCCGGGGCGGCCGGGGCGCGGGGCGCCCGCGGCGATCCCGTCGGCCGCGAAGCCGTCGAGCACCGAGGCGAACGCATCCGCCCGCGTCGACGCGGTGCCGTCGCCGGCGGCGATGCGGGCCTCGGCGGCCTCGGCGTCGGCGAGGAGCGCGGCGATCCCGATGCGGGTGGCCGGGCCGTCGGCGATGGCCACCCGGGCGGTCGGCGGGTCGAGCGGGTCCGGCACCTCGACGACGGCCTCGACGTGCGTGCGGCGGAAGAGCCCGCCGATCCCGGGCGTGGACACGCGCTCGGCCGAGACGATCCGGGCGCCCGCACCGAACTCGGTGCGGAGGGCGTCGCGGACCGCCTCGAGCGTCGGGCCGCTACGCAGCGATCGGGTCGGCGGCACGGACCACTCCCACGGTCTCGATGGTGGAGCCCGCGGCGGTGGCCTCCTGGTAGGACAGCACGGGCAGGCCGTTCGCCTGCGCGGACACCATGCGGTGCACGGCCGGTCGGAGCTGCGGGGCGCAGACGAGCACGGCGGACAGGCCCTGCTCCTCGACGCTGCGCACGGCGTCGCGCAGGGACCCGAGGACCTGCTCGATGCGGTGGGCGTCGAGCACGATCTGGGTGCCCTGCTCGGACGGGCGGAGCCCCTCGAGCATCGACTGCTCGAGCAGCGGGTCGATCATGATGACGCGGAGCGTGCCGGCCTCGGTGTGGCGGGCGGGCAGGGCGGGGCCGAGGGCGGCGCGGGCGGCCTCGACCAGGCCCTCGGGGTCGGTCGACACCTTCGCGCGGAGCGTCAGCGCCTCGCAGATGCGGCCGAGGTCGTTGATCGGCACGCGCTCGGCGAGCAGGCCCTGGAGCACGCGCTGCACCTCGGCCAGGGACAGCATGCCGGGCACGAGCTCCTCGACCGCCGCGGGGTTCACCTGCTTGACGCCCTCGGTGAGCACCTTGACGTCCTCGCGGGTGAGCAGCCGGGCCGCGTTGTCGCCGATCACGGCCTGCAGGTGCGTGACGAGCACGGAGACCCGGTCGATGACGGTCGCGCCGGTCATCTCGGCCGCGTGCCGGAGCTCGGCGGGGACCCACTTGCCGGCCAGACCGAACACCGGCTCGACCGTCGTGGTGCCCGGGAGCCCGTCGAGCTGGTCGCCGAGCGCGAGCACGCTGCGGGACGGGGCGGTCCCGCGACCGGCCTCGACCCCGGCGATGCGGATCGCGTAGGTCGACGGGGGCAGCTCGATGCTGTCCCGGGTGCGGACGGGCGGCACGACGATGCCCATGTCGACGGCGATCTTCCGACGGAGCGCGCGCACGCGACCGAGCAGGTCGTCGGACGACCCGGACACCATGTCGACCAGGTCCGGTGCGAGCAGGATCTCGAGGGCGTGGACGCGCATCTGCTCGAGCAGGTCCTCCGGGCTGTCCGCCGAGGGGGCCGCGGCCTCGAGTGCCTGCTGCTGCTCGGCCGCTGCCGCCTGCTGCGCCGCCTGCCGCGAGAGCCGCCAGCCGGCGAACAGCAGCCCGGCGCCGATGAGCAGGAACGGGACGATGGGCATGCCGGGGATGAACCCCATCGCGATCGCGGCGACCCCGGCGATCACCAGCGCGTTCCGCGACTGCGTCAGCTGCGTCGTCGCCGACGCGCCGATCTCGGTCTCCGCACCCGACCGGGTCACGATCATGCCGGTCGAGACGGCCATCAGCAGTGCGGGGATCTGCGAGACCAGGCCGTCGCCGATGGTCAGGATGCCGTACTTGGACAGCGCGTCGGTGACGGAGAGCCCGTTCTGCAGCATGCCGATCGCGACGCCACCGAGCATGTTGATGACGAGGATCAGGATGCCGGCGATCGCGTCGCCCTTGACGAACTTCGACGCGCCGTCCATCGCCCCGTAGAAGTCGGCCTCGGCGGAGACCGCCGCACGGCGTTCCTTCGCCTCGGCATCGGTGATGAGCCCGGCGTTCAGGTCGGCGTCGATCGCCATCTGCTTTCCGGGCATCGCGTCGAGGGTGAAGCGGGCGCCGACCTCGGCGACGCGCTCGGCGCCCTTCGTCACGACGACGAACTGGATGACGACGAGGATGAGGAAGACGACGGCGCCGATGATGATCGAGCCGGACACCGCGACGTGCCCGAAGGCCTGGATGACGTCGCCGGCGAAGCCCTCGCCGAGCACCAGTCGCGTCGAGGCGACGTTCAGGCCGAGGCGGAACAGCGTCGCGACGAGGAGCAGCGACGGGAACACCGAGAAGTCGAGCGGCTTCTTCACGAACAGCGTCGTGAGCAGGATCACCAGCGCCAGCAGGATGTTCAGGATGATGAGCACGTCGAGCAGGAACGACGGCACCGGCAGGATCAGCAGCAGGACGATGCCGACGATGAAGACCGGGACGGCGAGCTTGGGCAGGTCCTTGCGGTTCATGCGGGTGCCCCTTCGGTGGTGGACGGACGGGTGCGGAGGCGCCGTGGTCGGGCGTCACCGGTGAGCGTGGTGGGGTCGAGGACGGTCGCGACCTCGTCGGCCGTGGTCGGCGTGGGCGCGGCGTGCGTCCCGGCGGCGGCGCCGCGGGCCTTGAGCGCCATGACGAACGAGAGCACCCGGGCGACCGGCGTGTAGAGGTCGACCGGGACCTCCTGCCCGAGCTCGCACGCCGCGTGCAGCGCCCGGGTGAGCGGGACGTCGCGGACGATCGGCACGCGCGACTCCTCGGCGGTCGACCGGATGACGTCGGCGACCGGCCCGGCACCCTTCGCGACGACACGGGGTGCGGACTTCCCGGGCTCGTAGCGGAGCGCGACCGCGTAGTGCGTGGGGTTGGTCATGACGACGTCGGCGTCCCCGACCGCTGCGATCATCCGGTTCCGGCTCATCGCGAGCTGTCGGGACCGGCGCTGGCCCTTCACGAGCGGGTCGCCGTCGGTGCGCTTCGACTCGTCCTTGACCTCCTGCTTGGTCATCATCGTGCGCTTGCGGTTGCGGCGCACGACGACCAGCACGTCGACCGCGGCGAGCACCAGACCCGCGGCGACGGCGGCGCGGAGCAGGGTCCCGGTGCCCTCCTCCGCCGCGTCGAGCACGGACGACAGCGGCAGCGAACCGCTCGTCATGAGGACGGGGACGAGTGACTGCACGGCGAACCACAGGACGAGCCCGACGACGGCGGTCTTCAGCAGTGCCTTCACGCCGTTCCAGAGTGCCTGGACGCCGAAGACCCGCTTGAACCCGGCGACCGGGTCGAAGTGGTCCGGCTGCGGGGCCATCCGCCGGAAGTGCACGCCGCCCTGCGCAACGGAGACCGCCGCGACGGCGACCGCGACGACGGCGAGCATCGGGCCGACGGTGCCGGCCACGGAGCCGAGCGCCTCGGACAGTGCCTGCCGGACCGCGGGGACGGTCGGGTCCGCGATGACGCGCTGCACGGCGTGGAGCTGCTGCTCCCCCGCACCCGCGGCGTTGCCGATCGCAGCGGGCATGACCAGGGCGGCCGTCGCGATGCCGACCCAGGCGCCGAGGTCCTGCGAGCGGCCGAGCTGCCCCTTGCGGTGCACCTCCTGCATCCGCTTCTGGGTGGCCTTCTCGGAGCGTTCGCCGCTCCCTCCGTCGGACACGTCGCCTCACCCCCGCCCGGTGATCGCGGCGACGGCGTCGCCGGTCAGCGACGACACGACGGCCGGCAGCGCCATGAAGAGCGCACCGGCGAACACGACGGTCAGCCCGATCTTGATCGGGAAGCCCATCTGGAACGCGTTGAGCGCCGGGGCGACGCGGGTGAGCAGCCCGAGGCCGACGTCGGCCAGGAACAGGACGACGACGAGCGGCCCCGCGATCTGCAGTGCGGCGAGGAACATCTGCCCGGCCGCCGCGACGAGCACCGAGGCGAAGCCGCCGACGGCGAAGGTGCCCGGCGAACCGTCGGCCGTGACGAGCGGCACCGCGTCGAACGACCGCACGAGCCCCGCGACGATGAGCTGGTACCCGCCGCTGGCGAAGAGCAGCGCGAGCGACGCCATCTGGAACAGCCGGGTGAACTGCGCGCCGTTGACCTGGGACTGCGGGTCGTACGCCTGGGCGAGGGTGAAGCCGCCGAACAGGTCGATCAGCCCGCCGGCGGACTGCACCGCGGCGAACACGAGGTACACGAGGAAGCCGAGACCCAGCCCGACGACCAGCTGGGTGAGCAGGGCGAGCAAGAACCCACCGGTGTCGAGCGCGGTGTACCCGAGGCCGACCCGCGGTGCGACACCGATCGCCAGACCGAGCCCGAGGATCACCTTCACCGTGCCGGGGAACGCCTTGTAGGCGAACGGCGGCGCGATCACGAGGAAGGCGACGAGCCGGACCCCGGCGAGCATGGTGGCTTCGAGCCGGTCGGCGTCAATGGCGAGGTCCACGGCTACGTCCCGAGCAGCTTCGGGATCATGTCGAACGCGACGTGGGTGAACGCGACCATCTCGGCGATCATCCAGTTGCCGCAGACGACCAGCGCGATCGCGACGGCGACCGCCTTCGGCACGAACGAGAGCGTGACCTCCTGGATCTGCGTCACCGACTGGAAGAGCGAGATCGCGAAGCCGACCACGAGCGACGTCACGAGCACGGGGGCCGCGAGCTTGCCGGCCACCAGGAGTGCCTGGAGGGTCAGGTCGATGACCGCCTGCTGGTTCATCAGCGCACCACCTGGTAGCTCTCGATGAGGGACGTGATGATGAGCCCCCACCCGTCGACGAGGACGAACAGCAGGATCTTGAACGGCAGCGAGATCATCACCGGCGGCAGCATCATCATGCCCATCGACATGAGCGCGGCGGAGACGACGAGGTCGATGACCAGGAACGGGATGAAGATGACGAAGCCGATGATGAAGGCGCTCCGGAGCTCCGAGATGACGAACGCCGGGATCACGGTCGTCATGGGCACGGCGTCGAGGTCCGTCGGGTTCGCCTGACCGGCGGCGCGCGTGATGAGGGCGACGTCCTCCTCGCGCGTCTGGTGCAGCATGAACGTCCGCAGAGGCTTCGTGCCCACCTCGACCGCCTTCGCGAAGTCGATGTGGCCGGCGAGGTAGGGCTGCAGGGCGTCGTCGTTGATGTGCCCGAGCACCGGGGCCATCACGAACAGGGACAGGAAGAGCGCGAGCCCGGCGATGACCTGGTTCGGCGGGATCCCCTGCAGCCCGAGGGCGTTCCGGGTCATGGCGAGCACCACGAAGATCTTCGTGAACGACGTCATCATGAGCAGCAGGGCCGGCGCGACGCTGAGCAGCGTGATGCCGAGGAGCGTGACGATCGCCGAGGACGGCGCACCGTCGGGCCCGTTCACGCTGACGCTGAAGTCACCGCTCGCGGGTGCCGTCGGGGCCGCCGGCGCGGTCGGCCCGGTGACGCCGACGGCGTGCGCGCCGGTGGTGGTCAGGAGGACGAGACCGGCGACCGTCGCCAGTCCCAGGACGACGAGGGTGGCGGTGCGGCCGGTCCGGAGCGCGGCCGTCACCCGGCCCGCCGGCCTCGGAGCGCGGCGGCGGCCTGCCGCCACGTGTCCGCGGAGAGCACGGAGCCCTGGAGCTGCTGCGCGGTCGGCACGACGGTCCGGGCCGGACGACGCGCGGGACCGCGGGGACGCATCGGGAGCACGGGCGCGGCGTCGGCCGGGAGGCCCGTGGCGGCGTGGTCCTGTCGCTCGAGTTCCGCACGGAACGCGTCGGCGGACGGGGCCGCCACCGTGGTCGGCCCGGCGGAGGTCGGCTCGGCGGGCTCGGGTGCCGACGCGACGGCGCGCGGGGCGGTCGGCAGTGCGACCGGCCCGGCGACGACGGTGAGCTCCGGCGCGGGGGTCGGACCACTCCGGAGCAGCGAGACGCTCTGCTCGGACACGCCGAGCACGAGACGCTCCCCCTCGACGTCGACGACGACGACGCTCGCCTTGCCGCCGATGCCCTGGCGACCGACGACCTCGACCGCGGCGGACCGGCGTCCCCGGGCCTTCACCGCGGCTCCGAGACCGCCCTTCGTCGCACGGCGGTGCAGCACCCACATCAGGGCGAGCACGACGCCGAGCGACACGGCGACCCGGAGTGCCATCCAGAGGGTGTCCACGGATCAGACCGCTTCGGCGACGTCGAGGATCCTGGTGATGCGGACGGCGTAGTCCTGGTCGACGACGACGACCTCGCCGTGGGCGATCAGCCGGCCGTTGAGCAGCACGTCAGCGGGGGCACCGGCGCTGCGGTCGAGCTCGACCACGGCGCCGGGCTCCATGCCGAGCACGTCGCGCACCGACATCCGGGTCCGACCGATCTCGACGGTCAGCGTCATCTCGACGTTGTTGATGCGACCGAGGTTCCCGGCGGGGACGGCGCCGGCGGCGAGCGGTGCCGAGACCGTGCCGTTCTCACGGACGCGCAGCGCGAACCAGCCGCCGGGGACCCCGCCCCCGGTGAGCTCGAAGACGACCGTCTCCGGGTCGGCGAACAGCGAGGCCGCCGACTCGCGACGGGCGTCCCCGAGCACACCGACGCCGAGCACGGAGGCAGCGGCCTCGAGCGACGGGCGGAGCACGTCGGTGACGTCGACCAGGCCGGCGTCGGCGCCGCCCGCGGCGACGACCGTGCCGAGGTCGGTGAGGACCAGCGCGAGGTCCGCGGAGAGCCCGCCGACGAAGGACGCGACCACACCGTCGACGGCGGCCTCGAGGACGACCGGGGTCGCGCCTCCCGGCAGGGGCACGGCGGTCAGGGGTGCCGCCGTCGGGAGCTGCGCCGCGAGCGACTCGGCCGCGGTGGCGTGGAGGGTGGTGGTGGCGCTCATGCGTGCTGCTCCGGATCGGTGGTGGTGACGACGATGCCGGCCAGGCGCGAGCCGTTGGCGCCGACGGCGGCGGTACCGACGGGTTCGCCGTCGACCGCGATGGTCAGGGGGCGGTGCTGCGGGTGCGGCAGCGGCAGGACGTCGCCGACGGCCAGCCGGAGCACCTGCGTGGGCAGCACGGCGGCGGGCGCGAAGTGGAGGCTGACGCCGACCGGGACGTTCGCGAGCTGGGCGTCGAGCAGGGCGCGGGCGTCGGCGGCCGAGACGCTCGTGGTGTCCTCGCCGAGCTGCGGCAGCACGGCCTCCGCCGGCAGGGCGAGCGTGCCGGGTGCGACGCGGTCGCCGACCCGGATCGAGAACGCGGCGACGATCATCAGGTCGCCCTTCTGCGCGGCCTGGGCGAACTGGCTGTTGAACTGGAAGCCGCCGGTGGTGACCTCGTGCGCGAGGAGCCCGCCGAACGAGTAGCGGAGGTCGTCGAGGGCGTCCTCGACGATCTTCCGCACCAGCGCCTGCTCGATCGGCGTGAAGGTGCGCTCCGGTGTCGGCAGCGGCTTCGATGCGCCGAGGGCGTGCGACACCCACGTCAGGGCCGCGTCGAGCGGGACCTGCAGCACGCCCTTCGGCGCGGTGTCGGCGATCGGCAGCAGCACCATGCCGGTGAGGGCGGGCAGCGACGCTGCGTACTCGTCGTACGTCGTCATCGAGACCTGCTCGCAGGTCACCTGGCTGACGGCACGCACCTTCGCGGTGAGCTGCGTGCCCCACTGCCGCGCGAACGTCTCGAAGGCGAGCTCGAGCACCCGTGCGTGCTCGCGGGCGAGCGTCGACGGGCGCGCGAAGTCGTACACCTCGGGCGCTGGCAGGGTCTCGGTCACGGGTGCGTCTGTCGGCCGGCGACGGGCAGGCGTCAGCGCTGTGCCCCGTTCTGGGGCGGCGGCGGGTTCGGCGTCGGGCGACCCGTGGCCGCTCGTCGGCGCGCGTCCTGCGGTCCGGTCCGCGCTGTGGTGCGGGCCCTGCCCGCCGGGGTCTACCCCTGTCGCGCTCCGTCCTGCGCCGTGGCGAGGGCGGGCATCAGCTCGCTGACGTCCTGGTCCTGGTTCGACAGCACGACGATGTCGACCCGGCGGTTGAGGGTGTTGTCCGCGTCGCTCGCGCCCTTCGCGAGCGGGCGGCTCGACCCGAAGCCGACGCTCTGCACGTGGTCCGCCGGCATCCCGCCCCGTTCGACCAGGTCGCGGAGCACCCCGGTCGCACGTGCGGCGCTGAGCTCCCAGTTCGTCGCGTACGGGGCGGTCGAGTTCCGCTGGTCGGCGTGGCCCTCGACGCTGACGTCGTGTCCGCTGGTCTTCAGGACCGGCGCGATCGCGTCCATGATGCGGCGGGCCTGGTCGGACAGGTCGGCGCTGTTCGTCGCGAAGTAGGTCTCGCTCCCGACGAGCCGGACCGTCAGGCCGCGGTCGTCGACGGCGAACTGCACCTTCGACGACTCCCCCGCCTGCTCGAGGTTGCCCTGGATGGCCGCCTCGATCGCCTTGAGGTCGTCGAGTTCCCGCTGTGCCGCCGCGAGGTCGACCTTCGAGGCGACCGGAGGCACAGCGGTCGACGCCGGGTCGACGTTCGTGTCGTCGGCGCCGGACGCGGCGGTCGAGTGGTCGGCGTCGGACTCGTCCGTCGCGTACCCCTTGCCGTCCTTCGTCACCTGGGACTTCGACACGATCGTGCCCGAGGCGGTGTCGACCTTGCCGGACTTCACCTCGCCGAACCCCGTCGCGAGCGAGTTCTTCAGCGCGATGTACTTCTCCTGGTCGACCGACGACATGGCGAAGAGCACGAGGAACATGCACATGAGCACCGTGATCATGTCCATGTACGACGCCATCCAGCGCTCGTCCGGGTGCTCGGCCTCGTCGTGGCCGCCCTTCTTCCGGCCGCGCCCGCGCCCGCGGGGGTTCGTGCTCACGGTCAGGCCGCCAGCTGCTGGTCGTCGGCGGTGGCCTTCGCGGTCTTCCCGTCCTTGCCGCCGGCACCGCGCGCTGCGGGCGGGACCATCGCGGTGAGGCGCTCACCGAGCAGTCGGGGTTGGCTGCCGGCCTGGACGGCGAGCAGGCCCTCCATCAGCAGGGTCTGCCGGTCGGCCTCGAGCTGCGCGAGCTTCCGGAGCTTGCCGCCGAAGGGCAGCCAGAGGAAGTTCGCGGTGAGCAGGCCCCAGAGCGTCGCGACGAACGCGCTCGCGATGAGCGGGCCGAGCTCGTCGGGCTTGCCGAGGTTCGCCAGCACGTGGGTCAGGGACACGACGGTGCCGATGATGCCGACGGTCGGGGCGAAGCCACCCAGGCCCATGAAGAACGCGCTGGCGCTCCGCATCGGTGCGGCGTTCGACTCGATCTCGTCCTCGAGCAGGATCCGGAGCTCGTCGCCGTCGGTGCCGTCCGCGATGTTCTGCAGGGCCTTCTTCATGAACGGGTCGTCGTGCTTGTCGGCCTCCTGCTCGAGCGCGAGCAGGCCGTTGGCGCGGGCCGTCTCGGCCAACCCGACCACGTCGTCGATGACCGTCTGCGGTGGGGTGACCTTGCCGGTGAACGCCTTCGGGACGGTCTTGAACGCGGCGAGGGCGTCCTTCATGGTGGTGCTCGCGACGCCGCAGCCGATGGTGGCGACGAAGACGAGGAGCATCGGCGCGGGCAGGAAGAGTCCCGCCATCTCGACGTGCTCCATCTGCGCCATCCCGAACAGGGCGCCGAAGGCGAGCAGGATGCCGACGATCGTTGCGATGTCCACGGTCAGCGCCCCCCGTCCTGGCTCCGGACGGCGTCGCGTCGTCCGTTGGTGACGAGCGGCGCGACGGGCGCGAGGACCGGCTGCGGTCCGGTCGCGTCCACCGCGGTGTCGGTGCCGTAGGCCATGCCGACGATCCGAGCGCGGTAGGCGGCGACGAGGCCGATGACGTCGGCCATGGACTCGCGCACGATGTACTTGGCGCCGTCGACCATGATGAGCGTCGTGTCCGGCGTCTCCTGGATGCGCTCCACGAGGTCGGGGTTGACAGCGAATGCGCTGCCGTTGAGTCGTGTGACGACGATCATGGCCCGTCCTGGTTCTCGATCGTCCCGCCGCCGTCCGTGGGGCGGGATGCAGACCCGTCCGTGGGTGTGCACCGGTCGTTATCGGCGACGGTCGCACCCCCGTTAGCCTGGCGTGGTGACCATCGTCGAGGACCTGCTCGCCGGGCCGCGGGGGCGGCGCCTCTGCTGGGAGGTCGTGCTCGGTACCGTCGGCGACCAGCCGGACGACGACACGCTCTTCTGGGCGTCCTACTGGACCTCCGTCCACCGCGGTGACGGCGTCTCGCTGTTCGGACCCGGAGCGTCCGAGCCGCGTCCGGCTCCGTCGGACGACGACGTGGTCACCGCCGTCGAGGCCCTGTTCGACGCTGCCGACCCCGCATCGGCCACGCTCGACCAGGTGCTCGCGGCCCTCGGTCGCGCAGCGGAGTCGGCGATGTGGTGGCAGGAGCCGGACGCCGAGGACGTCCTGCTCCAGACGGTCGTCCCGCGGTCGCTGCACGAGCGGATCGCCACGGCGGTCGCGGCTGCCCCCGGCGTGCAGGCACTGTTCGCCACGGCTCCGGTTCCGGCTCGATGGACCGTCATCCCGGACACGTCCGGGTACGGCGGCGCCGTTCGCCCTGCCGCAGCAGTGCTCGCCGAGTGGCGGCGCGAGCTGCTGGACGAACGCTCCCACGGCCTGGGCGACCCGGTCACCGCGCGGATCAGCGGGACGTGGTGGACGACCCCTCCCGGCGGGCTCCTCGACACCACCACCGAACGCGACGGCCGCGGGCCACTCGGGTTGTGGGCGGTCGAGGACCACACCGGGTGGGAGCGCGCTGCGGTCGCCCCTGCAGCGGTCGATCCGTCCGCGCGCATCGTGGTGGTCGACGACGCCGAGGACTGGGCGGCACTCTGCCGTGCGGCACCGATCGACGTCACGGCCACCACCCGTCGCCACGACTGGTACCGGGCGACCGGTCGCGACGGCGCCTGGGTGGTGCCGGACTGGGCCGCGATCGCCGAGCGGTACGACGCGGTGCACCTGACCCTGCGGGGGTGGCTGCGCGCCTCCGGAACCGCGATCCCGGTCGACGCGGACTCGGCCGACGGCACCCCGGACTCGGCCGACGGTACCCCGGACTCCGTCGACGGCACCCCGGACTCCGTCGACGGCACCCCGGCGAGCGTCATCGCCGGGTGGACCCCCGACACAACGGTCTGGCTGCGCGACCCCCGACCCGCGCTCGGCCGCTCGACGATGTGGCGGTGGAGCGGCGAAGACCGCGGCTGGTTGCCGGCCTGAACTCTCATGGACGAGTTATTCCCGATCCGATCCTGGATGATCGCCGGGCGATGTCCCCTGTTTTATCTCATGAGCGTGTTACCGTGGCGACCATGTCCGACACCACCACCGTCGTCACGCCCGCCGAGCCGACCGGCACCGCGCCCGCCGCTCCGCTGCGCGAGGTCGGCGCCCTCATCCGGGGCGCCCGCAAGGGCCGCAGCATGACCCAGACCCAGCTCGCCGAACGCGTCGGCACGAGCCAGAGCGCGATCAACCGCATCGAGCAGGGCGGACAGAACCTGTCGCTCGAGATGCTCACACGCATCAGCGACGCGCTCGACCAGCAGATCGTCTCGATCGGCGGCGCCCCGCAGCGCGCCCACCTCCGGGTGCAGGGCGGTCGGAAGCTCAGCGGCTCCATCGCCGTGAACTCGAGCAAGAACGCCGCCGTCGCACTGCTCTGCGCGTCGCTGCTCAACCGCGGGGTCACCCGGCTGCACAAGGTGGCCCGCATCGTCGAGGTCGACCGCATCATCGACGTGCTCCGCAGCCTGGGTGCCACCGTCACGTGGTCGGAGGACGGCGAGGTCCTCGAGATCGTCGCCCCGTCGGACCTGCGACTGGACGCGATCGACGCCGACGCCGCTCGGCGCACCCGGAGCGTGCTCATGTTCCTCGGCCCGCTCAGCGGTCGCTACGGCTCGTTCCGTCTGCCCTACGCCGGCGGCTGCGACCTCGGCACCCGCACGGTCGAGCCGCACCTCATCGCCCTGCGGCCGTTCGGCGTCGACGTCGAGGCGACCTCCGGCTGGTACGAGGTCGACGTGGCGAACACCGAGGTGCCGACGAAGTCGGTCGTGCTGACCGAGCGCGGTGACACCGTCACGGAGAACGCGATCCTCGCCGCGGCCGCCCGCGACGGCGTGACCACGATCCGCAACGCCAGCCCCAACTACATGGTGCAGGACCTCTGCTTCTTCCTCGAACTGCTCGGCGTGCAGGTCGAGGGCATCGGTTCGACGACGCTCCGCATCACCGGGAAGAGCCGCATCGACGAGGTCGTGGACTACTGGCCGAGCGAGGACCCGGTCGAGGCGATGAGCCTCCTGACCGCGGGGATCGTCACCGCGTCCACCCTCACGGTGACCCGAGCGCCGATCGAGTTCCTCGAGATCGAGCTCGCGACCCTCGCCGAGATGGGCCTGCGGTTCGACGTCAGCGAGGAGTACGCCGCCGCCAACGGTCGCACGCGCCTGGTCGACATCACGGTGCACCCGTCCGAGCTGCACGCCCCGATCGACAAGATCCACGCGATGCCGTTCCCGGGCCTCAACATCGACAACCTGCCGTTCTTCGTCGTCATCGCGGCGATGGCCGAGGGCACGACGCTCGTGCACGACTGGGTGTACGAGGGCCGGGCGATCCACCTGCTCGACCTCACCCGCCTCGGTGCGAGCGTCACCCTGCGCGACCCGCACCGCCTCGACGTGACCGGCCCGACGCACTTCTCCGGCGCCGAGGTCAGCTGCCCGCCCGCCCTGCGGCCCGCGGTCGTCATCCTGCTGGCGATGCTCGCCGCGAAGGGCGAGAGCGTCCTGCGCAACGTCGGCATCATCGCCCGCGGCTACGAGCAGCTGCAGGAGCGCCTCAACTCGCTCGGCGCGTCCATCGAGACGTTCCACGACTGATCCCCTCAGCAGCGCCCGGGCGACCTCTCCGGTCACCGCACCCGACGGCCCGTCCCCGCAAGTGGGGACGGGCCGTCACCCGTTCCGGAGAACGCACCGGTGCCTCCGACGCGTCTGCCAGACGGGACGGATGCGCGATCCAGCCGACAGGTGCTGCATGGGGACATGGCCACGAGATCGCTCCTGACCGCCCCCCTCGTCCTCACCGTGGCGGCCGCCGCCGCCGCGTGGGTCACCCTCGGCCCGGCAGCTGCCCTGGCCTTCGCCGCACTCGCCCTGCTCGAGATCGCGATGGCCGCGGACTCGTCGGTCCCGATGGCGGGCATCGCCGGTCGGCTGCACTCCCCCGCACGACGGCTCTTCCTGTCGCTCGGCATCGTCGCCGGCGTGCTCGCGATGCGCCTGCTCCTGCCACCCGCGGCCGTCGCCGTCGGCGGAGCGGCGGACCCCGCGTCCGCCGTCGACGAGGCCGTCTTCGCCCCCGGGTCCTTCTCGGCGCACCTCGCCGAGGTCCGGCCCGCACTGGCCGCCTTCGGCGCAGCCTTCATCTGGTTGGTCTTCGCCGAGTACCTGTTCAACACCGACCGCCTGTCACGGCGGTCCTGGCTGGGCGGTCTGGAGGCACGGCTCGCCCGGGTCGCGCGGCCGCGCGTCTGGTCCGTGGTCACCGCTGCGACCGGCGTGCTCGTCACGACCGTCCTGGTCGGACGCCACGACGCGTGGGCCCCTGACACGGTGCTGCCGGTCGCCGTCTGCGGCGCGGCCGGCGTCGGCGCGTACCTCGTGTCGAAGCGGATCGCCCGGTGGGCGCTGCGGGGCGTGGACGGCACGGACACCGGAGCGGTCGGGACGAGCGGCGCGTGGCGGGTCCACGCCTACGCATCGACGGTGGTCTTCGAACGCGGGCTCGTCGTCTTCATGCTGTTCGAGATCCTCGACGGCGTGTACAGCCTGTCGGGGTCGGGCGTGCTCGGCGTGGACGGACTCGGTGCGCTCGAGCAGGCCGCACTCGCGGTCGCAGCCATCGCCGTCGGCGCGGTGTTCCTCGCCCGGACGACGTCGCGCCTGGACCAGGCGGCGACGCTCAAGCGCCTCCGGTACCTGAAGGCCGGGGCCGCCTACGTCCTCGGGGTCCTCGCGGTGCTGCTCTGGACGAGCCTGCTCGTGCCGGTCCCCGGGGTGGTCGTCGCCTGGTTCGGCACCGTCGTCATCGGTCTCGCGCTGGCCAGCTCGCTGCCGTGGCGGGCATGGGCACGACGGTTCCGGCGGCGGACCCTGGCGGGCTGACGCGATCGCGTTCCGTGCCACCCCTCGCCGTTCAGGGGATCGGCACCGGCTCCCAGGAGACGAAGAGCTGCATCCGGAACGTCGGCGTCGTGTCCGACGGACGGAACCGCGAGCTGAGCGCCGCGGACATCCCGTCCGGCACGGGCACGTCGGTGCTCGCGCCCAGCCGCTCGCTCGTCTCCGTCCCGTCGATCGAGGGGATTGACTCCACCTTCTCCTGCAGCTCGTCCGCTCCGTCCGTCGGGAGGTCGGCCGCCTCGAGCGCGTCCCGGTAGGCCGCGACCCCTGCGGCCGCACCGGACGTCGTCGGTCCCTCGACCTGCAGGACGAACGACCGGCCTGCCGGGGTGATGACCTCGCCGGAGGAGTCGGTGAGCCCGTCCGGGTAGTCGTCGACGGTCACGATCACCTCGCCGACCGGCAGGTCGACGACCCGGTCTCCCGGCAGGACGAAGCGTGCCGGTCGATCATCGGTGGAGCTGTAGGCGGCGACCGCGTTCCGGACCGGCGACTCGCCGTCGGTGTCGACGCCGAACGCCTCGACGCTCGGCGTGCCGGTGAGGTCCCAGACCTCCACGCCGTCCTCGAGGCGCATGGCGGTCGGGATGGGGCCGTTGTGCTGCACGTCGGTCTCGCTTCGGTCGGGACGGGTGGAGGGGTCGGGCTGGGCGCCCGGTGGCGGGCCGGCGCAGCCCGACAGCAGGGCGACGACCGCGGTGGCGACGACCGCTGCCGCGATCCCTGGGCGACGAGCGTTCAGTGCCATGCGAGCTCCGAGTCGTGGAGGTTGTCGAGGAGTTCCGGGATGCGGTTGTCGAGCCGACGTTGCTGGATCCGATCGGGGACCGACCCACCCACGAGTTCGCGGGCGCGGTCGGGGTCGTCCTGGACGAGCTGCTGCCACGCGGGCAGCGTGTCGCCCTCGATGTAGTCCCACCGGGTCCCGAACTCCGAGATGTTCCCCTGGGGGATGTACCAGTGGTCCACCCAGCCCTGTGTGCCGGGGCTGAAGGGGTTCACGTCGACCGGTACGTCGATGCCGCCCTCGAACTGGCCGAGCGTCTTGGTTCCGGGGATGGACGCGTCGCCGACGATCCCCAGCATCGTCGTGAGCGCCTCACCGGTCGGCTCGCGGTCGTGCATCTGCTGGTAGGCACCCTGGATCGTGTCGCGCTGCTCGCGGAGCAGCAGGGTCTCGTTGCCCTGTGCGATGCGGTCCTGGTCCCCCGTGCGCCTGCCGGCGTCGATGTCCTGCCAGGCGGAGTACGTCTGCCGCTCCGACAGCGCGGCGTCGACCGGGTCGTCGTTCGCACCGCGGAGGAGCCCCGCGGCACGGAGCTCGTCGATGCTCGTCATGCCGCCGTCGAGGTAGGCCTCGTGCATCGTCGAAGCGTCCAGGAAGATGTCCTTCTGCATGCCGAGGAACGTGCGTTCGTAGAAGGCGATCTCGTCGTCGCCCATCCCGGCCAGCTGGTCGATGAGCGGTCGGATCGACGGAGGTGCCAGCGGACGTGCCGTCTGGATGTGGTCGCGGAACGAGTGCAGGTCGAGGAAGCCCGCCGCGAAGTCCGGGCCGACCATGTTCGCCATGCCGGCCCACGTGAAGGCGGGATCGTCGAGGTACAGGCTCGCGTAGTACTCGTACGAGCCGGCGACCTGCGGCATCAGTGCCGGAGCTCCACGGTCCAGCTGCCACGTCGCCATGTCGATGCCGACCTTCTCGGCCGCACGGGTCACGTACATGCGTTGCAGCACGTCGGCGTACCGGGTCGGCGGCAGGTCGGCGGCGCGGGCCGCTC
The DNA here is from genome assembly GCF_030803485.1 of Curtobacterium sp. 260. NCBI lineage: Bacteria > Bacillati > Actinomycetota > Actinomycetes > Micrococcales > Microbacteriaceae > Curtobacterium > Curtobacterium sp. 260. The sequence goes on along the minus strand of NZ_JAURUY010000007.1, from coordinate 47,362 downwards.
CGACGATCGCCGACAGCACCGTCGACGACGTCCCCCACGCGGGTGGATCCGCGACGAGCCGGTCGAGGACGTCCGGGTTCGCCGCCAGCCATGCCGCTCCGACCTCCGGATCCATGTGCGACAGGACCTCGAGGGGGTCGACACCCTCGGCGGAGAGGGCGGCGGCGACGACGAGGTCGAGGACCCGGTCGGTGAGGGTGCCGCTGCCCGCCTGCTCGAAGGCGCCAGCGACGTGCTCGATCCATCCTGCGTCCGCGTCGTTCTCGTCCACGAGGCGCCGAGCGCCGTCGACGAACCCCTGGCCGCCGGTCGGCACCCACGAACACGAGGCGACGAAGCGCGACCACGCGGTCCCGACCCGGTCCACCTCGGCGCGGAGCGCGGTGTCGGCCGCTCGGGCGTGCGTCACGAAGCTCCGGAGGTCGGTCGGGTCGGCGCTGCTCGTCGCGGATCCGGAGCCGGTCGAGGTCCTGATGCGCTGCGTGGGCGAGAACGCGACGGCGACCGTCGGGGGCTGCACGGGCGGCGCGGTCGGCCGCGGGTCGAAGAGCCCCTCCACCCCCGAGGCGATCCACTGCACCGCGTCGTCGTCCCGTCGTTCAGCGCGGTCCGCCTCACGCGCGTCCCAGGCCGCGACGTCGGCGAGCCGAGCGCGCTCCTCGGCGGCCAGCTGCGCGGCAAGCCGGACCTGCCGCGCCAGGTCGTCGAGCACCGACGCCAAGCGGGCTCGATCCTGGGCCTCGGTCGCGCACGCCTGTTGGAAGAGGCGTGCGTACGCGCCCCGGAACTCCTGCGACGCCGACTCTGCCGAGCCCCGTCTCCCTGCCCCCTGCTCAGCAAGGACCCGGTCTGCGTGTGATGCTGCCGTCACGAGTCCCTGCGCGGCGCCGTCGTCGAACTGTACCCCCATACAGGTGGAGCATAGCCGCCCTCGACCATCCGTGCCGGACCGATCGGGAAGGACGTGCAGCACGTTCGGCGTTGACTGACGCGTCGCAACGAATCCTGAGGAGACACGTGCTCGGTCCAGAACTGGTGGTGGCCCTCGGGCTCGCCATCGCCGTGACGGCTGCCGTCGCGGACCGCATCAGGATCGCGCCGCCCGTGCTCCTGCTCGTCATCGGCGCGCTGCTCGCCTTCGTCCCCACCTTCGGTCGGGTCGAGCTGCCCGCCGAGGCCGTGCTGCTGCTGTTCCTCCCCGCACTGCTCTACTGGGAGAGCCTCACCACGTCGCTCCGGGAGATCCGCAAGAACCTGCGCGGCATCGTGTTGATGGGCACGCTGCTCGTCGTCGTGACCGCCGGCGTCGTGGCGACGCTCCTGCACCTGCTGGGCATGCCCTGGGGGCCGGCCTGGGTGCTCGGCGCAGCGGTCGCCCCGACCGACGCCACGGCCGTGGGCGTGCTCACGAAGATGCTGCCCCGCCGGAACGTCACGGTCCTCCGCGCGGAGAGCCTGGTGAACGACGGCACCACCCTGGTCGTGTACGGCATCGCGGTCGCCGTGACCGTCGGGACGCAGGAGCTCACGTTCTGGAACGTCTCCGGCATGCTCGTCCTGTCGTACGTCGGCGGGGTCGCGGCCGGACTCCTCGCCGCGTGGCTCGGCTCGCTCGTGCTCCGGCGGGTCGACACGGTCGTGCTCGAGAACCTCGTCACGCTGCTCGTGCCGTTCGCGGCGTTCCTCGGCGCCGAGGCCGTCGGCGCGTCCGGGGTGCTCGCCGTCGTCGCCGCGGGCATCGTCGTGAGCCAGGTCGCTCCGAAGCTCGACCGGGCGGAGACCCGCCAGCAGGTCCGCGCCTTCTGGTCGTTCCTCACGTACCTGCTCAACGGTGCGCTGTTCGTGCTCGTCGGCATCGAGGCGATGGTGGCTGCCCGTGCCCTCGACGCCCGTGAGCTGTGGAGCGGCGTCGGTCTCGTGCTCGCGGTCTCCGTCGTGCTCGTGCTCGTGCGGTTCGCCTTCGAGGGAACGATCGGCGGGACCGTCTGGCTCGTCACCCGGCGGTTCGGCGGCGAACCGCGGGAGGGTCGACGCGACCGACTGGTGAGCGGCTTCGCCGGGTTCCGCGGTGCGGTCTCCCTCGCTATGGCGGTGGCGGTGCCGCGCACGCTCGAGTCCGGGGGCGCCTTCCCCGACCGCGACCTCATCGTGTTCGTCACCGCCGGCGTCGTCGTCGTGACCATCGTCGGCCAGGCACTCGTGCTCCCCGCCGTCCTGCGGCGCGCGGCGCTCCCCGAGGACGAGTCCGTCGGCGAGGAACGCCGCTACGCCGAGCGCACGGCGGTCGAGGAAGCGCTCGACGCGCTCCCCCGCCTGGCGCGCAGGGCAGGTGCCGACCGGGCGACGATCGACCGCGTCCGGCGCGACCTGGAGGCCCACCTCGATGTGATCCAGGCTCGGGAGGAGGACGACGAGGACCACCCGACGCTGCAGCGGCACGACGCGACGGTCGCGCTCGAGCTCGCCCTGGTCCGGCACAAGGCCGCCACCCTGCTGCGGCTGCGGGACGACGACGAGATCGACGACCTGGTGCTCCGGCAGGTGCGCGCGGGCTACGACGCCGAGGAGGCGCGGCTCGAGGGATCGACGCCGACCTGAGCCCGCCCCGTGGGCGGACCCGCGGACCCGCCGACGCCGTCAGGAGGTCGGGACCTGGCCTGCCCGGAGCATCGCCCGCTCGAGCAGTTCGAGATCGATGCCGACGTGCCGACGTGCGAGCACCCCCGCGTCGACCGACTGCCCGGCGCAGACGGCGTCGACGAGCCCCTCGTGCTCGAGCAGGGCACGGTGCTCCATCTCGGCCATGCCCTCGGCGGTGCCCCAGAGGTGCGCGGGCGCCGCGATCGACACCTGCGACTCGAGGTCGGCGAGCGCCGCTGCGAGCACGGCGTTGCCGGCGGCGTCGATGATCGCTCGGTGCAGCACCGCGTCCGCCTGCTGCTTCTCGAGCCCGGACGCGGCGGCGCGGAAGTCCTCGAGCCGGGTGCGCAGCGTCGTCCGGCCGTCGTCGGTGATCCGCTCGGCCGCTGCAGTGGCGAGTGCGCCGTGCAGCAGGGCGATCGCGTCGGTGGTGTCGCGGATGCCGGCCCAGCGTGCGAGCAGCGTCCGGGCGACGGCGTCGGAGGACGAGTCCGGCCACTGCGAACGGACGAAGGTCCCGCCGCCCCGTCCTCGACGTGTCTCGAGCAGGCCGCGGTCGACCAGTCGCGCGAGGGCCGCGCGCACGGTCACGCGTCCGACACCGAGGAGCACGGCGAGCTCACGCTCGGGCGGCAGCCTGGAGGCGGGCAGGTACTCCCCGACGGCCACGGCGGTGACGAGCCGGTCCTCGACCTCGTCGACACGGGTCTCCGTCGCGCGATCTGGCACTCGGCCCCCTCCTTGCGTTTCGTCCACGTTAAAGGACGAGAAAAGGTATTGCAGAGAACCTTTGCCCGGTCCATGCTGTGCGTCATGTCCCGCATCACCGAAGGCACGATGCCGTTCCAGGACGGCGAGACCTGGTACCGCGTCACCGAACCCGACGCCCCGACCCCCGGTGCGCTCCCGCTCGTGGTCCTGCACGGCGGCCCCGGCATGGCGCACGACTACCTCCGGAACCTCGCGGCGCTGGCCGACGAGACCGGTCGCACCGTCGTGCACCACGACCAGTTCGGCTGTGGCCGCAGCTCCCACCGACCCGACGTCCCGACGGAGTACTGGACCCCGCAGCTCTTCGTGGACGAGTACGCGGCCCTCGTGGACCACCTCGGTCTCGGCGACCACCACGTGCTCGGCCAGTCGTGGGGCGGCATGCTCGGCTCCGAGATCGCCGTGCGGCAGCCGGAGCACCTGCGCTCCCTCGCAATCTGCAACTCCCCCGCGTCGATGCAGCTCTGGGTCGACGGCGCCGCCGAGCTCCGCGCACAGCTGCCCGAGTACGTGCAGGACGCCCTCACGCGGCACGAGCAGGCCTGCACCGTCGACGACCCCGAGTACCTCGCCGCCACGCAGGTGTTCTACGAGCGCCACGTGTGCCGCGTCGTCCCGATGCCGCAGGACTTCGTCGACTCGGAGGCCCAGATGGAAGCCGAGCCGACGGTCTACCACACGATGAACGGGCCGAACGAGTTCCACGTGATCGGCACCATGCGCGACTGGACGGTCATCGACCGACTCGACCGCGTGGCGGTCCCGACCCTCGTCGTCGCCGGTGAGCACGACGAGGCGACGCCCGCCACGTGGCGGCCCTTCGTCGAGCGCATCGCCGACGTCCGCCAGCACGTCTTCCCCGGCGCGAGCCACTGCTCACACCTGGAGCAGCCCGAGGAGTTCCGCCGCGTGGTCGCGGCGTTCCTCGCCGAGCACGACGACCAGCCCACCGGCTGAGGCGACCAGCCCGCCGGCCGGGAGGCACGCACCCACCCCGCCACGCGCCTCCCGGCCGACACTCCACCGGACCCGACCGGCGTCCGGCATCCCCCCCTCCCACGCACCGTCTCCCCGAACGGAACCACGATGTCGCAGCAGCACAGCGAGCTCTCTGCACAGCAGCAGCTCGAGGCCTACGGCTACAAGCAGGAGCTCAAGCGCTCCGTGTCCACCACCGACCTGCTCGTCTACGGGCTCGTCTTCATGGTGCCGATCGCCCCGTGGGCGATCTTCGGCACCGTCTACAACGCCTCGAGCGGCATGGTGCCGCTCGTCTACCTGGTCGGCCTCGTCGCGATGATCTTCACCGCGCTCGCGTACGCGCAGATGGCGAAGTCGATCCCCCTCGCCGGCAGCGTGTTCTCGTACGTCGGCCGCGGCATCCACCCCACCGCCGGGTTCTTCGCGGGCTGGGCGATCCTGCTCGACTACCTGCTCGTCCCGACGCTGCTCTACGTGTTCGCGGCCGAGAGCATGGTCGGCATCTTCCCCGGCACCCCCCGCTGGCTCTGGGCACTCGTGTTCGTCGCGATCAACACCGTGATCAACCTGCTCGGTGTCTCGTCCCTCAAGCTCGCGAACCGCATCTTCCTGCTCATCGAGCTCGTCTTCGTGGCGATCTTCGTCGTCATCGCGATCGTCGCGTTGACCGGCGGGACCGTGCCCGGCGCCTCGTTCAGCACCGACCAGGTGTGGGACCCGTCGAAGGTGTCCGCACCGCTCATCGCGAGCGCCCTGTCGATCGCCGTGCTGAGCTTCCTCGGCTTCGACGGCATCTCGACGCTGTCCGAGGAGTCCACCGGCCGCCGCGGTGGCGCCGGACTCGCGATGGTCCTGGCACTCGTCATCGTCGCGTTCCTGTTCGTGCTGCAGACGTGGCTCGCGTCGGCGCTGGCGGGCGGTCGTGACTCGTTGCCGGAGGGCGAGGCAGGGAACGCGTTCTTCACCATCGTCGAGCAGGCCTCCTCGAGCGGGTGGGCGACCGCGTTCTTCGCCGTCAACGTGCTCGCCGTCGGCATCGCGAACGCCATGGCCGCCCAGGCCGCGACGAGTCGCCTGCTCTTCTCGATGAGCCGCGACCGGCAGCTGCCCGCGTTCCTGCACAAGCTGAACGGCAGGCTCGTCCCGCAGAACGCGATCATCGTCGTCTCGGTGCTCTCCGCGATCCTCGTGCTGTTCTTCGTCGGGCAGATCGACACCATCTCGTCGCTCGTGAACTTCGGCGCGCTGTTCGGCTTCATGCTCCTGCACGTGTCGGTCGTCGTGCACCACGTCGTGAAGGGGAAGTCGCGGAACTGGCTGCTGCACCTCGTCGTGCCGCTCATCGGCTTCCTGATCATCGGGTACGTCCTGCTCAACGCCGCCGTCGAGGCGAAGGTCGGCGGCATCGTCTGGCTCGTCGTCGGCGCCGCGGTGTTCCTCTACTACCGGCGGACCGGCCGCTCGACCGAGGTCGGGTCGGAAGAGCCCGGCACACTGGGCGAGGGGTCCGTCGTCGGCCTCGACACCACCACCACGGAGAAGGGCCAGCGATGACCACCCCCGACCACTTCCTGCCGAACAGCCTCGGGCGGCCCGGGTTCGCCGCCGACCGGGAGCCCGTGCTCCGGATCACCCCGGGCACCGGCGAGACGATCGGCTTCGAGACCACGGACGCCGTCTACGCCGAACTCGACGAGCACCACGACCTGGCGCAGCTGCAGGCACCGATCAACCCGGTCACCGGCCCCGTCTGGGTCGAGGGTGCCGAGCCCGGTGACGTGCTCGCGGTGCACATCCACGACATCCAGCTCACCACCCACGGGTGGTCGGTGTCGCTGCCGGGATCGGGCGCGCTCCAGCACGTCATGCCCGAGGGCGTCTTCGCCCGTCGCTGCCCGATCGAGGACGGCGTGGTGCACGTCACCGACCGGCACGCCTTCCCGGTCCGACCGATGATCGGCTGCGTCGGCGTCGCACCGGCATCGGGGACGAACTCGACGATCATGCCGGCGTACGCCGAGGGCGGGAACATGGACGTCACCGAGGCGCGTCCCGGCTCGACCGTGTACCTGCCGGTCCGGGTGCCCGGTGCCCTGCTGTCGATCGGGGACATCCACGCGATCATGGCCGAGGGCGAGTCGTCCTTCGTCGCGATCGAGGCGCAGGGCACCGCGATCGTCTCCGTCGACCTCCTGCAGGGCGGTCGGCCGATCCGTGCACCGCGCATCGAGACCGACGACGAGTGGCTCTTCGTCGGGCTCGGCGACCCCGTGCAGGAGAGTGTCCGACGCGGCTACGAGGACGCGTTCGCGTTCCTCGTCGAGGACCACGGGTGGACGGCCGAGGACGCCTACGCGGTGCTCAGCGCGGTCGGCGACTCGAAGCTCGGCGGGCCGACCGGTTCCGGCGACCCGGACCCGCTGCACCCGTTCGCAGCGGTCGGGGCGGTGACCCTGCACCGGGTGCCGAAGGCGGTCCTGTAGCGGACGACGGACGGGAGGCGCGGGGCGGGGCAGCCACGGGCCTCCCGTCCGGCGGTCCCCGCGGCACCAGCGGTGCGTCCCACGCCGCTGCGCGACCTCGCAGGACCGCGGTCGGCCTCCGGACCGCACTGCGGGCTCGGGCATCGCCCGCCACACCTGTCCCCAGACCTGCTCGTACTCGACGCGGGACACCTGTCCGCGACGAACGGCGTCCTCGACCAGGCAGAGCAGGTCGAGCGAGGCCTCGAGGAGCCGGACGTCGCCGTGCACCTCCGGCTGACCGTTGCCGTGGAACACCGTGACCGTCAAGCGTCTGACCCCGGGACGCACCCGCCGGGTCGCCCGGACGAGCAGGACGGGACCGGCGACGTAGAGCAGGACGGCGACGACGAGGCCGACCGCGGGCACGCGGTGCAGCGCCACGACGAGTGCGACCGCCACGAGTGCGCCGGCCGCACCCCAGACCTGGAGCGCTCGGAGCAGCAGGAGCTCGCCCGCGGTGGTCCCCGGTGCGTGCACCTCGAGCGTCCGGCCGCTCCACAGTGCGCGGGAGACGGGCTGCACGGTGCAGCGCCCCCAGGGGTGCCAGCCGGTCCGTCGGGTGCGGTGCGGGTGTCGGTCTCGATCTCGGTCCGGGTGCTCGTCCACGTCGTCCACCCTGCGACGGACCGACCAGGACCGCACCGGTCCTCACGGTCTCCTGACGCTGCGGACCGGTTCCCGTGCACCGACCTGACGCTGCCCGTCGCCCGCTACCGTTGCCGGATGGACGACCACGCCCTCGCCGCCGCCCTCGTGACCGATGCCGCGCGCCTCGCGGCCGACATGCGTCGGGACGGGACCGACGCGGAGCGGAAGACCTCGGCCGCCGACCTCGTCACGGCCGCCGACCGCGCCGCCGAGGACCTGGTCCGTCGGATGCTGCTCGAGCACCGCCCGGACGACGGGGTGCTCGGCGAGGAGGGCGCCCGGTCCGAGGCGACCCACGGACGCCGGTGGACCGTCGACCCGATCGACGGGACGTTCAACTACGTCGCCGGCCTGCCCGCGTGGTGCAGCGCGGTGTCGCTCGAGGTCGACGGCGTGCTCCGGGTCGGTGCGGTCCGTCGTCCGCTCGCCGACGAGACGTGGGTGGCGTCGGACGGGGTGACGACCCGTGACGGCGAGGCCGTGCCGGCGGTGCCGGACGTGGCCCTCGCCGCGACGAGCGTGGCGACCTTCCTCAACAGCTCGCACCTGCGCGCCGCCGAGGCGGCGCCCATGACGGCACTCCTGGCAGCGGCGGCGACGGTCCGGATCAGCGGATCGGGGTCCTGCGACCTGGTGGACGTCGCAGCGGGGCGCATCGGCCTCTGGGTGCAGACCGACTGCGCCGACTGGGACTGGCTCCCGGGACGGGCGCTCGTCGAGGGCGCCGGTGGCGCGGCCACCGTCGTCCGGGCCCACGGGCACGACTGGCACCTCGCCGGGGCCCCGACCGCGGTGCGCGAGGCGGCGGAGCTGCTCGGCGCAGGCTGAGGACCCGGCGCAGGACCGGCCACCGGCGGTGACCCGGCCGGCTCGGCTGCGCCCGCAGCGCGTCCGCGCTCCGCTACAGTCGGGCCTGTCTGCTCGACCCGGATCGGAGCAGGACCGCACAGCACGACCCCCGTGCACGGCGCGGTGACCGAGGGGTGGGACGTCGTGGCGCGTGCAGGATCCGACGAGGAACGTCAGGGGTCGCGCGCACCCGCGGAGAGCGGACCCCCGCGTCGCCGCGGTCCCGGTCGCCGCCGCGCAGCTCGCGCCGCTGCGCTCGCCCTGACGATCGTCACGTGCGCGGCGGTCCTGGTGGGTGTCGACACGCTCGTGCCCAGCGGCGACCCCGCCGGAGCCGGCACCGCAGGGCGCGCCCCCAGCGTCACCGCGACGAAGCTCACCGCGAGCAGCATCGTCACGGCGACCCGCACGACCGTCCGGACGACGCTGCGCTTCACGAACCACTCGACGACCCGCAAGCCGGCCCGCGACGCCTGGCTCTCGCTGACCGCCGGCAGTCGGCAGTACACGCTCGGGCACGTCGGGATCCCTTCGCTCGCCGCCGGGGCGAGCACGACCGTCCGGGTGTCGCACCGGGCGCCGGCACGCGCACCCGCCGGGACGTACGCCGTCCGCGCCTGCACCGGTGCGTACGCGGCGGCCGGCTGCCGGGCGTCGGCCGCCTCGGTCAGGACCGGCCGGTCCGCACCCGCACGACCGACCACCGGGGTGATGCTCGACGTCGCTCGCGCGTACTACCCGGTCCCGCTGATCGAGCAGTACGTCGACCTGCTCGCGGACGACGGTGGGCGCTTCCTGCACCTGCACCTGACCGACGACCAGAACGTCGGCATCGAGAGTGCGGTGCTCGGGCAGACCACGGCGAACGCCGACCTCGAGGACGGCGTGTGGACGAGCCGGGTCACGGGCCGCCCCTTCCTCAGCGCCGCGCAGGCACACGAGATCGCCGACCACGCGGCACGGCGCGGCATCACGATCGTGCCCGAGATCGACACGCCGGGTCACATGGCCGCGGCGTTCGCCCTGCTCGAGGCCCGGCACGGTGCGCGCTGGGTCGACCGGATCCGAGCCGACGAGAGCGAACTCGACGTCACGGTGCCGGTGAGTGCACGCCTCGCCGCGGACCTGCTGCGCGAGGTGACCCGGACCTTCCCGGCCAGCCGCACCGTGCACATCGGCGGCGACGAGTGGGGCGACGACGCCACCGCGGCCCAGCGGGTCGCGTGGCTGAACTCGATGGCCGCCGCGGTCGGTGACCGGGAGGTCTGGGCCTGGAACGACGGCATCGACCGGGCCGTCGTCGGACGGCTGGACCCGCGCATCCACGTCACGTACTGGAGCTTCGACGGCGACACCGAGGACCCGGCGGAGCGCCGCGACCGCCGAGCACACCGAGCCGGCGCGGACGACCTGGCGGCGGTGGGGACCGACCTGCTGAACTACGACTCGTACTACCTGTACGAGGTGCCGACCGACCTCGACCCCGCCGACAGTGCGTACACGGCGGCCGACCTGCGTGCCCACTGGTCGTTGCGGACGTGGGACGGTGACTCCGGGTCGCGGCTCGCCGCACCGATGTCGGGCGCGGCGGTCGCGATCTGGGGCGAGGACCTCGCGTCGCCGCCGTCGGACGCGCTGTTCCGGTGGAGCGCGCCGCACGTGCTCGCGATGCTCGAGACAGCGGGGTCCTGACGACAGGCCGACCGGGCGGCGGGACGGTGTCGGTGCCACGCTGCGGAGACCGCACCGCACCGCACCGCGCCTCGGACCTCACCGGGGCTCCGCTGCCCGCGCGTCCGCGTCGGCGAGCAGCGCCCGGATCTCCTCGGCGTCCCCGGGCGGCCAGCCGCCGGAGCTCGCCAGCGGCAGCTCGGTCATGTGCCGCCGACGGTGCTCGGGGTAGTCACGTGCGATCCGGTCCGGGTCCGTCCGCGCGGCGGCGTAGAGCGCCGGTCCGTCGGGGTAGAAGAGATCGGCGACGACGAGCCTCCCGTCGGAGCCCCGCATGACGTTGGCGGGGTTGTCGTCGAGCGGCCCCCACCACGGCTGCTCGGCGGCACCCCGCGCGTGCACCTCGCCGATCACGTCCGCCAGCACGGCGACGGACGGCTCCCGACCGGCGAGCGCCTGGTGGAAGCGTGCGCCGATCGCGACGGAGACCGGTTCCAGGTACTCCATGACGGTGAGGTCGGCTCCGCCGTCGATCACGCGGTGGTGGATCAGCGCGGGCACCTGACGGGTGTGTGCGGCCCGTCGGTAGAGCATCGCGGAGTACGGCCCGGCGGGGTCGAACGGGCTGATCCGGGCAGCGAGTCGGCCGGACGGCGATCGGAACGCGTGTGCCCAGTCCCCCGTGCCGCAGCGCACCCAGCCCAGTTGTCCGAGGAGGTCGACGACCTCGGTCCACGACTGCTCGAGGGTCAGGAGTCGCAGGAGCCGGGTGCAGTCGTCCTCGTCGCCGTCCTGCCGGTCACTGCTCGAGCGCTCGGCGCAGCAACGGCAGCAGCGCGTTCCCGTCGCGGCCCCGGACGACGGGCACACCGTGCACCAGCGTCACCTGCTCACGCCCCGACGTGGACTCCTGCACCTCACGGATGGCGATCGCTGCGACCGCGTCGCGGTGCTCGCGAGCGAAGGCCGAGTAGAGCTCGGGGTCGTGTTCGCCGTCGTCGCCGATGAGCACCCAGGAGACGTCGGGCAGGTCCTCGCGCAGCCGGAGGAGGGAGGACCGCTTGTGTTCCTTCCCGTCCCGGAACCAGTGCGTCGGCGTGATCCCCCAGTCCGTCATGAGCAGCGTGCCGGCCGGGAACCCGTTGCGCTGCAGGAACCGCGAGGCGATCCCCGCGAAGTTCCACGGACCGTTGCTGACGTAGACGACCGTCGGCTGACCTTGACCACGGACGACGTCCTGCACGAGCTCGGCCATGCCGGGGACGGCCTTCCGCGTCGCACTCCTGCCGAAGAACGTCCGTCGGGCGGCTGCGAGCGGGTTCGACATGCCCGTGACCCACACGGTGTCGTCGATGTCGCAGACGACGCCCCGGTGTGACCCGCCTGCGACGGCGTGGATCGGCACACGGGTCGGCGCTCGCCCCGGCAGCCGCAGGACGGCGTCCTCGGGAGCAGACCCCGACGAGTGCTCGAGCGCCACGCTCACGTCCACGAGCCCTTGCTCGTCGCTGATCGCCGTCGTGGTCGTGCCGCCGAGCTCGACCTCGACCTCGACGTCGGGGCGCTCCACCGTCAGCAGCCGACGCCATGCGGCGATCCCACGTCGGGCGGCCGGGTCGACCGATGCCGGCGCGAGCACCACCCGGGCCAGGACACGGCCCTGCTGCGCGTCGGCGTAGCCGGAGTACGGCAGCAGGGCCGGGCGCCAGCCGAGCTGCGTCAGTCCGCGAGCGAGCCACTTGCGGGCACCGGTCACGACGACGTAGGTGACGGTGAGGAGCTTCGGACGCGAGGTCCCCGGGCTGCGGAGCGACGATGACACCCGTCCACCGTACGGGGGCAGCGTCGACCGGGGACTGCCCGACGGGTGATCACCGACGATCCAGGGCAGCCGGACCGTCGACGTGCCCGTGGAAGACTCGCGACATGGACCTCGACGACCTCGGCCAGCGGATCTGCATCCTGGGGCCGTCGAACAGCGGCAAGTCGACCCTGGCGGCGGCCGTCGGCCGAGTCCGTTCCCTTCCGGTGATCCATCTGGACCAGTACCGGCACCTGCCCGGGACACAGTGGGTCGAGCGCCCGGACGACGAGTTCGAGCTGATGCACGACGAGGTGGTGCGCACCGATCGGTGGGTCATCGACGGCAACTACTCCCGCTGGCTCCCCGAGCGGCTCCGGCGGGCGACGGGCCTGGTGGTCCTGGATGCCTCGCCGGCAGCGAGCGTCGTCCGGTACGTCCGCCGGACGCTCTTCGAACCCGACCGCGCCGGAGCCTGGAGGGCACTCGCGACCGTCTCCGCATGGAGATGATCCGGTTCATGCTCGGACCCGCCAGGACGAACCGGCTCCGGTACCGACACGCCTTCGACGAGTTCGGACGACCGAAGGTCCTCCTGTCGGACCGTGCGGCCCTCGAGGACTTCTCCCGTCGCAACGACCTGACCCGGCGCAGCCCCGACGGCTGAACCGTCCGCTGGGCGGTCGGCTACCGAAGCGGCTCGGACGATGGCGAGGTGGCGCGCAGGACGAGACGTACCGCCTGTACCGCCTCAGCGGGCACGAGGTGCACGTCGTCGAGCGACGTCGCGGCGATCCAGGTCGGGGCGTACTCGTTGCGCTCCGAGGCACGCTGCAGCTCCGGGCCTCCGAGCGACAGCTCCGCGGAGCTCACCCGCACCGTGAAGTACACGGCAGGTGTGTCGCTCTCCACGGGGACGTCGAGCAGGTCGCCCACCTGACCGTCGAGACCGGTCTCCTCGAGCAGCTCACGGCGGCAGGCCGCACGGAGGTCCTCGCCCGCTTCGACGCCGCCACCGGGGAGCACGCAGTAGCACCGCCCGTCCTTGCGTCGCTCGATCACGAGCACCCGCTCGTCGCGGACGACGACTGCCACTGATCGGATGCGCACGACCTCAGCTCACCACGTTCTGCTGCTCGTCCGTCTCCTGGAGTGGGTACGCCAGGGTGCCTCGGCCTCGACCTCGACCTCGACCTCGACCTCGGAAGCCGACAGCTCGCCAGAACGCGACCGCACCGCGGTCCTCGGGTGACGGGTCGACCTCGAAGTGGGTCCTGCCGCTCGCCCGGACCCGCTCGAGCAGGGCCTCGACCACCTGTCGACCGACACCCGCACCACGCTCCGCGGGCAGCAGGATGAGGTCCGTACCGGCGCCCGATCCATCGGCGTACAACTGCGTGAAGCCGACCACTCGGTCGTCGACCTCGACGAGGAAGCACTCGACGTCCGGGAGACGAGCGCCCAGGTACTTCTCCCGGAGCTGCGAGTCGGACCGGAACCCAGGCCCGCCCCATCCCTCGAACGCCGGATCGCGGAACAGTGCCCGCACCTCGAGGAGGTCGTCAGGCGTGGTGGGCCGGAGCTTCAGCGCTCGCTCACTCCCTCGCATCGAGCGAGCCTCCCACCGCACGTCTCGCAGGTCAACGAGCAACGCGTCGATCCGGACGACACCGTGCTGAGCCACGAACGGCCCCTGACGGCGAGTTGCCGGAGGGGCCGTGGGCGTCAGGGGGGCGACCGTCGTCAGTCGGTCGTCCGTCGCCGCGGGCGGCGGGCGAGTGCTGCGGCTTGGTCATCGCGGGTGTAGTCGAGCGCCTGGATCGCGTGTTCGACGCGCGAGCGGGTCGTGGGTCGGACGTTGGTGGCGCCGTTGAGGACGCGGGACACGGTCTGGTGTGACACGTGCGCGGCGGCGGCGACGTCGTGGATGGTGGGTGGTTTCGGCACAGCTGGCTCCCGTCGACGTGAGGTGCGGGCACCGTCCGTGGACGACGTGACGGTGCCCGCCGCGAAGCCGGTGGATCAGGAACCGGCCTCACTGCTCCGCCCGTTCACTCGGTGCCCCGGGTCGGGGCCGGGCGGAGGTCGGAGCGGCCTCAGTGGCCGGCGCCGAGGTTCCCGGCGAGGCGGCCGTGGAAGGCCCGGCTGGCGTCGTTCATGCCGCGGATCTCGACCCGCTTGCCGTGCTGGTTGTACTTCGTCTCGATCGAGTCGAGCGCGGCGACGGTGGAGGCGTCCCACACGTGCGACCTGGTCATGTCGATGATCACGAGCTCGGGGTCGTCCGAGTAGTCGAACTGGGTGGTGAGGTCGTTGGAGGAGGCGAAGAACAGCTCACCCTCGACGGTGTACAGCGCGTGTTGTTCACCGGTCGGGAGCGTCTCGATGCTCCGCGAGACGTTGGTGAAGTGGGAGACGCGGCGGGCGAAGACGACCATCGCGGCGATCACACCGATGATCACGCCGATGGCGAGGTTGTCGGTGGCGACGACGATCACGACGGTGAGGACCATGACGATCGTCTCGCCGACCGGCATCCGCTTGAGCGTGGAGGGCTTGATGCTGTGCCAGTCGAAGGTCCCGACCGACACCATCACCATGACGGCGACGAGGGCTGCCATCGGGATGATCGCGACGACGTCGCCGAGCCCGACGACGAGGACCAGCAGGAACACGCCGGACAGGAACGTCGAGATGCGGGTCCGAGCGCCGGAGGCCTTGACGTTGATCATCGTCTGGCCGATCATCGCGCAGCCCCCCATGCCGCCGAAGAGGCCGGAGGCGATGTTCGCGACGCCCTGCCCGAGGGCTTCGCGGGTCTTGCGGGAACCGGTGTCGGTGACCTCGTCGACGAGCTTCGCGGTCATCAGCGACTCGAGCAGCCCGACGAGCGCCATGGCGAGGGCGTACGGGGCGATGATCGTGAGCGTCTCGAGGTTCACCGGGACGTTCGGGATGAACAGGGTCGGGAGGCTGTCGGGCAGCTTGCCCTCGTCGCCGACGGTCGGGACGGCTATCGACGCGAACACGGTCACCAGGGTCAGGACGACGATCGCGACCAGGGGTGCAGGGATCGCCTTCGTGAGTCGGGGCAGCAGGACGATGATCGCGATACCGGCCGCGGCGATCGGCCAGACGAGCCAGGAGACGCCGATGATGTTCGGCAGCTGCGCGGTGAAGATCAGGATCGCGAGCGCGTTGACGAAGCCGACCATCACGGACCGGGGCACGAACCGCATGAGCTTCGCCGCGCCCAGCCCACCGAGGACGAGCTGGAAGATCCCGCCGAGGAGGACGGTGGCGATGAGGTAGTCGAGGCCGTGTTCCTCGACGACGGGGGCGACGACGAGGGCGATGGCTCCGGTGGCGCCGGTGATCATCGCGGCGCGGCCGCCGACGAAGGAGATGACGACAGCCATCACGAACGCCGAGAACAGGCCGACGCGGGGGTCGACCCCGGCGATGATCGAGAACGAGATCGCCTCGGGAATCAGGGCGAGGGCGACGACGAGGCCGGCCAGGACCTCACGGAGCAGGATCTTCGGGTTCCGCAGTGCGGACAGGACGGTGGGGCTGTGGTGCACCTGGACGGGCACCGACTGCGTGACGGTGGTCACGGGTCTCCTTCGGATGGGGGTGCGGGCGCTGCGCCCGCGAGAGCTGTCGTGGGGCGCGTCATCGCGCACGGCCGGCGGAGGCAGAGCGTCCGGCCAGGCCCAACCCTTCCGTTGCGGGAAGGTTGGTATGGTTCGACTCTAACGCAACGGAAGGGTTGTTGCGCAAGTGGAGGGTGACGACGTGACGATGTCGAACGAGTACCTGATGCACATCGGCGAGGTCTCCGAGCGCACCGGGTTGAGTGTGAAGACGATCCGCGACTACGACGCCGCCGAGGTGCTGCACCCGTCCGGCCGCACCGAAGGCGGGTTCCGCCTGTACTCCGAGGACGACGTCGCCCGACTCCTGATGGTGCGGCGGATGAAACCGCTCGGGTTCTCCCTCGGGGAGGCCGGGATCCTGGTGGACGCGGTGAAGATGCTCGACGAAGCGCAGCCCGACGTCGACCTGACCGCGGTCCGTTCGCGGGTCGCTGCGTTCATCCGGGACGCTGAGACACGACGAGGGCGCCTCCAGGAGCAGCTGCACATGGTCGACGAGTTCCTCGACGAACTCCGCGCGCACTGACCCGCGCGCGGGCGGCCGCTGGTACTCGCGTGCCGCTGGCCGATCAGCTGTGCAGTGCCGGGTGACGTGGGGCGCGGGCGAAGACGGAGACGACGGCGACGACTGCCGGCAGGATCGCGGCGACCAGCACCGGGGTGGTGTAGTCGCCGGCGACGTCGTGGCCGAGCGCGAGCAGCAGCGGTCCGAACGCGGTCGAGGCGAGGTTCGTCCCGGTCGCGACGCCGCGGATCACGCCGATGTTCGCCGTTCCGTAGTACCGGACGTACGCGGCGGCTTCGATGCCACGCAGGGCTCCGCCGGCGGCGCCGAGGACGAGCCCGTAGAGGACAGCGGTCCACCCGGTGTGCACGATCGGGAGCAGCAGGAGTGCGCCGGTGAGGGTCGTCATCGCGATGGTGACGCCGAACTTCGGCGGGATGCGGTCCGACAGCGCGCCCGTGAGCAGGGTCGCGGCGATGCCGGTGACGGTCTGCGGGAGGAAGTTCGCGGCCGCTTCCCCCGGGGTGAGGCCCTGCTCGCCGAGGACGGCGACCTGGTGGAAGGCCAGCGCGGTGCTGAGCATCCCGGACACCGCGAGCCCGGCAGCGATGGTCCAGAACATGCCGGTGGCGGCCGCTTCCCGGAGCGTCCACACCGGCCCGCCACCGGCAGTTTCCGCGGACTTCCTGCCCTGGGCAGTGGCGGTACGTCGCGGAAGGAGCAATCCGATCGGGATCACGACCGCGGCGACGACGACCGCCTCCACCCGCCACGCGACGTGGATGTCGGTGCCCGCGATCAGGGTCTCGACGAACACCGGCACCAGGGAGATCCCCCCGGAGCCGATCCCTGACGCGATCCCGAGCGCGAGGCCCCGTCGGTCGGCGATGCTGCGGGCGACGAGCGTCGTCGCGGCGAGCGAGAGCGCGCCCTGCCCTGCCATGCGCACACCGACGAACCCAGCCGTCAGGCCGACGATCCCCGCGACGAAGCTCAACGCGGCGAGGAACACGGCGAACGCGACCCCGATGATGATCGTCATCCGCCGGACGCCCCACCGGTCCAACGCTCGACCCGTCAACGGCAGGACGCACGCACCCAGCAGGGTGCCGATGAGGTAACTCGTCGACACCTCCGTCCGTGAGATGCCCAGCTCCCGGATCAGCGGGTCCGTGAACACCGACAGGCCCGCCGTCTGCCCCGGCGCACTCATGACCGACAGGGCACCGCCCGCAGCGATCACCGCGACCCACGGCAACCAGCCACGTACACCCCTCGCCGTCCGGCCGGGCGGCGTCGCTGTCGGATCCGCCGGTGGGACGGCACCCGGGGTGGGCAGGGTGATGTCAGATGTGTTCGGGGAGGATGTGATGCCACGCTCGCTCTCACTGGGGACTCCCGAACCCTACCGCCACGGAAGGGTTGTCGATACCTGGTACAGGGGCCGGGGACACGACGGCGCTACGCTCGCCAGAGCCCAGCAGGACCACGAAGGAGAAGCCGATGACGGAGCGAGCCGCACCGACGACGATGCACATCGGCGAGCTCGCCGACCGTACGGGCCTGTCGAACCGGACGATCCGCCACTACGACGAGGTCGGTCTCCTGCACCCGTCCGGCCGGACCGAGGGCGGCTTCCGGCTCTACACCGACACCGACCTCGCCCGGCTGCTCATCATCCGTCGCATGAAGCCGCTCGGCTTCTCCCTCGAACAGATGGCCGAACTGCTCGCCGTCGTCGACGCCCTCGAGGTCGTCGGTGACGGACCCGGGCAGGCGCGTCTCCGCGGGCAGCTCGACGAGTACATCCGCGACACCGAGCAGCGGCGCGCGAAGCTCGAACAGCACCTCGGCATGGCCGACGAGTTCCTCGGGATCCTCCGCGAGCGGTGAACGCCGGAGCACCTGCGAGGCGATCGGCCGACGAGCGAGGCACGCCGGGGAACGGTCGTTCTCCCCGCGTTGTGGGTCTCGAAGGCCTCCTCACGGCCTGGTTCGATGGTCCCCGTACCGGACTCGTGATCCGGACGGTGTCGTGTCTGGCTGCATTCGGGTTGCAGCCAGGCACTGCTTCCCGTGTCCCGTGTCCCGCCCGTCTCCGGCCGGTCCGCAACTCCTGCACGGGGGCGTTCACGGGATGACCACTGTCCGCGCCCGGTCGGGGGGTTGCGGAGCAGTAGACAGGGCAGTTCACTCGAGAGCGCACCGTGTTCCACTACGGCAGGGAGACCAGCACCGATGCGTTCGATCGTGTACACCAGCACACAGACCCGTCCGATCACGGACACCGAGCTCGCGCAGATCCTCGCGGTCGGGCGGGAGAAGAACACAGCCCTCGGTGTGACGGGCATCCTGGCGCACAAGGGTGACAACTGCCTCGGGATCATCGAGGGCGACGACGAGACCGTTGCTGTCCGCTTCGAACAGGTCCGCCGTGACCCTCGGCACACGAACGTCCGGATCCTGGCGGACGAGCCCGTCGCCCAGCGGTCGTTCCCGGACTGGTCGATGGCGTTCCAGCCGCTCGATCCGCTGATGCAGCAGGTCCCGGGATTCAGTGACCTGTTCGGCCCCAGCCAGCCAGCCGACCCCATGTTCGGCCTGACCCGGGCGCGAGGGCTGTTGGAGTGGTTCCGGAAGCACCCGCTGGCACCCCTGACGAGCCGGACGGCCGAAGCGGACGAAGCACCGCGCACGCGCGCGATCGACGGGGCGATCGCCGCGCTCCACGACGGCGGCGTCTCCCGGTTCACCCTCGACGTCGTCGCTGAGCGCGCGGGCATGGACGCCGACGAGGTCCGTGCGGCGTTCCCGACGGAACGGGCGCTGCTCGCCGCGACCGTCGAACGGTGGACGCAGACGATCGCGGCGCCGCTCGTGCCGTTGATGGCGGAGAAGGGCACCGTCCCGTTCCTGCACGCCCTGCTCGCTGCACACGCGGAGCAGCCGGCACTGATGGAACTCCTCGCCGCGAGTCTCGCGTCCGCCGCTGACCCGACGGTGGAGGGCGCCGACTACCACCGGTCCACCTACCGGCGGTTCCGGCAGTCGATCCGTGACGGGCTCGCAGCGGACGTCCGCGACGGACGGGAGCCGGCGACCATGGACCCGGTCCGGGGCGCGCAGCAGTTGCTGGCGCTGTACGACGGGCTCCGCCTGCAGGCGCTGCTCACCACGGACACGGACCTCGTCGACGCGTTCGACCGCGCGGCGACGCGGATGCGTCGCGGGTGGTCCGAGCAGTACGAACAGCCGTCGTACTGGGACACGCCCGGCGCCGGGACCCGCTAGCGCCTGCGGGACCGCCGCTCGTGCCGTGGTTCGCCACGGCCCGAGCGGCGGCCCCGCACCGTGCAGGAGCAGGGACGGCGCGGCCGCGACCGACCGCCCCGCTCCCCTACCGCTTCAGGTTCGTCAGCTCCTGCAGCACCTCGTCCGAGGTCGTGATGATCCGCGCGTTCGCCTGGAAACCGCGCTGCGCCACGATCAGGTTCGTGAACTCCTGCGACAGGTCCACGTTCGACATCTCGAGGGTGCCCGAGGCGAGCTGTCCCACACCCGGGTCGCCGGGTGCGCCGACGGTGGCCTGGCCGGAGTTCGCGGTCGCGCGGTACCCGGATGCGCCGGTCTTCTCGAGGCCGGCCGGGTTCGCGAAGGTGGCGAGGGCGATGCGGCCGATCGCCAGCGAGGACCCGTTGGAGAACGACCCGACGACGGTGCCGTCCTTCGAGATCGAGTACCCCTGCAGGGAGCCGGCCGCGCTGCCGTTCTGCTCCGAGATCGACGCGGTGTCGAGCGACGCGTAGCCGGTCGTCTTCGAGACGTCGACGGTGATCCCGCCGACGGTGACGGGGCCACCGCTGGCGAGCGACCCGTCGGTGTTGAACGTCAGCGTCGTCGCCGGGCCGAGCGTCCCGCCGTCGATGCGGCCCTGGACGCTCCACTGCGTCGCCGAGGTCTTCGTGTAGGTCAGCGTGAGGGAGCGCTTCTCGCCGTCCGGGCCGTAGACGGTGGCCTCGCGGACCTTCTGGGCGTCGACGGCGGTCTCGGACGGCAGATTGCCCGTGACCCCGGCCGTCGTGGTCCGCACCGCGGGTGCTGCGGCGTCGATGGGCAGCCGGATGTCGGTCAGGCCGCCACCCTCGTTGACCACACCGTTCGTGGCCGAGTAGCCCTGCACGATCTTGCCGTCGGCGGTGACGAGGCGACCGTCGGCGTCGAAGTCGAACGCGCCGGCGCGGGAGTAGACGGTGTCGTTGCCGAGGCGGGTGACGAAGAACCCGTCGCCGGAGATCATCAGGTCGGTGGCCTTGCCGGTGGCCTGTGCGGAGCCCTGCGCGAAGTTGGTGGAGACGCCGGCGACCTGCACGCCGAGGCCGATCTGCGCGGGGTTCGTGCCGCCGAGGCCGGTCTGCGGTCCTCCGGCACCCTGGGTCATCTGCGACAGGGTGTCCTGGAAGACGGTGGTCGACGACTTGAAGCCGACGGTGTTGACGTTGGCGATGTTGTTGCCGGTGACGTCGAGCATCTGCTGGTGCGAACGGAGACCGGAGATGCCGGAGTAGAGGGAGCGGAGCATGGTGCGACCTTTCGTGGAAGGAAGACTCGTGGAGGGAAGACTCGTGGAGGGAGGACGAACAGGAGGGGGACGAGGAGCGCGGCCGCGGGTCAGGCGGCCTTGATACCGGAGATCACGTCGAGGTCGACCTCCTTCCCGTTCACGGTCACGGTCGGCACGCTGTTCGCGTACGACACGGCGGTGGCGGTGCCCGAGACCGCGGTCCCGGTGCTCGCGTCGGTGTAGCTGACCTGCTTCCCGACGAGGTTCGCGGCGGCGATCCGCATCTGCAGCGAGAAGTTCTCGTTCGCCGTCGTGGTCTGGTTGGTGATCTGCTCCATCGTCGCGAGCTGCGTCTGCTGGCTGATCATCTGGTTGGTGTCCATCGGCGTCGACGGGTCCTGGTTCCGGAGCTGCGTGACGAGCAGCTTCATGAACACCTCCGAGTCCATCGTCTGGGACTTCTTCGCACCGGCGGTCTGGGCGATCGCCGCTGCCTGCGTGGCAGCGTCCACCGAGCCGGTGATGCCGTCGAGGGGCATGGTGTGGTCTCCTTCTCGTGTCCGCGTCAGGCGAGGACGTCGAGTCCGACGGATCGGACGGTGGTGGGCCGGGTGGTGACCGGCGCGGTCGGGGTGGGGCGGGCCTCCAGGCCGACTCCCGGGCGCAGCACCGTCGGTGCCGGCCGGTCGTCGCGATCGGGCTGCGCGCCCGGGTGGTTCTGGGAGGACAGGTCGAGGGTCGTGGTGGTCCCGCTGCCGGCAGCGTCACGGCGGAGGTCGGGCAGCACCTGCCGGACCGCGTCGCGGCCGGCGTCCGACGCGGCGAAGAGCTCGACGTGCATCCCGTGCGCGGTCACGTGCGCGCGGACCGTGACGGGACCGAGCGCGTCAGGCGTGACCTGCACCGTGACGACGTGGTCGCCGGGACCGGCCTGCGCGAGCGTGAACACCGGGCGCGCGAGCTGCTGTGCGAGGGGCGCCGGGGCGTTCGCCGTCGCCGCGCCCGGCGCGGTGGGGAGCCCGGTCGTCGCGGGTGCGGGGACCGCGAACGGCGTCTCGCCACTGCGCGGGGCGGTCACGGCCTGGAGGCTCGGATCACCCTGGCCGCCCGTCCGCCGATCCGACCCGTGGTCGCTCCGGGCCCCGGTGGCCGGTCCGGTCTGCACGACCGGGGCGGCGGCGGTCGCCGTGCTCGCCGTGCCGGTGTCGGCAGGGCGACCGGCCTGCGGCGCCGACGACACGCTGGTCGCTGCCGTGGGGCCGGCGGCCTCGGCCGCGGCGTCCGTCGTCGCGAGCGGGCTGCTCGCCGTCGTGGTGGGAAGGGTCGTGGCGGTCAGGGTCGCGGTGGTCCCGGTCGTGGTGGTCCCGGCAGTGGTGGTCTCGGTCGTCGTGCTCGCGGACGCGGTCACGGCGACGGCTGTCGCGGCTCCGGGAGCGGCGGAGCTCGACGCCCCGTCCACCGCGACGGGTCCGAGGACCGACGGGGCCGCGACGGTCGAGCCGGTCGCCGCAGAGGTGGCGGTCGTCGAGGGCGCGCCGGGTGCACCGGTCGTCGACGGCGTGGTCGCGAGGACGGGCGTCGTTCCCGCGGACACGTCGGACGAGTCGGACACGTCGCGCTCGAGCGGCGCCGCAGCGGGACGGACCACGGCGGGCTGTGCCGCACCGGGCCGGGGAGCGCCGGACGTTCCTGCAGGTCGAGCCGTCGTGGACGGCACGGCGTCGAGCTGCGGTCCGGTGTCTGCCCGTGACGGCGTTCCGATCCCGTCCGCCGCTGCGCGGTCCGCGGTGCCGGCGGGACCGGCGGTCCCGCGCGTCTCCGTGGCTCCGAGCGGGTCGGAGGCACCGGTCGGTCGTGCAGGGCCGACCGAGGGCACCGCACCATCCGTCCCCGCGGTCCCGACCTGGGGCGACACCGCATCGTCCGGCACGGCGGCGGCGCTGGCCGACGGGACCGCGACGAGGGCGGTGGGCACCGGCACGATGCCGAGCAGCGTCGGGTCGGTGGCGGGGGCAGCGGTCGTCGTGTCCGCGGTGGTCGTGTCCGCGGTGTTCGGGGCAGCGGCGGTCGTGTCCGCGGTGTTCGGGGCAGCGGCGGTCGAGGCCGGAGCGCCCGTGGCGGGGGCACCCCAGGCGGCGGCCGTCCCGGACTGCGCACCGGTGACGCCCGCGGTCCCCACCGACACACGCAACGCCGTGCTCGACGCGGCCGGCGCGAGCACCGCGGCGAGGGCGGCGCCGAACGGCAGCGCCGAGGTGGTCGCCCCGGCGGTCGCAGCACTCCCCGGTGCGGCGAGAGCCGGGGAGAGGGTCGTCGTGCTCACGGTGCTCATGCGGCACTCCCCCGCATCGCCGACAGGAGTGCCGCGGTCTGCAGGTCGGTGACCGACTGCGCCGCACCTGCTGCGGAGACCGACCGGGTCGCCGCAGGAGCCGCGGCCTCGCTCGGCACGATGCGGCGGATCGTCGCGATGTCGGAGTCCTTGTACCAGTTGTCCACGATCCGGACGTCCTTGCCGGGTCGGGGTGCGTGCAGCACCTTGCCGTCACCGACGTAGATCACGATGTGCTGCTCGCCCTTCGGGATGATGAGGTCGCCCGGCTTCGCGTCCTTGAGCGACCCGACGGGCACCCCCATGTCCGCCTGGTCGGGCACCACGCGCGGCATCGTCACCCCGAGGTCCTTGAACACCGTCTGCACCAGCCCGGAGCAGTCCATGCCGGACCGGGTCGTCCCGCCGAACACGTAGGGCACACCGAGGTACTTCTTCGCGTCCTCGACCACGTCGGACCCCGTGGCGCCGCTGCCGGTCGCCAGCGTGCCGCGGCCCGCGTCGACCGAGGTGGCCGGCGTGCGGGACGCCCCGTCGGCAGCAGCGGTGCCGGCGGCGCCGGCGCTCGTCGACGTCCCGGTCGCGCTCGCCAGGGCGTCGGCGAACGCGCCGGTCGTGGCCTCGTTCGAGGCGGAGCCGCCCGCGGAGGCGGTGGTACCGCCGCGCAGGGCGTCGATCTGGGTGCGGATCTCGGCGATCCGGGAGAGCACGGCGTCGACGCTCATCGGGCACCACCTTCCGTGCGGCGTCGTGCCGCGATCTCGTCGAGGGCGTCCTGCTCGGCGCGCAGGTCGGCGGCGGCCTGCTCGCGGTCGTGGTGGCCCTCGAGCTTCTCGAGGCCGAGCGCGGCACGGCGGGCGGCGGAGTACGCGGTCCGGGCGGCATCGGCATCGGCACGACGGGTGCGTGCGACGGCGTCGAGCTCCTCGAGCATCCCGCGGGTCGAGGCCCGCGCGGCCGCGAGCGCGCTCAGCGTCGCGGCGTCCGTGACGAGCTGCTCCTGCTCGCGGTCCGCCAGGTTCCGCCGCGCGGCGATGCGGGCGTCGGCGGCGTCACGGACACGGTCGTTCGCGGCGGCCAGGGCGGCGGCGGCGCGGTCCTGCTCGGCGTGCCGCAGACGCAGCAGGCCGGCGAGGGGGAAGCGTCGGGCCATCAGGCGGACACCCCCAGTCGGGCGACGAGGGCGTCGAGGGCTCGCCAGGACGTCCCGGCGTCGGCGCGGTCGTCCATCCCCTGTCGGAGGAACGCGTCGATCGCGTCCTGGTGGGTGACCGCTGCGTCGACGAGCGGGTTCGTGCCGGGCTGGTAGGCGCCGACGTCGAGCAGGTCCTGCGCGTTCCGGCGGGCCGCCATCACCTTCCGGAGCGCGGTGGCCGCAGCACGCTGCCACGGCTCGGTGACCTTCGAGGCGACGCGGGACACCGAGCCGAGCGCGTCGACGGACGGGAAGTGCCCGGTCACGGCGAGCTTCCGGTCGAGCACGACGTGCCCGTCGAGGATGCTCCTGGCGCTGTCCGCGATCGGCTCGTTGTGGTCGTCGCCGTCCACGAGCACGGTGTAGAGCCCGGTGATGCTGCCGACCCGGTCGGTGCCCGCGCGCTCGAGGAGCCCGGCGAGCACCGAGAAGGTCGACGGCGGGTAGCCCCGTGTCGCGGGCGGTTCGCCCACGGACAGTCCGATCTCGCGCTGCGCCATCGCGACGCGGGTGAGCGAGTCCATCATGAGCACGACGTCCTGCCCGGCGTCGCGGAACGACTCCGCGATCCGGGTGGCGACGAACGCCGCGCGCAGGCGCATCAGGGCCGGCTCGTCGGACGTCGAGACCACGACGATCGAGCGGGCGAGGCCCTCGGGCCCGAGGTCGTCCTCGAGGAACTCCCGGACCTCGCGGCCGCGCTCCCCCACCAGGGCGATGACGTTGACGGCTGCGTCGCTCCCGCGCGCGATCATCGACAGCAGCGAGGACTTGCCGACGCCGGAGCCGGCGAACAGGCCCATGCGCTGTCCACGACCCACGGTCGTCAGCGTGTCGAGCACGCGGACGCCGAGCTGCATCGGCGCGTCGATCCGCGTTCGCGCCATGGCGTTCGGCGTCGCGTGGTCGAGCGGCACCCAGCCGTCGGTGTCGAGCGGACCACGGGCGTCGATCGGCCGCCCGAGCCCGTCGAGCACCCGGCCGAACAGCCCTGCACCGGTCGGCACCAGCACGGGACGACCGGTCGGGCGGACGGGGGTGCCCGCGGTCACCGCGACGAGGCGTCCGAGCGGCATGCAGCGCACACCCGTGGGATCGGTGGCGACGACCTCGACGGGGGTCTGCGGACTGCCCTCGGTGCCGACGGTCAGGACGTCGCCGATCCGGGCCTCGACCCCGGCGACGGTCAGCCCGAGGCCCACCGCGCTCGTGACGAGGCCCACGCGCTGCGGCGCGGCGAGGGCGATCGCCTCGTCGAGCCCACGGGGACGGAGGAGGGTCGCGGTCACCGGGACGCCTCCGGCCGGTCGGCGGAGCGGCCCAGCGCCGCGCGCGCACGGTCGAGCGCTGCGCCGATGCGGAGGTCGAGCAGCCCGTCCGGCAGGTCCACGACGGCGTCGCCGTCGAGCAGCGCCACGTCCGGCACGACCGGGACCGGCAGCGCGAGGTCGGCGACGCGGGCGGCGTCGGCGGGGCTGAGCCGGACGGCCACCGCGACGGTGGCGTCGACCGAGGCGAGCGCCCGACGGACGGTCGCCTCCGCACCGGTGGTGGGGCGTGCCTCCTGGCCGTCGCCCTCGCCGGTCGCGTCGTCCTGGCGCCCGGAACGCACCACGTGTCCGACGACGGCCTCGGCCAGGTCGAGCGCAGCGTCGACCAGGGACTCCTCGGCGTCGGCCAGCACCGGCACGACCTGGGAGAGCATCGCGTTCGTGGCCGCGTCGAGCACCTGGACACGGCGGACGGTCTCGGCCTGGAGCGCCGCGAGTCGCGTTGCG
Organism: Curtobacterium sp. 260; assembly: GCF_030803485.1. Lineage (NCBI taxonomy): Bacteria > Bacillati > Actinomycetota > Actinomycetes > Micrococcales > Microbacteriaceae > Curtobacterium > Curtobacterium sp. 260. Next base: position 21,446 of record NZ_JAURUY010000007.1, on the reverse strand, counting down.
TGCTCGGCCTCGAGCCGGGCGTGCAGCGCAGCGGTCTCGGCCTGGGCGGCACGGAGGCCCGCGGCGTAGCCCGCGGCGTGGCCGCGCACGTCGGCGGCCGCTGCGAGGTCGCGGGTCGTCGCGCTCCCGAGCACGGGGAACGCGACGCGCTGCACGGTGGTGTCAGTCAACGAGCTCGTCCTCCTCGGCGCGGTGGACGGTTATCGTGCCCTCGGCCTCCAGCTCGCGGACGGAGCGGACCACCTCGGCGCGCGCCTCCTCGACCTGCGAGACGCGCACGGGGCCCATGGCCTGCAGCTCGTCGTCCAGCAGCTCGCGGTTGCGCTCGGACACGTTCGCGCGGATCGTCTCGACGACCGGCGTCGGCGCACCCTTCATGGCGGTCGCGAGGAGCTTCGAGTCGATGCCGCGGAGCACCTGCTGGATGTCGCGCGACTCGAGCTTGACGATGTCCTCGAACGTGAGCATCCGCGAGCGGATGTCCTCCGCGAGCTCCGGGTCGCGCGCCTCGAGGCCGTCGAGCACGGCCTTCTCGGTGGCGACGTCCGAGCGGTTGATGATCTCGACCAGGGGCGCGATGCCGCCGACGACCTCGACGCTCTCGCGCGGCGAGACCACGGCACCGGCGCGCTGGCGGAGGACGCCGGCGACGATCCCGACGGCCTCGGGGGTCGCCGTGCCCATCGTCGCGAAGGCCTGGGCGACGTCGGTGCGGACACGGTCGTCGACCCCGGCGAGCACCGCGCTCGCCTGCCCGGGCTGCAGGTGCGCGAGCACGAGGGCGATGGTCTGGGGCAGCTCGCCCTCGAGCAGGCTGACGACCTGGCCGGGTTCGGCGTCGTCGAGGAACTCGAACGACTGCCCGGCGAGGTTCGAGGCCAGCCGGTCCATCACGCCCGCGGCGCGTTCGGACCCGAACGACGCCTCGAGCAGCCCGAGCGCGGCGTCCTTGCCGCCGCGCTTCTGCACCCGGCCGCGCTGCGTGATGCGGTGGAACTCGCTCATCGTGCGGTCCACGACCGAGTCGTCCACACGGCGCATCCGGACGATCTCGGCGCTGATCTCCTCGGCCTCGAGCTCGGTGAACTGCTTCATCACCTCGGCCGCGCGCTCGGTCTCCATCTGCATGAGGATGAGCGCGACCTTCTGCGCGCCGGTCAGGGCGCGGTCGGTGGTGCCCCCGCCGGCGGGGACCGGGACGAGCGCGCTCACACCGGCGACCGGTCGTCGAGGAGCCCGCGGAGCAGGTCGGCGGTGCGCTTCGGGTCGCGCTCGGCCAGCGCGGAGATCTCCTGCCGGCGACGCTCGGCGCTGATCTCGTCCGTCGTCAGCACCTCGGTCGGGGCGTCGTCGTGGGGCAGCGTCTGCAGCGCGACCGTCTGCGTCTCGACGGCCGGGATCGCCAGGTCGTCGGTACCGAGGGGCAGTTCGAACGTCTCACCGGCGAAGGCGTCGAGCTCACCGACGTCGACGGCCTCGCGCGACTGACGGCGGGCACGGCGGGCCAGCACGATCGCGAGCACGATCGCGGCGGCGAGGACCGCGACGACGATGCCGGCGGTGCGGATGGCCGACCACATGGCCTGCTGCTGCTCGGCCTGCTGCTGCTCCTCGAGGGCCTTGGCGGCGTCCTTCGCGGCGGAGTCGTCGAAGTCCATCATCGCGACACGGACCTGGTCGCCCCGGGCGTTGTCGGCTCCGGCGGCGGCGGACACCAGGTCGTTGATGCTCTGCAGGTTCGCGTTCTGCACCGAGTCGGCGCGCGAGTTCAGGGCGACCGAGATGGTCTGCCGCTCGACACCACCGGCGGGGATCTGCGTCGTCTCGGTGGTCTTGTCGACGGCGTTGTTCTTCGTCGCCGACTCGTTCTTGTAGCCGTCGTCACCGGCGGCCGTGCCGTTCGTGGTGGTGCCGCCGGCGGTCCCGTTCGGCACCGCGATGTTGTCCGGACCGAGGACACCGGTCGCACCGGCGCCCGCACCGGACCCGGAGCCGTACTCCTCAGTCGAGCTGGACTCGTTGAGGGCGACTGCACCGCCCTTCGGCTGTGCGAAGCTCTCCGACGTCCGGGTGCCCGACTGCTGGTTCATCGTCGCCGAGACCACGACGCTCGCGTTGCCCGGTCCGAGCGTGGTGTCGAGCAGGTCCTGGATCTTCTTCCGGGTGGCCGCGTCGTAGTCGGCCGCCTGGTCGGCGCCGCTGCCGGTCGCTCCGGTACCGACCGCGGAGAGGGTCTGGCCCTTCTGGTCCACGACGGAGACGTCGGTGGGCTGCATCCCCTCGACCGCGGCGCTCGTCAGGTGCACGATCGACTGCACCTGGTCCGTGGTGAGCTGCGCGCCGTTCTCGGTCGCGACGAACACCGACGCCGTCGGCTCCTTCTCCTCGGACACGAAGACGGTCTTCTCGGGGATGGCGAGCTGCACGGTGGCGGCCTTCACGCCGTCCATCGACGAGATCGTCTTCGCCAGCTCGCCCTCGATCGCCCGCTTGTAGGTGACGTCCTGCTGGAACTCCGAGCTCGTCACGCCCATCTTGTCGAGCAGCGAGTAGCCGCCCTCGTTCGACGACGGCAGGTTGTTCGACGCCGCCTTGAGCCGCTCCGAGTACACCTTGTCCTGCGGCACGAGGATCGTCGCGCCGCCGTCGGTCAGCTGGTACGGCACGCCGTCGGTCGTCAGCTGGTCGGTGATCGAGCTCGCGTCGGCTGCGGCCAGTCCGGTGAAGAGCGGCGCGTAGGACGCCTTGCCGAGCCAGCTGGCGAGGGCGATCCCGCCGAGCACGAGTGCGGCGACGCCGATCAGCGCGATGGTGCGCTGCGCGGCGGAGAAGCCCTTCACGTAGGCGACGAGCCGCCCCCACGTGTTCTGCATCGCGGCGGGCATCAGGCCTGCATCCGCATGATCTCGTTGAACGCGTCGACGCCCTTGTTGCGGACGGCTGCGACGAGCTCGAGGGTGACCTGGGCACGGGTGGACGCGATGGTGGCGTCGTGGATGTCGTCGAGGTTGCCCGTGACGGCCTTGAGCGCCAGGGTCTTCGAGTCGCTCTGCAGCTGCTGGAGCCCGTCGACCGCGTTGCCGAGGCTCGCGGCGAAGCCGTCGCCGCCGGTGGTCGGCTGGACCGCGCCGGCGCCCGCGGCACCGCCGAGCGCTCCGGCACCGGTCGCGGCGTCCGTGGCGCCGGCGAACGCACGGGTCATCGCGTTGGTGGTCACACCGTTCAGTGCGTCGATGGGCATCAGTTCTTCCCGATCTGCAGTGCCGCCTCGTAGGCGGTCTTGGCACGGTCGACCACGGCGGCGTTCGCCTGGTACCCGCGCTGGGCCATGATGAGGTCCGCCATCTGCGTGCCGAGGTCGATGTCCGGCATGCGGACGTAGCCCTCCGCGTTCGCGAGCGGGTTGTCCGGGTCGTAGGTCACGCGTCCGGCGGCGCTGCCGAACGCCGCGCCCTTGACGTAGGCGCCCGACGTGCCGGCGCCCTCCTGGACCTCGACGTAGCGGGCCTGGAACGCGGAGTCGTCCATCGAGCGGACCGTGTTGACGTTGGCGATGTTGTCCGAGATCGCGTCGAGCCACTTCCGGTGCACGGTCATGCCGGTGCTCGCGATGCCGATCGCGTCGAAGGTCGTCACGAGTTCGTCCGCATCGCGGCGCGGAGGGCCGTCGCCTCGCCGCCGACCGCCTGGGTGGCGAACTGGTAGCGCAGGACCGTGTCCACGTTCGACAGGGTCTCCTGGTCGAGGTTGACGTTGTTGCCGATCTCGTTCGTCGGCTCGAGGCTGCGCGCGGTGGTCGCGGTCGCGTGCCCGTCACCGTGCACGATCGACTGCGCGAGGGCGTCCTCGAAGCGCACCTTCTCGGCGTGGTAGTTCGGCGTGTTGATGTTCGCGACGTTGTTCGCGATGGTGCGCTGTCGCAGCGACAGCCCGTCGAGCGCGCTCTGCAGCGCGACGCTCGTCACGGAATCGAACACGGGTGTCCCGTCCCCTCGGTGTGCGACGTCGTGCGACGTCGCCGATTGGCGGTGGCCGATCCGTGGCCGAACGAGTGAGCGATCCGTGCTCGTGAGGCGCTGTCGGCGGCGGTGCTGGGGACGTTAGGGCTCGCCCCGAACGGGGGGCGGGGGCTGGCTGCGGCGGCGGGGCTCGTCGAACACTCGTCGCGTGCTCCGCTGTGGTGCGACGAAGCCGCTGTCGTCCGACGACGCATCCGTCGTCCCGGCCGGAGGTGCGCGACGGCCCACGACCGACACGACGGAACCGCTGTCGTGCGACGACGCATCTGTCGTCGTGCTCGCTCGAGCAGGCGCGCCTCAGGCGGAGGCGTCCAGGTACACGGAGCCGCGCGGCTCGTCCGTCGCCGCGACCTGACGGAGCGCGCCGAGGTGCTCCAGGGTCTGCCGCCGCTCGGTCTCGAGCGTCGACATCCGGTCGCGCTGCGCGGCCAGCAGCCGGGAGGCACGACCCACCAGCGCGCGCGGCACCGGTCCGAGCGTGGTCGGGACGACCCACGGGGTCGCGTCGAGGACGATCGCTGCGGTGCCGTCCGTGGTCGCGTCGATCGTGGTCAGCTCGTGCTCGAGGGCGTCGAGCACCGCGGCCCACGCACCGTCGGCGGTCTCCGCGGCGGGGGTGGGGTGCGGGTCAGGCGACACCGAGCGCTCCCCCGGTGCCGACCTGCGGCGCCTGGGTCGTCGGGAGGGCCGCGGCGGCCTCGTGCCACGACTGGCGCAGCGGCTCCAGGATCCGGATGCAGTCGCGCGTCGCCTGCACGTCGCGGTGCACGTTCGCGGTGATCAGGGACGTCGACGCGTAGTTGTAGATCGCGAGGAGCCCCTCGCCGCCGTCCCACACGTCGATGCGGAGCGTGGACGACAGCTCGCCGACGATGGCCTGGGCGTGCAGCAGCTGCTCGCGCGCGGCCTCCCAGTCGGACGTCGTCTGCGCGGCCTCGGCGCGGTGCAGGTCGAGGAGCAGCCGGTCGTAGAGCATCGTGACGAGCTGTGCTGGCGTCGCCGAGAGCACGGCCTCGTTCGTGTACTGCGCTCGGCGCTGGTCGGTCACCGTGCGGGGCTGTGCGGCCTGACGGAAGGCGGCGGACTGCAGGTCGAAGGCGTTCATGGTCGTTCCCGTCAACTCGTCGACGTCGATGCCAGCTGGCTGGAGAGCCACGCCGACTGGGAGTGGAGCTTGCTGAGGCTGGTCTCGAGGGCGGAGTACTGCGCCTGCAGCGTCGCCCGTCGTGCGGTGAGCCGGTCCGACCAGTTGTCGATCTGCGTCGTCAGGTCCTTCGCGACCGACTGCTGCCCGGTGATCGAGGTCGTGATCGACCCCGTGTACTTGTCCGACGCGGCCGTCGCCGCGGCGCCGACGTTCGTCGCGACGCCGGACAGGATGGCCTGGGTGCCCTGCGGGTCGTCCGCCAGGGCCTTCTGGAAGACCGCGGCGTCGAAGCTGAAGGTGCCGTCCTTCTGGATGACGATGCCGATGGAGGACGGCGACTTCCCGTTGACCGGCGTCGACATCGTCGTGGTGAGGCGCTGTACCGCGTCGCGGGTCGTGCCGTCCCCGGTCAGGACCCCGGCCTTCGTCGACGTGGTGCCGGTGGTCGGACTCGTGGTGCTCGTCACCGCCGTGTTCGTGGCGTAGTACGAGGTGATCGCGTTGAGCGCGTCGACGAGTCCGGACGCGACGGCCTGGGCCTTCGTGGTGTCCTGCGCGACCGTGACGGTCACCGGGTCGGTCGTGGTCTGCGTGACCGTGACGTCGAGCCCCGGCAGCAGGTCGTCGAACGTGTTCGTGGCGCTCGTGACCGTCTGTGCGGCGGCGGTCCCCGCCCAGAGTGTGACGCTCGCGTCCTTGCCCTGGGTGACGACGGCGGCTCCCGGCTGGGTGAAGACGTTCGTCGCGGTACCGGCCGTCACGTCGTCGGACGAGCCGCGGTAGAGCGTGAAGGAGGCCGCTGCGCCGGTCTTCGTCGCGCTGAGCTGCAGGCGGTAGAGCTTCGTGCCGTCGGTGTCGGTCCCGGCCGCGACCTTCGTCGCGGTCACGCCGGCGCCGGCCTTGTTGATCGCGGTGACCGCGTCGTCGAGCGATCCCGAGGCCGGTGTGACGGTGGTCTTCTTCCCGTCGGCACCGACGAGCGTGAGCGGCTCGGCGCCGGACGCCCAGGTCGACATCGCGGCGGTGACGCCGACGTGTGCCGCCGCGGTCGACCCGACCTGGAAGCTGACGGAGCCGGCCGAGGCCGTGGCGTCGGTCGCGACGGTGACCCCGGTGGACGAGCTCTTCGCGGCGTACACGTCGAGCGAGGTGGCCTTGGCTGCGTCGCCGGCCTTCGTCGCGAGCGTCTGCACGAGCGAGTTGATCGTCTGCAACGAGGAGACGAACGAGTTGGTGTCGGTGAGCTTGTTCTTGAGCAGGGTCTGCGGGACCTGCTCGATGGTCATCAGCGAGTTGATCAGGTCGGAGGTCTTGAGACCGCTGACCAGACCGTCGATCGCGAGACTGTTGCCCGAGACGGACGACGTCGACATCGCGGGGCTCCCTGTCGTCGGGGGTGGTCGTGGGTGTGGTGACGCCGCCGTCCGGAGGACTCGAACTCCTCCGGACGACGGCGTCGGTGGTGCTAGCGCAGGAGCGAGAGCACGCCCTGGGTGCTCTGGTTCGCCTGCGCGAGCATCGAGGTGCCGGCCTGGCTCAGGATGTTGTCGCGGGTGTACTTGACCATCTCCTGCGCCATGTCGACGTCGGTGATGCGCGAACCAGCAGCGGTCAGGTTCTCCTTGGCCACGTTCGTCACGTTGATGGCGTGGTCGAAGCGGTTCTGGACCGCACCGAGCTCCGAACGAGCCGACGACACGTACTTGATCTCAGCGTCGATCTTGTCGATCGCGTCCTGCGCGTTCGTGTTGTTGTCGAAGTTGATCGTCTTGCCGGTGCCGTCGCCGAGCGTCAGGTTGGTCGCCACCGTAGCCACGTTCGCGGTACCGAGGTCGACGGTGATCTGGCTCGAAGCGCCGGAGTTCGCGCCGACCTGGAACACCATCTTGCCGTCGGTGGCCGCGCCGGCCTTGCCGTCGAGCAGGTTGATGCCGTTGAAGTTGGTCGACGAGGAGATCCGGGTGAGCTCCTCCTGCAGCTGACCGACCTCAGTGGTGATCGCCTCGCGCGAGGTGGCGTTGTTCGAGTCGTTACCCGCCTGCACGGCCAGGTCGCGCATGCGCTGGAGGATCGAGTGGGTCTCGGTGAGGCCACCTTCAGCGGTCTGCACGACGGAGATGCCGTCCTGCGCGTTGCGGGCGGCGACCGTGAGGCCACCGACCTGCGACTTGAGTCCCTCGGAGATCGTCAGACCGGCAGCATCGTCGGCGGCGCGGTTGATGCGGAGACCCGTCGAGAGCTTCTCGAGGGACTTCGACAGGTCGTTCTGCGTCGCGTTGAGGTTCCGGTACGTGTTGAGTGCCGAGAGGTTGGTGTTGATGGACATACCCATGGTGGTTTCCTCCGTGAATCCTTGGGTGGTGGTGTCTGCCCGTCCATGGGCTGACATCCGTGACTCTCGGCAGGTCCGCCGAGGTCGTTAGGTGTCGGCGAGGAAATCTCCTCGCCGAAGATCAGCTGGCTGCGACGACCGTCGGCACCGACGCGTCCTGCACGGCCCGGGCGACCCCGGCAGCGGCGTTCGCCGCGACCCGCGCCAGGTACGCACTGCGCCGCGCGGCGGTCGTGCGCGACACCGGCTCGACCGCGGTGCCGTCGCCGTAGTGCTCGGCGAGGCCGTCCCGCAGGAGCCGCATCGCCTCGGACCGCTGCTGCGACACCGCGGAGTGCGTGATCCCGAGCTCGGCCGCGACCTCGGTGACCGAGCGGTCGCCGAAGTAGACGTTCTCGACGACGTAGCGCATCCGGTCGGGCAGCGCGGCGACGGCGGCGCGCAGGTAGCGGCGCTTCTCGGCCTCGAGCAGGTCCTCTCCGGGCAGCGGGTCCTCGGACGCGATGACGTCGTGCACGGTCTCGTCGATCGTGCCGACCGTCCGGGCGGCGTCGGACATGGCGTCGGCGGCCGTCTGGCGGTCGACGCCCATCGCGTCGGCGATCTCCTGGACGCCGACCGAGCGACCGAGTCGGGCGGACAGTGCCTCCTGCGTCGCGAGGGTCTCGCGGATGCGCTTCCGGGTGCCGCGCGACGCCCAGTCGGACGAGCGCATGTCGTCGGCGAGCGCACCGGTGATCCGGGTGCGGGCGTAGGCGCCGAAGGGCACGCCGAGCTCCGGGTCGAAGGCCTCGGCGGCGGCGACGAGTGCGAGCGAGCCCACGGCAGCCAGGTCGTCTCGGTCGAGGTGGGTGGCCCGCGCACGGACGTCCGACACGATGTAGCCGACGAGCGGCAGGTGCTCCACGATCATCGCGTTGCGTGCGTTCCGGTCCATTGGCTTCCCCTGGTCGACGTGCTGACTGACCCGTCCGTGGGCGCGACGGACACCGGCCCTCGGGAGGCCGGTGCGGTCGACGAAGAACCACCCGGTTCCCTCCGGACGGTGCACCCGCGCCCCTGCGACGCGGTGCGGGAGTGTCCCCCGCGGTGCGGTTCGAATGTATCGGCTGGGAAGTGACCGGTGCAGGCTGTGAACGTCCCCAGTGCGGGGGGACGCGGGGTTCCGGCGGTCCGCACTTCGGCGGACAAACCGGCACGAACCGCCGGTTCTGTCCCCCGGTCTGGGTGACGGTGCGTCCCCCGGGAGCGCGCGGCCGGGAGGCGCGGCACCGCTCCGCCGAGCAGCGCCGGCCCGTCTCGTGCCCGCGTCCACCGCCGCGGTCCGCTTACGACGGACCGCTCGGCGTCGATAGTCCCCGCTGTCCACCGGAAGGCGGACCGGCACGACCCGCTGGTCGCCGACACCGATCCCGAACCGGGAGGAGCCATGAGCGTGAACGACCTGTCCGCCGTCCTCTGGCGCGAGCGCGAACTGCTCGAACTGCTCACGTTCAAGCTCGAGGAGGAGCAGCTCCTGCTCGCCGCCGGGCGCTCCCGCTGGGTGTCGCACGCCAGCCGCGAGGTCGAGCAGGTCCTCGAACGGCTCCGCAGCACCGGGCTCGAGCGCGCCGCGTCGAGTGCCGCCGTCGCCGAGGAGTGGGGTGTCGACCCCGACGCTCCCCTGCGCGACGTGGTCGCCGCCGCGCCGAACGGACCCTGGGGCGAGATCCTCGCGACGCACCTCGCCGCGATGGTCGAGCTGACGACGCACATCGGCGCGCTCCGCGACGAGAACGACCGCTTCCTCCGGACGGCTGCCCAGGCCACCGAGGAGACCCTCGCCGGCTCGGTCGGCGACGCGTCCACGTACGACGCCTCGGGCAGCTCCGGCTCCCGTCCCGACGGCGCACGCCTGTTCGAGGGGACCCTGTAGCACCGTGGTGAGCACCTTCGGATCCCTCGCGACCGCCTACTCCGGCCTGACCGCGGCACGCGCCGGCATCGACGTCACCGGGCAGAACATCGCCAACGCCGGCACCGCCGGGTACACGCGCCAGCGCGTCACGCAGTCGTCGGTCCCCGCCGTGCAGACCGGTTTCGTGCACGGCACCGCTGCCCTCGCCGGGCAGGGCGTCTCCGTCGACGGCATCGCACGCCTCGGCTCCCTGACGCTCGACGCCGGCCTCCGCGCGGCGACCGGCTCGTCGGCCTGGGCACAGACCCGCGCGACCGGGCTCTCGGCGATCGAGGACGGCCTGCACGAGCCCGGGAAGAACGGTCTGTCGGCACAGCTCGACGTCTTCTGGTCCGCGTGGGGCGACCTCGCCGCGCACCCCGACGACGCGGGCGCCGCCTCGTCCGTGATCGCCGCCGCGACCACCGTCGCGACCGCCCTCGCCACCGGCTCGAAGGCGCTCGACACGCAGTGGACGACGGTCCGTTCGACCGCCGCGACCCAGGTCGACCAGCTCAACGACGCGGCGGAGCAGGTCGCCGGGCTGAACGTGCAGATCCGGTCGGCCCTCGCCGCCGGTGGCAGCGCGAACGAACTGCAGGACCAGCGCGACCGGCTCACGCAGCAGATCGCGGGACTCGCCGGTGGCACGGTCCGGACGAACACCGACGGCACCGTCGACGTCCTCCTCGGCGGCAACCCGCTCGTGCAGGGCGACACCGCCCGCACCGTCGCGCTCGAGGGCGGCGCGCGTCTGGGCGACGGCGCTGCCGTGTCCCTCCGCTGGACCTCGGGCAGTGCCGGCTCGGTGACGCTCGACGGCGGCTCGATCGGTGGCGCGCTCGCACTCCTCGCCCCCGCTGCCGGCGGCACGGGTGGCGCCATCGCCGAGGCGTCAGCCGCGTACGACCGAGTCGCGACCCGACTCGCCGAGACTGTGAACACCGAGCACGCGAAGGGCACCACGCCCTCGGGTGCCACCGGAGCGCCGTTCTTCGCCCTCGCCGCGGGCACCCCGGCCGCGCAGGGCCTCTCGGTCGTCCCGACCGACGGCGACGGGCTGGCGACGCGGAACGCGGCGGGACAACTCGACGACTCGTTCGCCGACACGCTCTCGCGACTCGGCACGGTCGCCGGGGGTGCGGACCGCACCTGGGCGAGCTTCGTGGCGGGGGTGGGCAGCGCCTCCCGGACGGCCTCGTCGGAGGCGACGCTCACCGGACTCGCGCTCACCAGCGCGCGCACGCAGCAGCAGTCCGGCGCCGGCGTGGACCTCGACGAGGAGAACGTCAACCTGCTCAGCTACCAGCACGCCTACCAGGGCGCAGCGCGCGTCCTCACCGCGGTCGACGAGATGCTCGACACGCTCATCAACCGCGTCGGACTCGTCGGGAGGGGCTGACCGTGATCACCCGTGTGACCACCCAGATGTCGATCACGGCCGCGACGGAGCGGCTGCAGGCGAACGCCGCCCGCGTCGCCGACGCCACGCAGCGCGCCACCACGCTGCAGGCGATCGCGAAGCCGTCGGACGACCCGGTCGGCACCGGCTCGTCGATGCAGGTGCGGAAGGAGCAGGCCGCCGCCGCGCAGTACACGCGCAACGCGAACGACGCGGTGGGCTGGCTCGCGACGACCGACAGTGCCCTGTCCGGCGCCCACGCGGTGCTGACGACGGTGCGAGACCTGACCGTGCAGGCCGCGAACTCCGGTGTGATGGACGACACCGCCCGCGACGCGTTCATCACGCAGTTCCGGGCGCTCAAGGCCGACCTCGAGTCCGCCGCCAACACGACCTACGGCACGCGGTCGGTCTTCGCCGGCTCCTCGACCGAGGCGACCGCCTACACGAGCGCCGACGGCTTCGCCGCTGCGACCACCGCGGTGTCCCGACGCGTCGGCGACGCCCAGACCGTGCGGGTCGACACCCCGGGGGCCGCGGCGTTCGGCTCCGGCGCGACGTCGGCCTTCGCGGTGATCGACGGCATCGTCGCCGACCTGCAGAACGGTGTGAACGTGAACCCGAAGCTCAACGACGTCGACGCGGCGTTCGGCACCCTCCGTGCGGCGCAGGCCGACGTGGGTGTGCGGCACGCGGCGGCACTGGGGGCGCAGGACGCGCTGAAGACCTCGTCCGTCGCGCTGGAGACCCGTCGCGCCGGCATCGAGGACCTCGACCTCGCCGGTGCGGTCCTCGACCTGCAGGTGCAGCAGACCACCTACCAGGCAGCCCTCGCCGTCACCGCGAAGGTCCTGCAGCCGACCCTGATGGACTACCTCCGATGAGCATCGACCTGACCTTCCCCACGCCCCCGTTCGGGCTGTCGCCGGCACCCGTGTTCACCCTGGAGCCCGTCGAGGGTGCCGAGGGGCTCTTCGCCCTGCACGGCGACGACGCCCGGCTGTTCCTGCTCGACGCCGCGGTGCACCTGCCCGACTACGCGCCCGAGCTCACCGACGAGCAGGCGGCCCTGATCGGCCTGACCGACCCCGCCGACGCGATGCTCCTCGTGGTCGCCAACCCGGGGGCGTCCGGCACGACAGTGAACCTGCTCGCGCCGGTCGTCGTGCACGCGCGCACGGCCGTCGGCGCCCAGTTCATCCTCGAGGACCAGGACCTGCCGCTGCGCGCGGAGCTCGCGCGGCGGTAGCGCGCCGGGGTGCGGGCGCGGGGCTGGCCGGCGCTGTCGTACGACTCACCCGCTGTCGTACGACAACGGATTCGTCGTACTTCTCGCGAGACCGCGGCCCCCCGCGGCTGACACGACAGATCCGCTGTCGTACGACATCAACGTTGTCGCACTCCTCGCCGCCGTCACTCCTCCACAGCCGGGAGGTCCGGCTCACCATCCCCAGTTCAGCTCTCCCCCGCCGGTCTCGCCGGTCCACGGCGCGACGCTTACGGACATGCACGAACGAGTCCTCGCCGTCCCGCTGATCCGGACGAGTCGCTTCCCCTCCGCAGAGCGCCGCGCACTGCAACGTCGAGCACAGCGCGGCGAGCTCCGGCCTATCCGGCCCGGTGTCCTGGTCGATCCAGCAGCGATCACCGGCCTCCTGCCAGAGGAACACCACCTCTTGCTGGTGCGCGCCACCGCACACCGCATCCGGCCCCCGAGACTGCTGGCACATCGCAGCGCTGCACTCGCGTACGGGCTCCCCCTCGTCGGTGCCCCGCCGGACCGCGTGGAACTGCGGGATCCACGGCGTTCTCGCGCGGAGACCACGACGTACCAGCGGCTTCGGCCGCTGGTCGCGCGTGCTCCTCGCGGAAAGTGGGACGGCACGCCCCCGTACAGCCCGTCGATGTTCGCTGGCGTCGCCGTCGAACCGCTCGTCGACGTCCTGCTGGACATCGCCGCGTCCGAACCGCTCTGCACAGCGCTCCCGATCATCGACGCCGCGTTGCACGGCCGTCGGGTGCTCTCGTCGATGCTCTCGGAGACAGCAGGGGCGTCCGCCACTGCGCACGACAAGGCGGCGACGGCGCTCGGGATGGGGTCGGCGCTGTCCGACTCCCCGGCGGAGTCGGTGTGCCGGGTGCGCTTCCGACTGCTCGGGACGCCGGAGCCCGTCCAGCAGCACGTCTTCAGCCGTGCGCGAGACCGGACGGCAGTCGTCGACTTCTGGTTCCCGGACCAGGGCGTCGTCGTCGAGGTCGACGGGCGGGCGAAGTACGGCGACGGTGCGGACGCCGCCGCCGCACACTGGCAGGAGAAGCAGCGCGAGGACTTCATCCGGTCGTTCCCCGAGGTCCGCACGGTCGTCCGGGTCGTCTGGGCCGACCTGATGGAACCCGAGCGCTTGCGCGCGAAGCTCCTCCGAGCGGGTGTGCCGTGCCGGTGACGACGACCTGCACGACCACCGAGCCGGCGCGCGCGGCATCCTGCGAGTGCGGAGCTCCCACCGCGTCGGCGTACGTTCTGCGTCATGGCCCGACAGCACAACGACGGGGCGATCGTGCCGATGCCGCCCGCCCCGGTCCAGTCCGACACCCGCGACGACCGCACCCCCGCACCCGAGAACCCCACGGGGTGGACCAAGATGCTCGACCGTGTCATCGCCGTGCAGCGTCCCGTGGTGGTCGCGCACGTGAACGCCGTGCGGCGTCGCCACCCGGATGCGAGCCCCGCCGAGGTCATCCAGATCCTCGAGCGGCAGTACCTCACGGCGGTGACCACGGGTGGCGCTGCCGTGGGAGCGAGTGCGGTGATCCCCGGTGTCGGCATGGCAGCGGCGCTCGGCCTCAGCGGTGCCGAGACGGTCGGCTTCCTCGAGGCCACGGCACTCTTCGCGCAGTCGGTGACCGAGGTGCACGGCATCGCCCTCGAGGATCCGGAACGCTCGCGCACCCTCGTGATGGCCCTCATCCTCGGCGCTCCGGGGACGCAACTCGTCAAGCAGCTCGCCGGTCAGGCCACCGGGGGCCAGGCACGCTCGGCGTTCTGGGGCGAGATGGTGACCGCCTCCCTGCCGAAGCAGGTGGTGAGCGGCATCGGTGGCAAGGTCCGCGACCAGTTCATCAAGCGCTTCGCAGCGCGGCAGGGCGCTTCGGTCCTCGGCCGTGCGCTGCCGTTCGGCATCGGCGCGGCCGTCGGCGGCCTGGGCAACCACGCACTCGGCAAGAAGGTCGTCCAGGCGTCCCGCGAGGGCTTCGGACTGCCACCGCGGCACTTCACCGTCGTCCTCGAGACGAAGCCGACGAAGCCGACGAAGGAGCGCGGCCGTGGGGCGGAGGAGCGTGCAGCCGGCGACGGACGAACGGACGAGAAGGAACGCCGAGCGCTGCCGTGGCGCCGGAAGGAGCGAGACGACGAGGACCTCTGGGCGGACACGCCGCACCGTGATCCCCAGCACGACCGCGAGGTACCCGACGGGCGCGGCGAGCGCGGCTGACGTCGCGCGGCTGGCGGACGGGAGGCGCGGTGCCAGGGTGCACCGCGCCTCCCGTCCGTGCGATGGATGACGCCCGTCGACGGGCCGCCTCCGTCAACGCGTCACCAGGTCACGAGCGCCGCTTCGGCGTCCGCACCACCTGCCCGGCGTGTGCGAAGCCTCCGCCGAACCCGAACAGCAGCGCCAGGGTGTCCTCCGGCAGCTCCCCGCGGTGCCACGCCTTCGACAGCCCGAGCGGCACGCTCGCGGCCGAGGTGTTCCCGGACTCGACCACGTCCCGCACGACGTACTTGTCCCCGCCGCCGAGTGCCTCGGCCAGCGGCTCGATGATGCGGAGGTTCGCCTGGTGGAAGGCGAGGACGCCGATGTCGTCGAGCGTCACTCCGGCTGCGTCGACGACCGCGCGGGCGTGTCCCTCGGCCTCCGTGATCGCCCAGCGGTAGATCGACCGACCCTGCTGCGTGAAGTACTCGGGGTCGCGCGTGACCAACACGGCCTCGTTGAGGTGCGGCACGCTCCCCCATGACACGGGTCCGATCTCCGCGGTGTCGGCAGCACCGATCACCACGGCTCCGGCACCGTCGCCGACGAGCACGCATGTCGAGCGGTCCGTCCAGTCGGCGATGCTGGACAGGGTCTCGGAGCCGATCACGAGGGCGGTGTCCGAGGCGCCGACGCGGATCGACTGGTCGGCGAGGGCCATCGCGTACTCGAAGCCGCTGCACGCCGTGTTGATGTCGATGGGTGCCGGACCGTTCGCCATCCCGAGCGCCGCGGCGACCCGTCCGGCCGTGTACGGCGACCGCTCGCGGTGCGTGGTCGAGGCGACGATCACGAGCCCGATGTCGGAGGGCTCGAGACCGGCGTCGGCGACGGCCATCCGACCGGCCTCGATCGCCATCGACACGACGCTGTCGTCGGGGCCCGCGATCCGGCGGGTCCTGATGCCGGTGCGGGTGGTGATCCACTCGTCGTTCGTGTCGACCATCGTCGACAGTTCGTCGTTGGTGAGGACCCGGTCGGGTTGGTGGTGGCCGAAGCCGAGGATCCGGCTGCCACGGAGTGCTGGCGTGTTCACCCGCGGCACGCTACTCCCCACGGCGCATGCCGGGCGGAGCATGCACGAACGAGTCGACAGCCGGTCCGGACGCCGCGCAACCGCAGCCGTCGCCGGCGCGGTCACCCCCACGCGACCGTCGCCGGTCCGGTCACCGCCGCGCCGCTGCCGTCGCCCGGTCGTTCGCCCGCTTGATCGCCTGGACGAGTTCGTCCTTGTCCATCTTCGAGCGGCCGCTGACGTCGAGGCGCTTCGCGACCTCCATCAGGTGCGCCTTCGAGGCGTTCGCGTCGACGCCGCCCTGGGTCTCCCCGGAGCCGCGCGTGCCCTCCGCGCCGGAGTCCGACGGACCGGAGGAGTCCTTCTCCTCCCAGTGGTCGCCGACCTTCTCGTACTCGTGCTTGACGGCGGCGTAGGCGGTGCGGTGTGCGCGCTCTCCCGGACCGTACGTCTCGTTCGCCGAGTCGAGCGTCTCGGCGAAGATGTCCTGCGCGTGCTCCGGCGACCGCTGCAGGGTGCTGGGGATCTCGTCCTTCGCGGGCATGGTGCGTCCTTCCGTGTGGGGTCCATCGGCCGCGCTTCGTGGAGGACGGCTCGTCCCGTTCTACGCCGGGCGCATGACCGGCACCCGCAGGGCCTGGTTCGCACACCCGCACCCGCGTAGACCGGAGGCATGGACTACACACACCTCGGACGGACAGGGCTGTCGGTGTCACGAGCGGTGCTCGGCACGATGAACTTCGGACCGGAGACCAGCGAGGACGACTCGCACGCGATCATGGACCGGGCGCACGAGCTCGGCGTGAACTTCTTCGACACCGCCAACGGCTACGGCGGCTCGGTGGGCAAGGGTGCCACCGAGGAGATCATCGGCCGCTGGTTCGCGAAGGGCGGCGGTCGACGCGAGAAGACCGTCCTCGCGACGAAGGTGTACGGCGAGATGACCGATTGGCCGAACGGCGGCAAGCTGAGCGCGCTGAACATCCGGCAGTCGCTCGACGCGAGCCTCCGTCGGCTGCAGACCGACCACGTCGACCTGTACCAGTTCCACCACGTCGACCGGGCGACCCCGTGGGACGAGATCTGGCAGGCGATCGACGTCGCCGTGCAGCAGGGCAAGGTGCTCTACGTCGGCTCGTCGAACTTCGCCGGGTGGCACATCGCGCAGGCGCAGGAGGCAGCCGTACGCCGGGGCAGCCTCGGCCTGGTGAGCGAGCAGTCGATCTACAACCTCGTCGTGCGCGACGTCGAGCGCGAGGTCCTGCCCGCCGCCCGTGAGTACGGCCTCGGGATCATCCCGTGGTCGCCGTTGCAGGGCGGACTGCTCGGCGGGGTCATCGAGAAGACCGAGAACGGCTCCCGCCGCCTGTCCGGCCGCAGCGCGGAGTACGTCGAGGGACACCGCGACCAGCTCACCGCGTACGAGTCGCTCGCGAAGGAGCTCGGTCACACCCCGGGCGAGCTGGCCCTGGCGTGGCTGCTGCACCAGCCCGGTGTGACGGCGCCGATCACCGGCCCGCGCACGATGGAGCAGTGGGAGTCCGCGGTGCGCGCCGTCGACATCCGACTCGACCAGCGCGCCCTCGACCGGCTCGACGAGATCTTCCCGGGCCACGACACCTCGCCGGAGGACTACGCCTGGTGACCTGACAGAACGGCGCACCACGCGCCGTGGTCGCGACCACCGGACGGGAGGCGCGGTGCGGGTCCGCCCCGCACCGCGCCTCCCGTCCGTGGCAGGCGCCCCGCACCGCGCCTCCCGTCCGTGATCGGCGCCACGCGCCGTGGTCGCGACCACTGTGACGGGCCCCGCCCACGACGACGGGCCCCGCGCCTGCTGTGTGCGCGGGGCCCGTCGTCCGTACGGGTGGTGCGGTGTCTAGCGGACCGAGACCGGGGTCTCGTCGCGCTCCTCGTAGAGGACGTAGCCCTCTTCACCGTGGACCGCGGTGTCGATGCCGGCGACCTCGTCCTCGGTCTTCACGCGGAAGCCGATCGTCTTCTCGATGGCGAAGCCGATCACGAAGGCCAGGACGAACGAGTAGACGAGGACGGCTGCGGCGGCGACGGCCTGCTTGCCGAGCTGCTCGAAGGAGCCCGAGTAGATGAGACCGGTGTCGTCGGCGAAGAAGCCGAGGTAGAGCGTGCCGAAGATGCCGCCGACGAGGTGGACGCCCACGACGTCGAGCGAGTCGTCGAAGCCGAGCTTGTACTTGAGGTCGATCGCGAAGCAGCAGACCACACCGGCGAGGAAGCCGAGCAGGATGCCCCAGCCCGGGGTGAGCGCGGCGCAGGCCGGGGTGATCGCGACGAGACCGGCGACGGCACCCGAGGCGGCACCGACGGAGGTGGCCTTGCCGTCCTTGAGCTTCTCGATGAGGAGCCACCCGAGGATCGCGGCGGCCGGAGCGGCGAGCGTGTTCACCCAGGCGAGGGCAGCGATGCCGTCAGCGGCGCCCTCCGAGCCGGCGTTGAAGCCGAACCAGCCGAACCAGAGGATGGCCGCACCGAGGAGCACGAAGGGCGGGTTGTGCGGCTTGTGCGCGCCCTTGGCGAAGCCGACGCGCTTGCCGAGCACGAGCGCCAGGGCGAGACCCGCGGCGCCGGCGTTGATGTGCACCGCGGTGCCACCGGCGAAGTCGATGACGCCCCACGTGGCGAACATGCCCGAGGTGAGGTTGAAGACCCAGGAGGCGACCGGGAAGTAGACGACGGTGACCCAGACGCCGGCGAAGATCATCCACGCGCCGAACTTCGCGCGGTCGGCGATCGCACCGGAGATCAGGGCGACGGTGATGATCGCGAACGTGGCCTGGAAGCCGACGAACGCCATCGACGGGTACGCGGCGTCGATCGTCGAGGCCTTGGCCTCCTCGAACGCCTGGCCGAGGCCGATCTGGTTCCAGTCGATGCTGAAGAACCCGACGATGCCCGCGACGTTCGTGCCCTCGCCGTGGTTCGCGAAGGCGATCGCGTAGCCGTAGAGCACCCAGAGGACGCCGACCAGGGCGATCGCTCCGAAGGACATCATCATCATACTGATGACGGACTTGGCCTTCACCAGGCCGCCGTAGAAGAAGGCCAGGCCGGGTGTCATGAACAACACCAGCGCCGCCATGATCAACACGAATGCCGTGTTGCCCTGATCAAGCATCTGTTCACCTCTCGCGATTGCAGTGCGGCTCTCGGGACCGCCCTCGGGTGCTGACGAGTCTGGCGACACGACGTTTCGCGAGGGAGCACGATGTGTTTCGCGGGTGTAACGCGTGAAGCTCCCGTGTGAACGGTGTGTTTCCGGACACCGGATGACGGGTCCGACACCGCTGACGGGACGCCGCGAGGGCCGGACGGTCGCGCGCGTCGGACGGGAGGCCCGTGGCGGTGTCGCCACGGGCCTCCCGTCCGACGGTGGCTCAGTCGGCCGCGCGGGACAGCGCGACCACGCGCGACGCGGCCCGCAGGTACTTCTTGCGGTAGCCCCCGTCGAGCATCGCCTGCGGGTACACCTGGTCGAGCGGCGTACCGGACGCGACGATGCGCACCTGCGCGTCGTAGAGGCGGTCGACGAGCGCCACCCAGCGCAGTGCGTCGGTCTGGTCGGTGAACGCCTGCACGTCGGTGAGCCCGACGGCGTCGAGCCCGTCCACCAGCGCGACGTACTTCGACGGGTGCACGGTCGCCAGGTGGTCCACGACCGCACGGAAGTCGTCGAGCGTCGTCGCCCCACCGGGCAGTGCACCGACGACGTCCTCGACCACCCGCGCCGACTCGTCCACGGCCCGACGGCGGTAGTCGAGCCCGTCGATCCGCATCGTCTCGAACCGGTCGGACATCGCCTGGATCTCGCGCAGGAAGTCCTGCGCGGCGAACCGGCCCTCGCCCAGCGCACCGGGCGGGGTGTTCGACGTCGCCGCGAAACGCGTGCCCGACTCGGACAGCTCCTTGATGAGTCGGGTCATCACCATCGTGTCGCCCGGGTCGTCGAGCTCGAACTCGTCGATGCACACCAGGGATGTCCCGCGGAGCAGGTCGACCGTGCCCTGGAACCCGAGCGCGCCGACGAGCGCTGTGTACTCGATGAACGTGCCGAACGTCTTCCGCGACGGCTCCGCGTGGTACGCCGCGGCGAGCAGGTGCGTCTTGCCGACGCCGAACCCGCCGTCCAGGTACACGCCGGAGCGCGCCGACTGGACCGGTTCGCGGCGGCGGCCGAACAGGCCGCGCCGCGCTGGCTCCGGCCGTGTCGCGACGAAGGCCTCGACCGCGTCGCGCACCGCCGCCTGCGACGGGTACTCGGGGTCCGGCCGGTAGCTGGCGAACGACGCGTCGGCGAACTGCGGCGGCGGGACGAGCGCTGCGGCCATCTGCTGCGGCGTCACCTGCGGATCACGGTCGACGAGGTGTGCAGGCAAGTGTGGCCCCTCCGGGAAGCATGTCGTGCGGTGTCACGTTGCAGGTGGCGGTCGGTACGTCCGCGTACCGTTGCCCGCGGGCACCGAGGACCGATCCTATGCCTCGCCCGCCCCGCTCGTCCCGCAGCCTGGAGGTACCCCCGATGACCGCACCGGTCGACCCGTCCGAGAAGTTCGCCGCCTACGCCCACCCCGAGCGCCTGGTGTCGACCGAGTGGCTCCAGGAGCAGCTCGACGCCGGTACCGGGTCCCCCGACCTCGTGGTCGTCGAGTCCGACGAGGACGTCCTGCTCTACGAGACGGGCCACGTCCCCGGCGCGGTGAAGATCGACTGGCACACCGACCTCAACGACCCCGTCCAGCGCGACTACATCGACGGCGAGGCCTTCGCCCGGCTCGTCGGCGGCAAGGGCATCGGCCGCGACACCACCGTCGTGATCTACGGCGACAAGAACAACTGGTGGGCCGCGTACGCCCTCTGGGTGTTCACGCTGTTCGGCCACGAGGACGTCCGGCTGCTCGACGGTGGCCGGGCGAAGTGGATCGCCGAGGACCGCGCGGTCACGACCGACCGTACCGAGGTCACCCCGGTCGAGTACCCCGTCGTGGAGCGCCGCGACGAGCAGGTCCGCGCCTTCAAGGAGGACGTGCTCGAGCACCTCGGCAAGCCGCTCATCGACGTGCGCAGCGCACCCGAGTACTCCGGCGAGCGCACCACGGCCCCGGACTACCCGGAGGAGGGCGCCCTGCGCGCCGGACACGTCCCGACCGCCGTGAACATCCCCTGGGCCACCGCGGCCGCTCCCGACGGCACGTTCAAGAGCCGGCAGGAACTGGACGCCGTCTACCGCGACGGCGCCGGCATCGGGGGTGCCGACGAGGTCATCGCCTACTGCCGCATCGGCGAGCGCTCGAGCCACACCTGGTTCGTGCTGCAGCACCTGCTCGGCTACGACAACGTCCGCAACTACGACGGTTCGTGGACCGAGTGGGGCAGCGCCGTGCGCGTCCCGATCGCCACGGGCACCGAGCCGGGTACCGTTCCCACCCGATGAGCACCGAACTCCCCCGCCCCCTCGCCGAGATCCGCGACGACTTCCTCGAACTCTCGCAGCAGGACCGCCTCCAGCTGCTCCTCGAGTTCTCCGACGAGCTCCCCGCGCTGCCCGAGCGGCTGCAGGGGCACGAGGACGAGCTCGAGCGTGTCGAGGAGTGCCAGTCCCCCGTCTTCATCACCGTCACGGTGGGTGCGGAGGGCGATGCGCCGGACGTGGTCCGGATGCACGCGACGGCGCCACGCGAGGCACCGACCACCCGCGGCTTCGCGTCGATCCTGGCGCAGGGGCTGTCCGGGTTGTCCGCACCCGAGGTCCTGGCGGTCCCGGTGGACTACCCGCTGACGCTCGGACTCACCGAGGCGGTCAGCCCGCTGCGGATCCGGGGCATGGTCGGCATGCTCGGTCGGGTGCAGCGGCAGGTGCAGGCGGCCGCTGCGGACTGATGGCGGTCTCCTGACGGACGGGAGGCGGGGGGGGGGGCGGGCCCCCCCCCCCCCCCCCCCCCCGGGGGGGGGGCGGGGGGGGGGGGCCCAACAGGGGCACCGGAGGCCGCGCGGGAAACAACCAGGGTAACACCAACAGAAGGGGT